>PLKS01000160.1 GCA_003140665.1 Opitutaceae bacterium
CAATCTTTATGAACCTCGCCTTCTTGAGGAATCCCTCGAGGGCGCTCTCCTTGAAGCCGAGCCAGAGGTCCGCGTAGAGCTCCCGCGCCTTCTCGAAGCCGTGCTCGGCCAGCTCGAGGACGAGAAGCTGCCCTCCCGGCCGGAGGATGCGGTGCGCCTCGTCCACGGCCTTCTGCGGATGCCGGGCGTGGTGGAGCGCCTGGCTCAGGATGGCGAGGTCCACCGATTCGTCGGCAAGGGGCACCTGCTCGATGTCCCCCAGCTTGTAGGTGAGGTTGGTCAGGTCGTTCTTGCGCGCGAGCTCGGTCCCGACCTCGACCATCCGCGGCGAGTTGTCGATGCACCACACCTGCTTCGCGTTTCGGGCTATGAGCTGCGAGATGAGACCCTCTCCCGCCCCAAGGTCGGCGACGACGATCTGCGGCACCAGCCTGAGCGCCAGGCGGCCGATCGCCTCCCAGGAACGGCCGGGGCAGTGGTTGCGGCCCAGCCGGCCCGCGATCAGGTTGAAATACTGCTCCGAGACCCGCCGGCGCTTGGCGAGGACCCGGTCGAGATGGCGGCCATCCTCGGCCAGGGCGTCGAGCTCGGCGACGCTCTCGACGGCCGCGCGGACGAGCGCAAGCTGCCCCGCCGGAAGGTGCGGCCGGAGCGAGTAGTAGGCCTTCTTGCCGTCGCGCCGGTCGACCACCAGGCTTGCCTGGCGAAGGAGGGCGAGCTGCGAGGAGATCCGCGACTGTCCCATCCCGAGGATCTCCTGGAGTTCCGCGACCGACAGCTCCTCGCGCATGACGAGCGCGATCAGGCGCAGCCGCGTCGGGTCGGACAGGATCTTGAGCGTGTCCCAGGATGAGTTCACTGCAGGCGCAAGCCTGCGGGTTCCGCGCTCCAAGGCAACGACGTAACCCGGGCGCGGCTCAGGCGTAGCGCGCGATGCTTACGATCGAGTAGGATTCCTCCGCCGCGCCCGTCTTCACCTTCACCGTCTCTCCCGCCTTCTTGCCGATGAGGGCGGACCCGAGCGGCGTCTTGTAGGAGATGACATGGTGCTCGGGATCGCCGTCCCAGACCCCCAGGATGGTGTAGCGCGTCGTGCCCCCGTCCGGGATGCGGACCTCCACGATGCTGCCCACGCTGACCTGCTCTGCGGTGGCGTCCTTGAAATCGGTTATGCGGGCGCGGGCGAGCTCGCGCTCGAGCTGCCCCTTGTGGGACATGAGCACCTGCTGGTCCTGCTTGGCCATCTTGTACTCGGAGTTCTCGCGCAGGTCCCCGTGCTCGCGGGCCGCGGCGATCGCCTTGGAGTTCTCGGGGATCTTCTTGGACACGATCGCCTCGTATTCCTCGCGCTTGCGCTCGAAGCTCTGGCGGGAAACGAGGAGCTGCTCCTCCTTGCCCTCTGCGTCCGCGGCGACGAGCGACTGGATGTTCGGGAATATCTTGATGAACCGGGCGAGGAGCGACTTCTTGGTCAGCTCCTCGAAGCCCTGGTTCAGGAGGAGCGTGTTGGCGAGATCGCGAGCGGTTTCCGGGTCGGCCGTCGACAGGAGGTCCGCGATGAGCTCGGTGTCGTCGCTGAGGATGTCGCCGAGCGGGATCCGCCGGGCGCTCGCGGCCTGCAGGGCCTCGTAGTCGATGGCGAAGAAGATCGCGCTCAGCAGCCTGGGCGTGATCAGGTCGTTCAGCAGCTTCGCAAACTTCTTGGAGTGCCTGTTCTTGACGATCCACAGGAGCACCGGCGCGCGCAGGTTCTGCTCGGTCTGCCAGCGCTTGAGCGTGGACGCGAGGTCCTCCGAGTAGCCGTTCTCGACCAGGAAATTGATGCACTCGGTGGTGAACTTGCCCTGCGACACCTTGAGGAGGTTGAAGACGATGTCGCGGCACTCGATCGGGTGGGTCTCCTTTATGAGCTCGAGGAAGTGGCTCTGGAACTGGACGGGGATCTTCTCGGAGATCGCGGCCAGGTCCCGCAGGTTGGCGACGAGCGACGCCTGCGAGGGCGCGAACGTCGATGCGTCCACCCCCGCGACTTTCGCGATCCTGTCGCGGACGGCGGCGCCGTAGAGGCGCTCTGCCGAGTCGAGCTGGTTGCTGTCCTTGACGGCGTCGGCCACCCCCTTCAGCACCTCCGTCAGGTTCCCGTTCGCCTCCTTGTGGGCCGAGGCCGTGGCGTAGTCCTCCGCCAGCGAGATCCGCCGGCGAGCCGAGCGCGTGGAGTTGAACTGGTCGTAGATCTCGTCCTCGGCCGAGACCGGCGTCTCCCTGAGGACGTAGCATTCCGTCTTCTTCTCGGGCACGGAGACCCGGGGATCCTTCGCGACGGCCTTGCGGGCGTCGCCCCACCATTTCTTGAATTTCTCGTCGCCGACGACCTGGGCGAGCGTGATCTCGAGGTCGATGGCGGTGGTGGCCTTGTTCGGGTAGGACTCCAGGGCCTCGACGATGAGCTGCGCCGGGTTGTTGGCGATGAGCTCGGAAATCTTCTTTGGCTCCGTCTCCTTGCGCACCAATAGGTGGTTCTCAGGAAGGACTTCCATCGTCCCGACGCAGAAGGCCGGGTCCATCGCGTGTGCCTTCTTGCCCTTGAAGTCGATCACGAGGCGAAGCGTCGTGTCGTCGAAGCTCTTGATCTGGCCGAATCCCCAGCTCCTGTGAATCACGTACGCGCCGGACTTCATGGCCTCAAGCTTGGACTTGAAGGCCTTCAGGGATGGATTTTTTACTAGGAGCGCGGAAACGGCTTCGGAATTCATAGGTGCTCAAGCGAACGCGTGAACCGGAGAGTAAAGCGGATTATGGCGAGGATTGTCAAACCGAGTCTCCAAATGGTACCGGGTCCCTTTGAAATGATAATTGTGTATTGCGACCCAATGGCCATTCTGTGCCCGTGCAAAAGGAGCCTGAGGCCCTCCAAAGGGTCTGGCCGGCCGCTTTGGGCCGCTTCCGGGGGGCGGGCAGCCCGAACCGGCCGCGCCTTCAGTCCGTGGCTGCCGGCGTCGCCTCTGAGGAGACCGAGAAGACGAAATAGGTCGCGGGCAGCGGACCCGGGTTGCCCATGCTCTGCATGGCGTTTGAGGCCATGAAGACGATCGAGCCCGGGCCGGCCAAGTGCGTGATGCCGTCCACGGTGGCGTCGATCCTGCCCTCCTTGACGATGACGAGCGTCGACCATGGGCGGCGGTGCGGCCTGCTTGGCGGGGCATCTGGGGCCAGGGTGGTCGCGTGGACCTCGAGCGTCGCAAGCGTGAGGGTGGAAGCGTTGACGAGGGAGCGCCGGACGCCGGTCGCCGTGGGTTCCGGCACCAGCTTTTCCCAGTCGATGACGCCGGAGCGGAGTTTGTCGGAAGGCGCCCACTCGGCCGCGGGCCGGTCGCGGACGGACGCGGTGGCCGGCGTGTAGAAATTGATCACGTAATAGGTCGCCGGCCCGTCCCCGATGTTTGTCAGGTTGTGCACGTCATGCGAGGCGAAGAAGACCAGGGAGCCGGCGCCCGCGCGTTCCCTGCGGCCGTTTATCCAGGATTCGAGGGTTCCCTCCTTGATGAGAATGAGCTCCTCCTGGGGATGGTGGTGCGGCGGGTGGGAGGCATACCCCGGATGCAAGGTGGTGGCATGGATTTCCAATCGCCCAAAGGTGGGTGTCGGGGCGTCGACGACGGCGCGAAGCGCGCCGACCGGGGTCGCCTTCACCGGAAGCTTGTCCCAGTCAAAGAAAGCGGAGCCGAGCATGGCGGGTGCGTCGGACGGGGCTTGGCCGGGGGCGGCCGGGGATGCGGCATGGGAAAACGCGGCCGACGCGAGGATCGCGCTTCCGAGGAGGGAAGCGAGCGGGAGGCGGCTCAAGGGGGATACGGGCGCATGCATTCTGGCAGGGGGTTCCGCATTCTGTCCACCAGGGCCCTTGAAGTCGATGACACAGGAGCGGGGGCGGAATTCAGGGTTGCCCAATCAACCGCCCGGAACGGAGAGTAGAGTGGACCATGTCGACGACCGCGAAACCAGGGCCCCAAAGCGCATGGCAGTCCACCGCGAGGCTGATCGCCCGGTGGCTGGACCGGCGCGAGCGCATCGACCTCCTCATGGAATCCCTGCCGCCGGAGATGGCGGGCGCCGAGCGGGCCCGGTGCCAGCACCTTGTCTTCGGCGTGGTGAGGCACTCGGGCCGCATCGAGGGGGCGCTGGCGGGACTGGTCGCCCATCCGCCCCGGTTTGTGACCCGTGCCGTCCTCTACGTCGCGGGATTCGAGCTTATCGAGGCCTTCGCGGAGGGCGGCGACACCGGCCAGCCGGCCCGAATCGTCCATCATGCGGTCGAGAGGACAAAGGAGCTGGCCAGTCCCGCCGAGGCTCGGCTCGTGAATGCGGTCGTCCGCAAGATGGCCGCGATCCTTCAGGGGCAGCGGGCGCCCGGCCCGGTCGCGCCTGCCGAGGCCCTCGCCGAGTATTTCTCGCATCCGGCATGGCTGGTGCGCCGCTGGCTCGGGACGTTTGGCGCCGGGGCGACGCGCAGCCTCCTCGAATGGAACCAGTCGCCGGCGCCGCTCTATGCCCGCTGGCGCGACCGCTCCACGCCGGCGGCCGACTGGCTGCAGGCGTCGGAATGGGGAGGGTTCTACACCGTTCCCTCGGGGAGGTGGCCGGAGGTGGGGCCGCTGCTGAAGTCCGGGTCGCTCTATCTCCAGGATCCCGGGACCCGGATGGCGGTGGAACTGCTCGAGCCGAGGCCCGGCGAGTCGGTCCTCGACCTGTGCGCGGCGCCGGGCGGCAAGAGCCTGCTCATCGTCGACGCGCTCGTCACGGGCCGGATTGTCTCCCTGGATGTGCCGGCCTCCCGGATCGACCGCCTCAAGGAGAACCTGTCGCGGACCGAGGGGGTGGAGGCGGCCCTGGTCCAGGCGGACCTCCTTACGGGGGCCGCCGGGGTGCTCGCGGAGCATGGGCTCCCGGTCAAATACCCGGCCGTCCTTATCGACGTGCCCTGCTCGAACACCGGCGTCATGCGCCATCGGGTCGACGTCAAATGGAGGCTCCAGGAGGGCGATTTTACGAAGCACGCCCGGCACCAGGGGGCGTTGCTCGCGGCTGCCGCGAGGCTCGTCGCGCCGGGCGGGCGCCTGGTCTACTCGACGTGCAGCATCGACCCGGCCGAGAACCAGAGGGTCGTGGAGGCCTTCCTTGACCGGCACCGCGCGTTCGTCCTCAAGAAAAGCGCGATTGCGGTCCCGTGGATTGAGCGCCACGACGGTGGTGCAGCATTTCTGCTCCAGAAGGCCTGAGCTTCAAACCCCGACCCCACATGATTCCGAGAGTTTCGGCGCTCGCACTCGTCCCGCTGGCCCTCGTCCTGGCCTCCGGGGCGCGCGCCGCGGCGGGCCGCGACTGGTCCGAGTACCTCGGGGGTCCCGAGCGCAACCACTACTCCGCGCTGGACCAGATCAACGCGGCGAACGTCGGCGGGTTGAAGGTGGTCTGGGAGTTCCACTCGGGCGACTTCGGACAGGTGCAGTGCAACCCGATCATCATCGACGGCGTGCTGTACGGAGTGACGGCGACGAGCCAGATATTCGCGCTCGACGCGGCGACCGGGCGGCAGCTCTGGCGGTTCTCCGACCCGAGGAACGTCAACGCGTTCGACAACGACCGCGGCGTCACCTTTTGGTCGGACGGGCAACGCCGCAGGATCCTTTGCACGATCGGCTCCTGGCTCTACGCGCTCGACGCCGGGACCGGCGCGATGATCCCGGACTTCGGCGTCGACGGAAGGGTGAGCCTCATGGCGGGCCTCGGCCCGCAGGCGCAGGAGAAGTGGGTGGTGTCCACCACGCCGGGCACGCTGTTCGGCGACCTGCTGGTCATGCCGACGCGGGTGGGGGAGGACCAGGACGCCGCGCCCGGCTACATCCAGGCCTTCAATGTGAGGACCGGCACCGTCGCGTGGGTGTTTCGGACCATGCCGTATCCGGACGACAAGGGCTACGAGACCTGGATATCCAAGGACGCCTACAAGAACGTCGATGTCGGGTCGGCGAACTGCTGGGCGGGAATGGCCATCGACCGCAAGCGGGGGGTCCTCTTTGTGCCCACCGGCTCGGCAGCCCCCGATTTCTGGGGCGGCCACAGGCTCGGGCAGGGGCTTTTTGCCGACTGCCTCCTGGCCCTCGACGCCGGCACCGGGAAGCTCCTCTGGTACCGCCAGACCATCCACCACGACATGTGGGACCGCGACCTGCCGTCGCCCCCCGTGCTGCTGACCGTGCGCCACGGGGGCCGCATGGTCGAGGCCGTGGCCCAGACCACGAAGACCGGCTTCGTCTTCCTGTTCGACCGCGCGACCGGCGAGTCCCTTTTCCCGATCGAGGAAAAGCCCTTCCCCAAGTCGACCCTCGACGGCGAGCAGGCATGGCCGACCCAGCCCGTCCCGAGCAAGCCAAAGCCCTACGCGCGGCAGACGCTGACGGACGACGACATCAGCCCCTACGCCGAGAACCGCGACGCCCTGCTGGCGCAGCTGCGCGCCGCGCGCACCGGCCTTTTCCAGCCTTTTGGCAAGGATGACACCGTCCTATTCCCCGGCTTCGACGGGGGCGGCGAGTGGGGCGGCCCGGCCGTCGACCCGGAGGGGATCCTCTACGTGAACGCGAACGAGATGGCCTGGATCGCCTCGCTGTCGGACGCGCCCAAGGAGGCCGACCTCGCGCAGATGAGCCCCGGCCGCAGGCTTTACACCCTGTATTGCATCACCTGCCACGGGCCCGAGCGCAAGGGGCTGCCGGCGGGCGGGATCCCTTCGCTGGTCGGTGTCGGCGCGCGCATCCCGCGCGCGGACCTGGTGAACCTGATCACGACGGGCAGGAGGATGATGCCGGGATTCACGACCCTTTCGCAGGCCGACAAGGAGGCGATCGCGTCCTATCTGCTCGGCGATCCCGAGTCCGCCGCCGGGCCGGCCGCGCCGCCGGAGGCGAGCGCGGTGCCCCGCATCCCCTACCGCTTCAACGGCTACAACCGCTTCGTCGACAGCAAGGGCTACCCCGCGATATCGCCGCCATGGGGCTCGCTCACCGCGATCGACCTGAACACCGGCGAGCACGTCTGGAGGGTCACCCTGGGCGAGTTCAAGGAGCTGTCCGCGAGGGGAATTGCGCCGACCGGCACGGAGAACTACGGCGGCCCCATAGCGACGGCGGGCGGCCTGCTTTTCATCGCGGCGACGAAGGACGGCATGTTCCGGGCGTTCGACAAGAGAACGGGCAAGATCCTGTGGCAGGTGACCCTGCCGGCCGGCGGGTTTGCCACACCGAGCACCTACGAGGTCAATGGGAAGCAGTTCGTCGTCGTCGCGTGCGGGGGGACCAAGCTGGACACGCCCAAGGGGGACAGCTACGTCGCGTTCGCGCTGCCGTAGCGTTGGCGAGGGGGGAACGAGGCGCCTACGGCACCAGTTCCACGACCTGGATTGATTTCGCGGATCCCTGCGCGCCCTCGATGAACGTGAATTCAACGCGTTCGGATGTGGCGATCAGCCTGCCGTAGCGGTTCAGGTCCCAGTTGTCCACGGGCTCGCCGTTGATCCGCGAGACGAGATCGCCGGTTCTTACCCCTCCCGCGTCGGCCGGCGATCCCGCGATGACCCCGGCCACCTTCCAGTAGGCGGGGGTCTTCTGGAAGCTCATGCCCGTCCCCCGGACCGCCGGCATCGCCAGCGAATCCGCCGCGTCGTGCTGGAAAAACACCTCGTCGTCCTCCTGGTCAAAGGTGATCGTGAAATGGCTGAGGATGCCCCCCCCGATGGAGGAGAGCTCGTCCGTGACCTCGGCCACGGGATGCGGGATGTCGAACGAGCCCATCCGAACGACGTCCGCCAGGCGCCCGACCTGGGACGGCCGGTCGCCGGTCAGGGTGCTGACGACAGGGCCGTCGACGGGCCCGAACGAGAACTTGGGAGCGAGGCCGGCCGGGTTGATGGCCATGGCCGCGTTGCTCCCGGAGTCGATCAGCGCGGCGAATTCCCGGTCGCCGAGGCGGATGGAAATCAGCGGCGTCTTGTCGGCGTTGTCGAAGAGGATGGCCTCGCCGGGCAGCCCGTCCTCGGGGATCCTCGAGCGCAGCACGATGCGCCGGTGCGGGTAGTCGAGCGTCAGGACGGCATTCTGAAAAAGGGGGAAGCCGAGGATGCCGTCGATCTTGACGCCGAACTGGGCGCTCAGGTCGGCGCAGTCAAAGACGAGCACGGGAACGAACTCGAACCGGGCGTTCCCGAGCTGGATCTTCTTGAGCGTGGTGGCGGTCAGGAACGCGGAGCCGCCCTCCGACGACCGGACCCGGACCTGGGGCTCGGACGGCGCGGGCGAGGCTTCCGAGACATAGCGCTTCGCGAGGTCGGGCGAGACGAGCGTCACGGAGGAGCCGGTGTCCAGCACGAAGTGGTAGGGCCCGTACTTGTCCCACTTGGCCTCGACGATGAGGACGTGGTCGACGAGGAGGCAGGGCAGCGTGACCGGGTGGGACCCCACGTAGGTCAGGCCGGGCGTGGGGGCGGTGCGGTTGAAGCTGAGGCAGCCCGACGCGAACAGGCCCGCCAGCACCGCAAGGGCGAGGGGCTGCCGTTTCATCGGATGGGCTTGGGAAGCCTCCTGCTCAGCGCAAGCGCAGCGGCCGAGAGCGCGGCGGCGCCCACGAAGACGCATTTTGACCCCAGGATGAAGAACACGGCGCCCGCGAGCATGGGGGTGATGGCGCGCGACAGGGAGCCGAGCGAGCGGAAGATCCCGAGGACGCGTCCCTGCTCGTCCTGGCTGCTGTACAGGGAGATCAGGCCCGTGGTCGAGGGGTTCACGAGGCCGGACCCCATCGCCACGAACGCAAGGCCGAGGTACATCATCCACGGGCGGTGACCAAGCCCCACGATGAGCAGTCCCACGCCGGTGGACACCAGGCCGCCTGAAAGCACGCGTATCTCGTCGGCCTTCTTTAGGAGCATGCGCACGATGAAGCCCTGGGTCACGATCGAGCAGACGCCCAGGAAGCCGAGCAGGATCCCGTTCTGGCCCGCGGTGTAGCCGAATCGCTCGGCGGCCATGAAGGTGAGCGAAGTCTCCATCGCCACGAACGCGAGCGAATAGACGAAGGCGACGACATTCGCGCGCCGGACATCGGGATTCCTGAGGTTGAGGATCGCGCGGATGGGGTTGCGCAGCCGCGCCTCGCGCGCCCCGGTGCGGGCGCTCTCGGGCAGCGTCTCCCGGAAGCTGCGGTTGATCCAGACCAGGTTGACGACGCACAGGAGCAGGGAGACCAGGGCCGGCACGGAAAACGGGTTGATGCCGAATCTCTCGAGTGAGGGATGCCGCAGGAGGAGGTTGAGCTGGGCGGACGCGGCGCCGAGCACCGGCCCCGTCACCAGCCCGAGCCCGAACGCCGCGCCCACGATTCCCATCGCCCGCGACCGCTCCTGGCGGGTCGTCACATCGGCCACCGCGGCGGTCGCGACCGAGAGGTTGCCGCTGAAGGCGCCGCTGACGATGCGCGACACCACGAACAGCCAGAACGAGCCGCTGACGAACCACACCAGGTATCCGGCGGCGGTTCCCGCGACCGTGATGCGAAGCACCCCCCGGCGGCCCCTCCTGTCGGACAGGGCGCCCCAGAACGGGGCGAAGACGAACTGGAGAATCGCATAGAAGGACGTGAGGAGGCCGCCGAAGAGGACCGCGGCGAACGCGTGGTCCCGGCCGAGGGCGGCCGCGACCGCCTCGCTCTGCGAGAGGAGCCAGCCGAGGATCCCGGAGCGCCCGTCGATCCTCAGGTAGTACTCGACCAAGTCGGGCCCGAGCGGAAAGATGATCGAGAATCCGATCAGGTCGATCAGAAGCGTGAGAAAGATGACTCCGAGCGACAGCGGGCGCGGGGGCGGTGCGGGCGCCGTCACAACCGGTACGGAAGAGGGTGGCTCGCTGACAGCTTCTCGACGCGCGCCTTCACGGAGGCGACCGCGGCGGATTCGCCGGGTGTCCCAATCGCGCGCAGGATGATGTCGATCAATTCCACGATCTCGTCCATGTCGCGCTCGCCCATGCCGCGGGTGGTGACGGCCGGGCTGCCGAGCCGGATGCCGGACGCCTGGAACGGGGAGCGGGTCTCGAACGGGACCGTGTTCTTGTTGCAGGTGATGTTGGCAAGATCGAGGACCTCCTGCGCCTTCTTCGCCGTCAGCTCCGGGAGGTTGCCCCTGAGGTCGACCAGCAGGAGGTGCGTGTCCGTGCCCCCCGAGACCACCCGGTAGCCCCGCGACGACATCGCGGCCGCGAGCGCCCGGGCGTTGCGGACGACCTGTTCCGAGTAGTCCTTGAACTCCGGCTTCAGGCATTCGGCGAAGCACACGGCCTTGGCGGCGATCACATGCATGAGCGGGCCGCCCTGGGCGCCCGGGAACACCGCCGAGTCGAGCGCCTTGGCATGGGCCGCACGGCAGAGCACCAGGCCGCCCCGCGGGCCCCTCAGGGTCTTGTGCGTCGTCGTGGTGACAAAGTCCGCGTGGGGGATGGGGGAGGGGTGGAGCCCGGTGGCCACGAGCCCGGCGATATGCGCGATGTCGGCGAAGAGGAGCGCGCCCGACGAGCGGGCGATCTCGCCCATCCGGGCAAAGTCGATCACGCGGGAGTACGCGCTCGCCCCGACCGTGATCATCTTCGGCCTCTCCAGCATGGCCACCTCCTCCAGCTGCTCGTAGTCGATCAGGTGGTTGTCCTCGCGCACGCCGTAGGCCACGACCTTGTAGAGTTTCCCGGAGAAGTTCGCCGGATTGCCATGCGTCAGGTGGCCGCCATGGCTCAGGTTCATCGCCAGGATCTTGTCCCCTGGCTGGAGGACCGAGGTGTAGACGGCGAAGTTGGCCTGGGACCCGGAATGCGGCTGGACGTTGGCGTGCTCGGCGCCGAACAGGCGCTTGGCCCGGTCGATCGCGAGCAGCTCGATCATGTCGACGAATTCGCACCCGCCGTACCATCGCCGGCCGGGATAGCCCTCGGCATACTTGTTCGTGAGGACGCTTCCCTGGGCCTCGAGGATGGCCGGGATCACGAAGTTCTCCGAGGCGATGAGCTCGATGTGGCTCTGCTGGCGGCCGAGCTCGGACGAGATCGCGGAGTGGACCTCAGGGTCGAGGCTCTTGAGCGGCGCGGTGTTCAGCATGAGAAAGGAGCAACGGTCGGCCAAAAGGGTCCCGAGGAAAAGACAAAATCACGTCATCGGGACCGGCGGCGGCCACTTACCGGCCCGCGAGCACGGCGGCGGGGAGATTTGAGAGATAGCCGATGATGGAGGGGATGGCCGCCACGAGCTCGTCGCGGCTCGCCTCGTAGGCCGGCAGGGGAAGGCCATAGGGATCGGGGATCTCCTTGTCGGTGCCCTCCTCCGCGAATTCGCGGAACAGGAACAGGCGCGCGGGAACCGGGTCGGCCGTAAGCTCGATCATGTCCCGCTGGGACTCGGTCATGCAGAGGACCAGGAGCGAGCGGTTCAGGAGCTCCTGGGTCACGGGCCGGCTGACGTGGCCCGTGAGGTCGACGCCCACCTTCTTGAGGGCGGTGATGGAATGGGGGCTGGCGGACTCCCCGGTACGGCTCGCCACCCCCGCCGAAACGACCTTCAGAGAGCGGAGCGGCTCAGGCTGGGCGGCCAGCGCATGCTGGAGAAGCGCCGTGCCCATGGGGCTTCGGCAAATATTTCCCGTGCAAACGACAAGGATGTGTCCCGGATCGGGCATCGTGGGTAATTGGGCATGGATCGCCCGAAAAGGCAAAACCCTATCTGGGCCGGCGGCGACCTCTATAGGCGCTTCAGGGCGATCAGGCCCCGGTGCAGCTGAACCGCGCGCTGGAGCATCGTGTCGACCATGGGCGGGGGCGGCGGGGGCTTGCCCGCCGCCACCTCGGGGGCTTCGCTGTCGGCGAGGTGCTCCTTCTCGAGATAGGCCTCGTCGACCCGCGGCTTCTCGGGATTGTCGTTCAGGAGCGATTGGATGGCCGCGCCCTTATCAAGCGCCTCGTAGGCGTTCCGGTCCGCGTCGGCGGCGACACGGACCCGGATGTCCGGGCCGAGGCCGACCGATTCCGGGGCGATCACGATGAGCCCGGCGGGACCGCTCCCCGTCAGCGCCGCGAGCAGCGAAGGGCTTGTCGCCGCGTTCTCGAGGACAAAGATCGGGCTGTGGGCGGACACGTTGAACCGCACCCATGCCCGGAGCGCGGAGGCGGCGATCTCGTCGGCCTTTGCGAAACGCAGGTCGAGGACGCACGGGCCGGGTCTCCCCAGGGGAGGCGAGGGGAGGTCGCCGGGGAGCTCGTGCACGCGGTAATACGAGAGGCCCTGCCCGAGGTCGCGTGGCTGGGCGCCCCCGAAAACGGCGGACGGAAGGGCGCACACGGCGACGGCAAGGAGGCGCAGGGGTAGATTCACAGTCGTCTTAATTGCCTGCCGCCGATGTCACGGCGATAATATTTCGAGGAGCACCGCACGGACTCGCAGGCATCGTAGGCCATCGCGGCGGCCTCCGAGAGCGATGCGGCGACCGCCGTGACCCCGAGGACCCGGCCGCCCGCCGTGACCAGCTGGCCCGCTGGGTCCCTGGCGGTCCCCGCGTGGAGCACCGCGACGCCGGGCGGCAGCGCGGCGGGGATCTCGATCGCGTCGCCCGTCGCGTAGTGGCCCGGGTATCCCCTTGCGCTGATCACGACGCAGATCGCGCAGTCCGGCCTCACCTGCAGCTGGTATCCGCCCAAGGCGCCCCGGGCGGCGGCCCAGAGCAGATGGAGAGGGTCTGTCGCGAGCCGCGGGAGCACCGCCTGGGTCTCGGGATCGCCAAAGCGGGTGTTGAATTCCAGCACCTTGGGCCCGTCGGCCGTGAGCATGATGCCGATGAAAAGGGTGCCACAAAAGTCGATGCCCTCGGCCGCGATCGCATCCACCGACGGCCGCACAATCGTCCGGTCGATCGTTTCCATCAGGGCGGGCGTCACGACCTCCGCCGGGGAGTATGCTCCCATGCCGCCCGTGTTGGGGCCCTTGTCCCCGTCCCCGATCCGCTTGTGGTCCTGCGAGCTCGGAAGGATGACGTATTCCCAGCCCGACACCACGACCAGGATCGAGGTCTCTTCTCCCTCGAGACAGTCCTCGATCAGGATGTGCCGGCCGCCTGCGCCAAATTTGCCGTCGTCCAGCATGTCCCGGACGGCCGACTCGGCCTCCGCAAGCGTCCTTGCCACGACGACTCCCTTGCCGGCGGCCAGCCCGTCGGCCTTGACGACAATCGGCGCCTGGCGCGTCCGCAGGTAGGCGAGCGCGGCCCTGGTCTCGCTGAAGAAACCGGCGGCGGCCGTCGGGATCCCGTGCTTGAAGAGGAGGCGCTTGGTGTAGGTCTTCGAGGCCTCGAGCCGGGCCCCGCGGGCCGACGGCCCGTAGACGGGAATCCCGGCCTCGGCCAGCTCGTCCGCAAGGCCGAGGACCAGCGGCGCCTCGGGGCCGACGACCACGAACTCCGCGTTTTCACTGCGCGCCAGGCCGACGATGCCCGAGACATCGTCGGCCTTGACGGCAAAGCACTCCGCGTCCGCCGCGATGCCCGCGTTTCCCGGGGCGCAGAGCACCCGCGGCCTCGCGGGCGAAGCCGCGAACGCCCGGACCAGCGCGTGTTCGCGCCCTCCCGAGCCGACGACGAGGATGCAGCGGGGAAGATCTTCCGGGTTCAAAGGACCTGCAGTTTCCTGCGGTAAAACGCGACGACCTCCTTGGGGTCGTCGGCGAACAGGATGTAATCCTCCATCCAGGCTGGCGCCCGCCCGGTGCGGATCATCTCCCGGACCTGCCGCCGCAGGTCCGACCAGTACTTGGAGTTGAAGAAGACGTAGGGCACCCTCGGCCGGATCCCGAGCTTGAGGTTGCAGAGCTCGATCCCGATCTCCTCGAGCGTCCCCACGCCCCCGACATTGAATATGCAGAAGTCGCAGACCTCAAACCACTTCTGGCGGAAGTGCCGCGAGGCCTCCTGGAACGTGTTGAAGAAGTCCACGCCGATCTCGGGAGGCTGGGCCTCGAGCTCGAGGAAGCACGCCCCGGTCAGGGCGCCCTTGCTGCGCGCCAGGTCGGTGGCGAGCCTCATGACCCCGCCGCCGCCGCCCGTCAGCACGCCGAGGTTCGGCCCGATGAAGGCGGACAGCTGCTCCACCAGGCCCGCTATGCGGTCGGTATCGGTCTTCTCCAGCCCTACGGAGGAGCCGTAGAAGGCGAGGATCGTCGCCTCCTGGAACTTCCTGCCCATCTCGTCGCGCACGAAGAAGCCGTGCTCCTTCTTGTAGACGTGCAGGTAAATGTCCTTGGTGAGCTCGTCGAACCAGTAGACCTGGATGTTGATCGCGTCGAAGGTGTCGAGCCGGGCATGGGCGTTGCTCGAAAGGAAGTATCCATGGGTGCGCGACGCCTTCCTGAATATGATCCGCCTGAGCTTGATGTCGGTGATGCGCGTCAGGAGCTCGATGTGCTCCAGGAGGTCGGGGAAATAGTCGACGACGAGCGTGTCCGCGTCCTTGGGCGCCGCGTCGATCGCCTGGATCATGGTCCTGTGGCCGCAGGCGCCTCCGTTGTCCGCATAGAGCTTCTTCACGTCCTCGGCCGTGCCCGCCCTGAGGCAGATCGAGCGGTTCTCCATCGTGGCGCTCTGCCCCTTGACGGAGATGCCCGTCTTCGGGCGGGCGTCCGCCGCGTCCCTCGGCGGGCGGCCATCCAGGTTGGTGAAGATCTCGGCCGCAGCCCCGAGGAGCCTCTGGCGGCGGCGGGACAGGGAGTTGAACTCGGGGTCGGTGGCCTCCGGCGCGCGAAAGATCTCGACCGAGACCATCGGGTTCACGACCGGGTGGTCGCCGCGGTTGTAGATCTCGAGCATGATGTTCGTCCCGAACGTCTTCACGGGATCCAGAAGCACGGCGCTCGTGTGGATGCCGAAGTTGCCGGCCCCGGGGTTCAGGACGACGTAGTGCTCCTTAAGGTACATCGAGCAGCTGGTGAGCAGGCCCGAATGGGGCGGGATCGCCAGCGGGGACGCGTCGTGCCGGATCTGGACCTTGTCGAGGAAGCTGCGGCCGGCCGCGCCGCTCACGATGAGCTCGAAGTTGATCCTCTGGAGCCTCGGGTTGAGCGTGTAGCTCACCTGGTGGGGCGTCAGGAAAACCGAACCGCTGCTGTCGATGCTGATCGTGTTGGGAAGCTTGAGCCGGTTTTCCCTTATGGCATCCCAGATCTCGTCGGATGACAGCCTTGCCCCGGCCGGCGCATGGAACAGCCGGCCGATCGGGATGCCCGGGCGCAGCAGCTTCTTCCAGTAGCCGGAGTTCGGAAAGCTCAAGTCGAACGCGAAGGCGTCCACCCGCATGACCAGCCTGTTTCCGTCGACCTCCAGGCTGCCGTGGATCTGCATCTCTATCCCGATCCGGGCCAGCGAGCTGCGCTCGGTGAACTTGAGCTCGCCGATCCTCGACTTCATGAACTCGAATTCGGGCGGGTTGCGCGGCCAGAACGCGAGCGTCAGCGTCACGTTCTGATCGTCCTTGTTCTTCACGGTCAGTACCTGGCCGTCCTGGCTCGTCCAGAATTGCTCGGAGCTCATCATGGGAACCTGAAAGGATGGGGGATGCGGCGGCCGGACTCAAGCGGCGAACTCCGCTATAGATTTGCAAACCGCACTCGCGGTGGCATGGTTCACCCCTCAACTCACAAAAATGAAATACTCCCCGAAGGTCCTGATCCTCTCCCTCATCGCTGCGTCGGCCGCCGTCGCGCAGGATACGAAGGCCAACGGTCCCGGGCAGGCCGCCGCGCCGGCCCCCACCGTGTCGCTCCCCCCGGCCTTCACGGAAGCCCAGCTCCTCGAGGAGTTCGGATGGTATGTCGGCAAGAAGACCGGCCTCGCGGAGTGGGGATTCACCCAGGCCGAGGCCGACTCGATCGCGAAGGGCGTGCTCGCCGCGCTCAACGGCAAGGATTCGCCTTACCAGCTCCAGAAGGTCGGGCCCGCCATGGATGAGTTCATCCAGAAGAGGCAGACCGCGCTGCTCCAGACAATGAGGATGAAAAACCTGAACGAGGCGTCCACGTTCTTTGCCAAGCTCAAGGGCAACAAGAACGTCGTGGAGCTCCCCGACGGCCTGCGCTACGAGATCCTGAAGCCGGGCGACGGCACCGCGCCCAAGCCGACGGACATGGTCAAGGTGAACTACACGGGCACGCTCCTCAACGGCAGCGTCTTCGACAGCTCCGTGCAGCGCGGCCAGCCGATGGATATCGGCCTCGACAAGGTGATACCGGGCTGGACCGAGGGACTGCAGAAGACGAGCAAGGGCGGCAAGATCAAGCTCTACGTGCCCCCGCAGCTTGGCTACGGCGACGACGGCCGCCCGGGGATCCCGCCCGGCTCCGTGCTCATTTTCGAGATCGAACTGCTGGACATCAACCCGGCCGGAGCCGCGGCGACCCCCGCCAAGTAAGGGCCGGGGCCCCCGGAATCCGTAGGNNAGACGACCGTCGGGCGCGCCGTGGCGCACCGGATCGGCTTCAAGTGCGCGGACAGCGACCACGAGATCGAGCGCAGGGCCGGGCGGCCAATCGCGGAGATATTCGCGAAGGACGGCGAGGCCGCGTTCCGGGAGCTGGAGCGCTGGTTCGTCGAGGAGGGGCATTCCCATGAGCGGCTCGTCGTGGCCTGCGGCGGCGGCCTGGTGGTGCAGCCGGGAATGCTTGGGCGCCTGGCGACAAAGGGCGTCGTCGTGTGCCTCCATGCGTCGATAGAGACAATCCTCGCGCGCACGGCCCGCCACAGCAAGACGCGCCCGCTGCTCGACGTGGAGGATCCCGACGCCAGGGCGCGCGCCCTCTACGCCGAGCGCGAGGCGATCTACAAGTCGGCCGGCACCGTGATCCTGACCGACTCGCGTCCGCTGAACGAGATCGCGGCGCACGTCGCCCGGGTATGGCGCCGCGAATCGGCTGAGTTTGTGCGCAGGCTCGGCGCGGGCGGGGCCTAGGAAGATGGGCGGCCGCCAGGAGACGCTCAGGGGACGGCTCGGGGAACTC
>PLKS01000188.1 GCA_003140665.1 Opitutaceae bacterium
CTCGCGCCGACCCTTGGCACCCGCCGGGAATTCCACGTCGAACTCGACCGGCCCGTGCCGGATCCCCTTGATGCGCTCCAGTCCCTCGGCCGGAAGATTCAGGAGGCGCGCCACGGCGCGCGCGTCGGATCCGGAACCGACCGCGGGAAGGCCGCTTGCGACCGAGTCGAAGAGCGAGGGCGCAAGGAGAAGGGCGATCCCGGCCATCGCGGCCAGACGCGCCCATCGCGGCGCGCCGCCTAGGGCTGAAAGGCCAACCGAGGCGACGAGCAGCGCAACGAGCGTCACCGACGGGAGGAAATCGATCTCATAGCGCTCGTTGGCGAAGGGCAGCGGCAAGAGCGCGCCAAAATTGCACAGGGATCCCCCGGCCAGAAAACCCAGCGCGGGGGTCCAGACATGGTCGCGCGTCCTGCGCGCAAGGAGCGTGAGGGGAAGCCCAAGCGCCATGAGGGAGAAGGGCCACCACGGGATGACCCCGAACACGTCGGTGTCCTGCTCGACGAACGGGTAATAGACGGAACGATGGACGCCCTTGAGGAGATACTCGCCCAGGGACACCGCGACATTGGAGAGGGCGAAAAGCTTCGTGCGGCGCATGTCCATCGCCGACAGCTGGTAGGTCGTCCCGAATTCCAGCGGACTGTCAAAGCGCGCGTAGTTGTAGAGCCCGACGCCCGCGCAGACCAGCGCGACCGGGGCAACGGCGGCGATCCAGGGCCCCATCCCTGGGGAGAACCCTGACTGCCTGCGGGCTCGCACGAGAATGAAGGCCGCCGCGATCCAGAGGGGAATGACCCCGAAGATGTAGTTCGGACGGGAGGCGATGGCCATCGCCCAGGCCGAGCTCGCCAAAAGGATCGAAAGGAGGCGGTCCCTGGACTGGCTTGCCGAGGCCGCCGAGAGGATGCCATGCGCCGAAAGCATGCAGCACGCGAACGCGCACGTGATCGGCACGTCGTAGATTCGCGGGCTTCCGACCACGAACGGCAGGAACGAGCCGAGTCCAAGGACCAGCACCGCCGCGAAGGTCCACCATGGGGGGGCTTCGGGAAAGTAGCGCCGCTTGCACCGCAGGTAAAATAGAGACGCGAGGAGGAACCCCGTCGCGCAGAAAATCCCCGTCGCCGTTCCGTCGCGAATATACATCCCGGTGAGCAGGTGCCACGGGGCGGATAGCAGCAGCACCGGGCCCACCCCGAAATAGAGGTAGTACCGCCCGTTGTAATAGGTCGCATCGTGCGCGCGGGGAATACCCTGCGCCCCCGCCCAAGGATCGGGAAGCGTCTTCATCCGTGGGTCCGGCTCCAGGCCCAGGTAGGTCCTGCCGGAAAGGAGGGCCTCGGTGAGGAGCTGGTAGTAGGATTGGGGGACGGGATCGGACACGGGCACGGTGCCCTTGATGTTCAGGTACGCGTACGCCCCCAGCACGATCGACGCGGCAACGCCGAACAGGATCCGCTCGCGGAGGCCGAAGGAGCTTAAAAAGGGCCATGCCTTGCGAGTGAAAGGAAGCGACAGGATCATCCCGGGAAAAGGATAGCAAACCGTTACCTGCCATCGCCATCAATATCGAAAAGTCCCGCCGAGCCGGGCCTCCTAAAGTGTCGCCAAGCCCCGCGGCCGCCGTCATATATGCCGCAATGAAATGGATCCTCGCCGCAGCCGCGGCGGCCGTCGTTGTCTGGCTTCTTTTCTGGCAGTCCTCTGCCGAGAAAGTCTCGTATGTCAATGGCCTCCCCGCCTACAGCGCGCTGCCCAACCAGGAATATTTCCTTGAGCGCGACTGCTACCTCTTCAAGTTCACGAAGAGAAACAGCGACTGGCCGCTGATCGCCTCGAGCGCGACGGTCCCGGCGCTTCCCGCGGCCGTGGATGCAAAGAACATCGGCGCCGAGTTCCCGGAGGTAAGGATCCTGGATGTCGTCAAGGCCGGGACCCGCTTCCGGATCGTGTCGGTGCGCCGGACCGAGAGCCGGGGCTCGACCAGCATCAGCTTTGAGATCCTGCTCGGCGACGAGGTCAGCTTCAAGTACCCGAGGGTCGACGCATTCTGGATCCTGGACCATTCACCCGAGAAGGAGGGGAAGGTCCCGCGGGTCATGACCGACTATGCCGTTCCCCGCTTCAAGTATTGACGCCTTGGCCCCGTGAACCTGGTTGTCACAGGAAGCAGCTCGGGCATCGGACGCGCCCTCGCCCTGCGCCTGGTCGGACGCGGCCACTCGGTGTGGGGGCTCGCCCGGTCGGACCAGTCGGATCTCGATGCCGGGAGCAAGGGGAGTTTCCGGTCCTCGCGCTGCGACGTGGCGCAATGGGAGGCGGTCGAGCGCGTCGCCCGGGAGGTCGAAGGGGCCTGGGCGCATGCGGACGGGCTGATCACCTGCGCCGGCCTTCAAGGGGAGATCGGACGCACGGTGACGGCGGACCCGGCGCGCTGGAGCGCGACGGTGCGCGCCAATCTCGACGGATCCTTCCATGCGATTCGCGCGTTCCACGCGCTTCTTTCCCGTTCGCCGCGGCGCGCGAAGATTGTCTGCTTTTCGGGCGGGGGCGCGACCAAGGCCCGCGCCCGTTTTTCGGCCTATGGCGTGGCGAAGACCGCCATCGTGAGGCTGGTCGAGACGATAGCCGAGGAGGAGAAGGCGGCGGCGCTGGACATCAATGCCGTGGCGCCCGGGGCGATCAACACCCGCCTCACCGAGGAGGTCCTTTCGCTGGGCCCCGCCGTCGTGGGCGAGGCCGAGCACGCGACCGCGCTCCAGCAGAAGGCCGCCGGGGGCGCCTCCCTCGAGAAGGCGCTGGATCTTGTCGAATGGCTGCTGTCGGCCTCGAGCGATGGAATCAGCGGCAGGCTTATCAGCGCGCCCTGGGATCCGTGGGCCGGGTTGGCCCGCAATGCGTCCGCCCTTTCGGCAACCGATGTCTACATGCTTCGCCGGATCGTCCCCGAGGACAGGGGCTTGCACTGGAAGCTATAGCGGCATCCGGGCGGTCATTTCCCGGGAACGAGGTCCGACGCGGCCTGGTGGGTGCGAACCGAGATCAGGTCACCCTCGAAGATGGCGGCGCTGGTGGACATCCCAAGGGGATTCGCACCATAGAGGACCTCGCCCGCTCGGACGGGATACAGCGCCGTGCGGCGATCCATGATCACGCGGCCGTCCACGGAAAACCGGAGCATGCCATCGGGGGTTCGCCCGTCGGGGTCCAGCGAGGCCATCTCGATCCCGATCGCGTGGATGTCGGGCGCGGCGAGATCGAACGGCTCCGATTCCGTCACTCCCACGGACCAGTGGTCCAGCCCAAGCACGTATTTTCCATCGGGAAGGCGCTGGAGGTAGACGGAATCCGCAGCGCCAGCCCGGCCCGCCATCAGCACCGGCGAGCTTGAGATCCAGCCCAACCGCGGCGTCCGGAAGGTGAAACGGACCCTGCCCGGAAGCGTCGGGGACGGCGCTGCGCCGGACGGGGAGGCCGTTCCGCTGGCGTGGGAATGAAGGAGCGCCGGCCCCGACCAGTCGCCCTCGCCGGAACCCTCTGCGCGCGCCGTTCCCGCGGAAAAGAACGCCGTGCGCTGAGCGAGCACGGTCGCGGGCCCGACCTCGACCACAAAGCGCCCGAGCGGCTCCGGGTTCGCGCGGCGCGGTGCGTCGCCGATCGCCGCCCCATCCCTGGAAATGCTGATGTTGACCGCTCCTTCCCGCTCGAGGTCGACCGGATGGAGGGACCAGAGGGTCACCCCCTTCTCGGACCAACCTAGGAACAGGCCGCCGGCTGGGCCGCTCCGGCGCCAGACGAGCCCGGCCGCGTCGCCGTCGTCGCGGTCGAATCGCAAAAGAATCCCCCGTTCGTCCTCAAGGCCTCCGGAGGGTCCCGGTTGGAACGCGAGGCTTCCCTCCCCGATCGCTCCCAGCGCCTTCCTCGGGGGTTCCGTTTCAAGCATTCCCTCAAAAAGCGTTTGCGTCACGCTCGAGTGCATCAGATTTGCGCCGAGGACGATGCCCGCCCGGTCCGCATGGACCGGCGGGACATCGGGTTCGAAGACCACCTGTCCATTCCAGGTGACCCTGATGCGCTGCGTCTGGGGGGCCTGGAAGAAGGGCATATTCTCAAGCCAGTCGACGCGGTCGTCCGCGAAGGGAAGATCGACCTCCACGTGCTGGACGCCCGAATAATCCACGGCGAACTCGCGCGACGAACGCGCCCCGCTCCCGAGCTGGTCGTGGATAAGCTCGACGAAACCCGGCCGGACATAGTGGACGACGAGCGTGTCAAACTTGGCGGGCGACCCGCTCTGCAGGAGCGGCTCATACCTGCCGGCGCATTGCGGCGGGAATTCCAGGCGCATGCGGACCGATCCATGATCCGCAATGAGCCGCAGCGCCCTTTGATCCCTTACGGGCTCGTCATCGACGTCGAGAATCGCCCCGCTGAAGACGTGCTCCACGCCGTCGGCATGCCGCCATGCCCCCCAACTCTGCATTCCGGGGGATGAATCGTGGCTCGGGACATCGCGCTCGAAGCGCGCCGCTCCGTCCACCCTCACCGAAAGGGTCCGCTTGAGGACCTCCTGCTGCTCGATCGGCCGTTTGCCGAACCAGGGGTGTCCCGCCCTCGGAAGCAGGAATGCGCCGGAAATCCGGAGCTCCGATACCTTCCCGGGCTCAATCCCAAACCACCTTCCGAACGCCTGCCCGTATTCCCAGTATTGGTAGACAAAACGCGCCTTTCCCGGGGCCCCGTACTGCACCCAGAGCACATCGTCATGGCCCGGGCTGCCGGCGGAGCCGATCGGCTCCATCGTCCCCTGACGCGGCAGCATGGGCCAGCGGAGCCGCACAAGCNNAGCTGCCGAGCGCGTTGAACATCACGGCGGCGAAGATGCCGGCGCCGGCGGCGACGGCTCCCAGGCGAACCGGCCATTCCCTGCCCGCGAACGCCATCCCAAGCACGGCGACCACCGCAAGGACAAGCATCGGATGGAAATCGAGCATATACCGGTTCGCCCGCACCCCGACGGACGCGGTGACGAGAAAGTTCACGGCAAACATGGCCGCCGGCAGGGCGATGGCCCAACCTCCATCGTGCGTGCCGTCGCGGGCGCGATTGGCGGACATCCACATCCACGCCCAAAGGGCGGCGATCGCGAGCGGGAGCCAAACCCACTCCCCGTGCGCGCTCTCGCGGCCCACGTAGTCAACCGGCTTGATCGGCTCCGGGGCCGGCGCCACGAATGGAAAGTAGCCGTTCAGCGCCGGCGGCTGCAGGTAATAGATCCTGGCGTTGTGCTCCAGGTTCGTCGTGTGAAACAGCCGATTCGGCTCCACGCCCAGCTGATAGGCGTGTCCAAACTCCAGGGGGTTGCCGAAGCGGGCGGCGTTGTAGGCCCCAAGGGCGGCAACAATGGCGCCGAATGCCAGCCCCGCTGTCACGAGGGCCCTCGCGATGCCGCGCCCGCGGCCGGCCCCCGACGCGGCCGCGCCGCAGACCACCAGCGCGGCGCAGGAAGGACCCAGGTTGGCGCGCGAGCCCACCGCAAGGCCCGCAGCCACGGCGCCCAGGACGAGCCACGCCGACCTGCGCCGCGTTGAGAAGCGTGCACTTGTGAACGCCCAGAGCGCCAGCATCATGAAGGCGTATCCCGCCGTTATCGCGACCTCGTAGAAGAGCGGGCGCCGCAGCGTCGAAGGAACCGCTGAGCCGATCGCGATCCCGAGGATGCTGACGAAGGTCCAGATGGCGCCCGCCCTCGGGAAGAGACGGCGCCGGACATCGAGCCACCACAGGGTTGAGAAAAACAAGCCGCCGGTTGCGAAGATCAGAGCGGCCCCCGCCTCCGGGAGCCCCTGCCCCGTCAGCGCCGCATAGGGCAAATAAAGCAGCACGGCAGGGACGACCCCGAAGTAAAGGTAGTAGTGGTCCCGGTAGAGGCTCGCATCGAGAAGGAAGGGCGCGTTTCCCGGCCGCTCGGCCGTCGGCAGGGCAAGGAGCGCGGGATCAGGCGCCACGTCCATGTACAGGTGACCCTTGCGAAATCCCTGCGCGAGGAGGTTGTAGTAATCCCGCTTTGGACCCTGGAATTCGAGGCCGTACCGGGACGAATGGACGGTCCACGTGCAGAAGAGCACCGACACCAGGAGCGCGAACGCCGCGGCAAGTGTCACGGCCCGGGGGTCTCGGT
The DNA here is from genome assembly GCA_003140665.1 of Opitutaceae bacterium. GTDB lineage: Bacteria > Verrucomicrobiota > Verrucomicrobiia > Opitutales > Opitutaceae > Palsa-1447. The sequence continues at coordinate 6,185 of PLKS01000188.1, forward strand.
CGCCGTTCATTTTCTTGGCTGAACGCCGCCTTGAACGACTTGGCGGATGTCCGCCACGACACACGATAGGCGAGGTGCCGCCATCGAGGAGCCGGCGACATTGCGGCCCACGGCAAGCGAGTCCGAACGTGCCACGTTGTATTGAACGGGAATGTCCCAGACGGTCCGGCCGTCGAGTTGCGCCTTGAGTCGCCCCTTCGCCGAATCGGCCATGCGGGCGGAGTCGAGCCGCGAGAATGAGGGCAATTCAAGCCGCACCGTGTGGATTCCCCCGGCGTTCCACCCGAAAGGCGGGCTGAAAGCCGCCGACTGCCCCCAGTGGTCATAGATCAGGCGCGCCTGGCCGGCGGAAAGCCACTGCACCGCGAGGGTGTCGGCGAGCCCCACCGTGCCGGTTGCGGCGAGGGGCTCGGCCCCGTCCCCCCGGCCGCAGACGTCCAGTTCAAGCGCGTCAAAAGGCCCGGTCCGCCATGCCGCCGGGGCTGGACCCCGGCTCCATCCCCTCACCCGCCCGTCGAAGAAGGGAATCATCGCCGACGAGCCGATCGCATTCTCGGCAACATCCAGCGGAGGGTCCGCGCCTAGGTTGCCCAGTCCATGCACCCACCAGACCGGAACCCCGTCCAGCCATGCCACAATCGAGTCGCTCAGAACGGTCCCGGTCGGGCCGCCATACGACCGGTACATGGCTCCCATCCGAATGCGCAGGTTCGCCTCGCGGGACCGGGGCACGGCGAGGGGCCTGCTTTCCGCAACAAGTCCGGAACCCCAGCTCTCGTACACGAGGGTGAAATGCGCGGAATCATTCATCCGCATTCCCACCAAGTCCGCCAGGCCGGTGTTCCCGAGCACGATGAGCGGCTGGATCCGGTGCTCAGGGCCCTCCGGGATCGTCAGGTCGAGACAGAAATCCCCAGCGCCCTTGTCTCCGTTTTCCGGGCGGCGCAGCACGTCCCGGTGGACATTGCCGATGACCCCGCCGAAGGTCCTTCCGACCGCCCCGACCCGCGCATCGCGGCCTATCTCGATGGACTCGGGGGACGCCTCGTGGGAAAGCCCGACCCTGTTGATGACGGCGACGCCATCCATGGTGACGATGACCCAGTTCTTCTCCGCCCTGACCTCGGAAGCGGACCAGCCGTCGTATATCGGATGGCCCTTGGGCGGGAAAAGGGATCCCCCCTCGATCCGCAGGTGATAGGATTGCCCGGGCTGGACGGGGAGGTCGGCGCTGAATATCGGCTGGCCGCCAGATGCGAGGTACGCCAGCTGCACCAGCCGGGGTGACTTGGAAAACACGTACACATAATCGGTCTGGTAGTCGACCCCCGTCACCACGAGCGGCGAATAGGACGAGCTCACCTTCTCGGGAAACACGACGTCCATCTCAAGGGCCCCGGAGCGCACTCCGGCGAGCCGTTCCCAAAGCGCCACGGGCGTGTCGAACCAATGGGAGATTCGGGAGTAGGCGGCCGGGTTCTCAAATTCGAGGATCCCGTGGATGTCCGCGCTCTGGAAGAATTCGACGGCGCATGAAAAGACGGCGCACGCGGCAAAGATGCACCCCAGCGACGCAGCCATCCGGCGGAATCCGCGGTCCAAGAGCTCCCTCTCGACCGCGGCCCAGACGAGAACGCCCAGCCACACCCACCACGGCAGGAAATCGGCGACATAGCGCCCGGCGGCCGTGTTGAAGCAGAGCAGCATCCCGGTCGTACCCAGGCCCACGGCAAGAAAGAAGAAGGCGAGCTCCACGGCCGCGCCCGCGCGCCGGCGAATGATCCATGCGGGGAAAAGCGCGCAGAACCAGATGACGGGGCAGACGACAAGGGCACCATATACGTACTCGATGCCGTAGTATCCCGGTGGCGGCGCCGCGTAACGGATCGGGTGTACGAACGGGAAGTACCTTCCCCACTGGGGGGCGGCCAGGAAATAGGCCCCAATGTTGAAGGGAATGTAGGTGATGCTGAAATGGCGCACCTTCGCCTCGTATCCGGTCGCCGTGAGCTGATAGTTGAGGCCGAACTCCAGGGGATTGCCGAAGCGGGCCGCGTTGTAGGCGAGGAGGCCCGCCAGCACGAGGGCGAGGGGGATCCCCGCGGCGAGCGCGGCTCGGGCCATGGGACGCAGCCAGCCCAGCGCGCGTTCGCGACGGGCGATCACCGCGACAAGCACCGCGATGCCGCCCCCGGCGGCGGCGAGCGTCGGCCGGCAGCCCACCGCAAGGCCCAGCGAAAGCCCGGCGGCCCCGAGCCATCCCCATGGCCGCCTGGACCGGAGGGCCAGGTACGACGCGGCCGCCATGCAGGCCATGTGGAAGTAGCCCCCTGCAATCGGGATCTCCCAGAAACTGGCTCTCCGGACGAGCACGAGCTCGCCACCCGCCAGGCCCAGCGCCATCAGGCCGCCGAGTTTCGTGGCGAGGCCCGCGCGCGGGAAAAGGTCGCGAACGATCCTGAGCCACAGCCACGCGACGACCCAGAATGCGCCGACGCCATATGCCACCGCTGCATAGGCCATCGAGAGGTCGAACCCGGTCAGCGCCCGGAAGGGCCAGAAGAGCGTGACGACCGGCACGACCCCGAAGTAGAGGTAGTAGCGGCCCTTGTAGTAGCTGACATCATGGGGCGCAACCCCCGCGGGCCGCACCGCGGGGTCGTAGGGATTCCTTGACGCCTTCAGCGCCTCGGGAACCTCGACATCGAGGGCCAGGCTTCCCTTCCTGAATCCGCGGACGAGAAGGTTGAAATAATCCTGCTCCCTCGGCCCGGTCTGCGGCAGCTCCCATTTCCCAAGCGAGGTCCAGGCAAGGAGCGCCGACACGCCGACGGCGGCGAGCAGGAGCGCCAGCCGGTGCCAGGACGAGGCGGTGTCGGGCT
>PLKS01000217.1 GCA_003140665.1 Opitutaceae bacterium
GCGGATGCGCCCTCGCCCGCGGCCGGGGCGCCGGAGGGCGGCGGCGGGCCCCCCGCGGCGAGCTGACCGTTCCGACGAAGGTCATTGCATCGGCGGCGACTTGGGGGAACTTTTCGGGGAGCGCATGAGCGTGCCCATTCATCGTCTTCCCCGATGACCTCGTCGGAAGCCCAGAAACGTATCTCTGCCCTCCGGTCGGAGGTCGCCCACCACGACGAGCGATACTACCGCAGCGCGCGCCCGGAGATCGGGGACCGGGACTACGACCGGCTGAAGCGCGAGCTCGCGGACCTCGAGCTCAAGTTCCCCGGCGCCGCGCGGGCGGAGGGCACGGACACCCCGACCGCGCGCGTGGGCGACGACCGCGCGGAGGGATTCCGCACCGTGCGGCACCGCCTGGCGATGCAGAGCCTCGACAACACGTACTCGGAGGCCGAGCTCCGCGAGTTTCACGCGCGGCTTGCGAGGCTTCTCGGGCGCGAGGACCTGTCGTATGTCGTCGAACCCAAGCTGGACGGCCTCGCGGTGAGCCTGACCTACGAGAAGGGGAGGTTCGTGGGGGCCGTCACCCGCGGCAACGGGGTCGAGGGCGACGACGTGACGGCGAACGCGCTGACGATTCGATCCCTTCCGCGGGAGCTGAAGCGGAGCGCGCAGGGGCCCGTCCCCGACCTGATCGAGATCCGGGGCGAGATCTACATGACCTTCGCCGAGTTCCAGAGGATCAACGCCGCGCGCGACGAGGAGGGCGAGGAGCGCTACGCCAACCCGCGCAATCTCGCGGCGGGAACGATCAAGCTCCTCGACCCGCGCGAGGTCGGGCTGCGCAGCCTGGCGCTGGTGCTCTATGGGCTCGGCGCATGCGAGCCCGCCAAGGCCGGCGGCGAAAACCAGTCCGGCTACCAGGCCCGCCTGCGCGGATGGGGCCTGCCGACAGTCGACAAGTTCTGGACCGCCCGAGGCATCGACGAGGCATGGGCCGCCATCGGCGAGCTCGACCGGCTCCGCAAGGGCTTCCCGTACGCGACCGACGGCGCGGTGGTGAAGCTCGACTCGTTCGCCCTCCAGAGGGAGGCGGGGAGCACGAGCAAGGCCCCTCGCTGGGCGATGGCCTACAAGTTCGCGGCCGAGCGCGCGGAGACCCGGCTCCTGACGATCGCGGTGCAGGTGGGCCGCACGGGCGTGCTGACCCCCGTCGCCGAGCTCGAGCCGGTGATCCTCGCCGGAACCACGGTTGCGCGCGCGACCCTGCACAACCGCGACGAGATCGCGCGAAAGGACATCCGGGTGGGCGACTACGTTCTCGTGGAGAAGGCGGGCGAGGTCATTCCCGCGGTGGTATCGGTGAATCTCGCGAGGCGCACGCCGGGCTGCGCGCCGTTCGTCTTTCCCGACCGGTGCCCGTCGTGCGGGACGGCCGTCGTGCAGGCGCAGGGGGAGGTGGCCCTGCGCTGCCCGAACTACGACTGTCCGGTCCAGGTGCGGCGGCGGGTGCAGCATTTCGCATCCAGGGCGTGCGTGGACATCGACGGGCTTGGCGAGGCCATGGTGGATGTCGTGGTCGAGAAGGGCTGGGTGCGCGGCGTCGCGGACATCTACCGGCTGAAGCGCGACGACCTCCTCTCCCTCGGCAAGAGCGTCGAGAAGTCGACGGACAACCTCCTCGCGGCGATCGAGGCGGGCAAGAAGGCGGACCTGTGGCGCTTTGTCCACGGACTTGGGATCCCCCATGTCGGCACGGCGGCGGCCAAGGACCTCGCGGCGAGGTTTGGGAGCCTCGAGGCGCTCTCGCAGTCCCGGCACGCCGACTACATCGAGGGCAAGGAGAGCCGCATAGCGGGGATCGGCGAGACGATGGCGGAGGCGATCATCGACCATTTCAACCAGCCGAGGAACCGGACGCTTGTCCGGGATCTGGTCAGGGCCGGCGTGTCCCCGCGGGCTCCGGCCGCGTTGGCGCCGGGCACGGGACCGCTCTCGGGGAAGACCCTTGTCCTCACGGGCACCCTTCCCACGAAGAGCCGGGAGGACGCCTCGGCCATGATCGAGGCCGCGGGGGGGAAAGTCGCCTCCAGCGTGAGCAAGAAGACGAGCTTTGTCGTCGCCGGCTCGGACGCCGGTTCAAAGCTCGACAAGGCCAAGGCGCTCGGCGTCGCCGTGATCGGCGAGGCCGAGCTGCTTTTGATGCTGAAGGACCGCTAGCCCGTCAGATCTGCGGGGCCGGTTCGCGGCCGGACGCTCCGGCCGTCCGTGAGCCGAAGACGGAAGCCCTGGGATTTCTTCCGGGCGCAGACGCCGTCATATCGGCGGACCGCGAGCTGGTGGGTCAAGCGGCAAGAAGGAGGAGACGCGGCTGAGGCGCCTCGGGGCGCTCATCGCAGCCTCCGCGCGCGGAAAGGCCGTCGGCGCGGTGCCGGCCCCGATGAGATCGGTCTGATTGGGCCCCCGGCGGCTCCGTCACATGCCCTGGAGGGCGGCCGACAGCTCCTGCATGAAGGCCTGCGCGTCCGCGGGTGACGGACGGTAGCCTGGCTTGCTCACCTCCGTGATCCCGGGCCTGCCCTGCTGGTCCACCATCCATTTGCCCGTGACACCGTCGGGAAAGGCGACCGTCCCGCTCGCCATCGCGTTCGGCAGCAGGGTCACCTTGTCAACCGTGACCCGGACGCCGGAGGCGGGGGGCATCGCGTCCGCGTCGTCGGCGTCGCCGGCGCCGGGTGCGAGGCCGAGCTTCTCCTTGGCCTTGTCGATGAAGCTCTTCTTTTCCGCGGCCGGAGGACCCTTGCTGACGTCGCTCGCGTCCGCCGTGGGCTTCGGATCCTTCAGCAGGAGGTTGAGGTCATCCACGAGGAACCGGACGTCCATGTAGGTCATCGAGACCTTGAATTGCTCAAGGAGCTTCTTCTGGACGGCGTACAGGCTGTCGCCCGCGGCGATCCACTCGGACACGGCTTTCGTCTGCTCGGGGGTGAGAGTCATTGGTAGGTCCGCCACCCAAAGCCAGTTTGCCCAACAACTCAAGCCGGGCGGCCCGTTGCGGACGGCATCAGGCGGACCTCAATTCGCGGTCCTGGCATTCCAGACGGCCATCGAGACAAGCGATCCCCATCCGCGCACCCCCTCGTCCGCCAGGATGCGCAGGATGCTCATGGCCGCCACGTTAGGTGAACGACTCGCGAGTGGAATCGCATGGCTGTGGCGGGCCCGTCGCCCCCGGGTGAGGCCGCGTTCGCGGTCAGCGCGAAAGCTGGCTCTTCAGGAACTCGATGCTTCCGCGCATCGACGCATCCTGCTCCATCATGTTGTCCACGGCCTTGCAGGCGTGGATGACGGTGCCGTGGTCGCGGCCGCCGAACGCGTCGCCGATCTCCTGGAGGGAATGCTTGGTCAGCGTGCGCGCGAGGTACATGGCGGCCTGGCGGGGGATGGCGATGTTGTTCGGACGCCGCTTGCTCGTCATGTCGCTGTGCCGGATCTGGAAATGGTCGGCCACGCGCTTTTGTATCGTCTCGATGGTCAGGATGCTCTGGGCCTGCTCGACCAGCATGTCGTGCAGGAGCCGCTCGGTCGTCGCGAGGTCGAGCGGCTTGTTGCTCAGGGCGCTGTAGCTCGCCACCTTGATCATCGCGCCCTCCAGCCTCCGGATGTTCTTCGTGATGTTTTGCGCTATGAAGGCCATCACCGGCTCGGGCAGGGGGCATTTCAGGCTGGACGCCTTCGTGCGCAGGATCGCGATCCGCGTCTCAAGGTCCGGAGCCTGGATGTCGGCGGGCAGGCCCCATTCGAAGCGGGAGACGAGGCGGGCCTCGAGCTTCTGGATCTCGCTTGCGCGCCGGTCGCTGGAGAGGACGATCTGCTTGCCGGACTCAAAGAGGTCGTTGAACGTGTGGAAGAACTCCTCCTG
>PLKS01000146.1 GCA_003140665.1 Opitutaceae bacterium
CATACTTGCGTCGGTTTTGGTCTAGGGGCTATGCGACGGAAGCTGCTAGCGCGACTCTCACGTATGCGCGGGAATCATTGATGCTGCCTTATATCTACGGTCTGGTGTCTCCGAAGAATACTAGATCGATTCGTTTGTTGGAGCATTTGGGATTACGTTATGTACGATCGTTAGAGTTGGCAGGGCAGCCGCTGGAGAGCCATCTGTATGGGACGGAACTCAAGGCCGCCTAACCAATCACCGCATCCGACGCTTGCGTCGGGCACGGCTCNNGCGCCATCCTTAGCGCGGCTCCTAACAACGTTGCCGTGAAACCGCTTTTGCCCAAACCGCTCCTTCGCATTGAAGGTCTGACCGTACTTATGGGAGCATGCCTCCTTTATCGGGCCTTGCACGGCTCGTGGCTCATGTTCGCTGTGCTGTTTCTGACTCCAGACCTATTCATGCTCGGTTATTTGTTTGGTGTCAGGGTAGGGGCATGGGTCTATAATCTCGTTCACACATATACCGCACCGTTGGCGTTGGGTTTCGTTGCTTATTTTACCCCAATTCCCTCACTCTTAGCCATCTGCTTAATTTGGACGGCCCACATCGGATTTGATAGGTTTCTCGGCTACGGCTTGAAGTATGAGACTGGGTTTAAGGATACCCACCTTGGGAAAGTGTAAATCAACGCGATTCAATATGCCCAGCCACTCGCGGGATGCCGCCCTTGCTCCGGTCGCGCCCCCTGCAGGGCAGTCTCGCCCTGCCAGGACGCATCCTTGCAACGTTCAGCGAGCCATGCGGTGCACGCTCGGCATTCGTCCTGTTCTTGGGCTCTTTTTCGCGGCCTTCTTGCCTGGCGCAAGAGCGTCCGACCTGCCACCGGAGCTCGGCGATCTGATCGACCCGGCGCCAAAGGTATACGTGTATCGCATGTCGGAAATTGGGCCTTCGGTGACGGATGCGATTAGCCTGAGCCTTCATTGGGGAAGGCTCGAGATCGCCGACCAAGGCAAACCTTGGAACGCGACAGACGTTGTGGTGGATCGCTCACTGCCCTTCAGACGGTTGATATGGGCGGCTGCAGTAAGGGGCTATGTTGTGATCCACTACGAGCTTGGGGGCAGGGGACATGGCTATCATATTCTTGTGATATCACCTCCAAATAGGAGCGGGAAGCGGTTCCTTGTTTGGTCCGCAGTTCTCCCGCACAGGGCTAGCGACTTTGGGGATTTTATGCAGATGCTCGACGCCGGTTCGTTTAACGATGATCCGCGAAACGGACATTGATGCACAAGTCGCAGAATGCTGTCACCGGATCCGACGTTTGCATGGAACTCCACCCCTGCGGGCAGGGGTCGCGCGAACCTTGGCGAATAGTTTGAACGATCGACAAGGGATCCAAGGCCTTCGCGAGGCACGTCTTGCGCCCCCGAAGGAAATGCGCCATCCTTGGCCCGCATCATCAAGACGTTAGGAATGTGTGATCCTCCGGATCACGTCGTGGGGTGGCGGCCCTCTTGTAACTTTTCGAAATGGGCCGTGTTCTAGGGATGACCAACACCTGGTTCTGCATGAAAACCGTCATCGTCCTGCTTCTTTGGGCCATATTATTGGCCGTCAGCTGGCCACTTGCGCTATTGCTCCTCGTTGCTTGGCCGATTTTATGGCTGCTTTCCATTCCATTTCGGGTGGTAGCCACGGTCATGGACGCGATGCTCGCGCTTCTGCGAGCTATCTTGTTTCTGCCAGCCCGCCTCCTGGGCTTCCGTCGCCCCTGATTCTTCAAAGCGCCTACCCAATCTGACCACGCAACGGATCCGACGCTTGCCTCAGGCACGCCACCCGCCGAGCGGCAGCCGCGCCATCTTGGCGCTGTTCATTGCGACGCTGGACTTCCTCACCGATTGTCCGGCCGTGTTCTGATGCTTGATTCCCAAAGATCGGTTCAAGGATGATCCATTCGGCCGGATGAAGATGCGCGAAAGAGTCGAGCTCGGGCTGATCCCTGCCGCGGTGATTGCCATTGGACTGTCAGCACCCCTGCTGCCGGTGCAGCTCGCCACGGGCGAGCTGCTGGCGGTTGCCTGCCTTGCATGGCTTGTGCAGGGCGGCCTTCGCGATCTCTGGCTGATCTATTTGACGAAGGCGCGGCCCGAGGCGGCGCCCCGCCGGAAACTAGCCTGCATGTGCCTGGAATCAAGCGCGGGGCTGACGGGCCTTCTGGTCGGCCTCGGGCTAACGTTATGTGGGATCGGCGGCCACGTCATGCTCGACCCGTGGCGCTGGATGCTGCTCGCCGCCGGAGTGCTGACGCTGGGGTTTCTGGCCAGGGACCTCGTGATCAGCTGGCGCCCACTTGGGTTGCGGCGCGTGCCCGACCACCATACCATCCTCTTCACGTGGTGGTGACAGGAGGCCATCAGGTCCTGAGAAGCGCCGCATCTTGGGCCATTTCCGCAGCAGGCAACGGGCTGAGACAGCCGCCGGACCCGGCGCTTGAACTCCAGCGAGCAATCTCTCACGTTGGCCGGCCGGCAATGCCGATTGTGCGCCATCCTGAAGCATCCTCCAAGAACTCGCCGGAGGTTGGCCAAAGAGCGCGCCGAGACGGGCGGCGCATGCAGGCAGCAGGACAACCGGCCTACCCGTCCCGTTCGCGAATCATTGCGACGTTCAGCCACTGACCCGACCTAGCCTCACCATGGAAGACAAACCGCACTACCCGTACGCAACCCACCTGAATGTGCATTATCGGCCATTGGAGCTCGTGGACACCCCGGCTCTGATCTCCGCCTGTAAGGATCGTTGGTACAACCAGACGCTGTGCCAGGTAAACGATTCCGTGGTGAGACTGGGAGTCGTGCAGGGGGAGTATCACTGGCACAAGCATGAGAAGGACGACGAGTTCTTTTTCGTGATAGACGGCCGCTTCATGATAGATCTGGAAGACCGGGTGATCGAGCTGCTGCCACGACAGGGATTCGTCGTGCCGAAGGGGGTCGTGCACAGGACCCGCGCTCCTGAGAAGACCATCATCCTGATGGTGGAGACGGCTGGGATCGTTCCGACCGGGGACGCGAAGTAGCATTGGACGTCATGGATCCGGACCGCCCAGGGGATCCGACCCTCGCCGGAAACCAGGTCTTTTGCGGTTATTCCGGAAGCAAACGAGAGGCCTGGGCCGTTCACTTTTTTAGGCTGCCAAGGGAAGGGTTTTCAGGGTAGGTGATTTCCATGAAGCCATTTCTTTTCTTGGCGGCGCTGACCGCGGTCCTCCCCGCCGGCCTTCGCGCGGACCCCGGCGTTTCAAGCTACAAGGCCGACCTTCTCTCGGCCGACAACGCATTTTGCGCACGGGCGGCCAAGGACGGAATACTGGAGGCTTTCATGGGCGTGGCGACCGCCGATACGAAACTTCTCTCGGAAAGCGGAAAGGGCTTCGACGCGGTAAAGTCGGGCTTCCAGGACATGCCCGCCACGGCGACCCTCACTTGGAAGCCGTCGCAGGCCGAGGTGTCCCTGGGGGGCGATCTGGGCTACACCTGGGGTCGCTATGAATATCGGGACCGGACGGCCGACGGCAAGCCGGTCATTGAGACAGGCACCTACGTGACGATTTGGAGGCGTCAGTCGGACGGCTCGTGGAAGGTGGTTCTGGACGGAGGCACCGCCGATCCGAAGGCCAAATGACCCCGATGATCCGCGCCGGAACCGAGGCCGCAGATTCCGTGAATGGATGTCGCGACGATGAAGGCTGACCCGCAGCCTCCGCTCGAAACGCATCCTGCCGTGCCGCGGCCTGTCCGAGGCCGCGCAGGGTCGACCGCAATGTTCGGCTGGGCCAGGATGAGATGCGGCCGTTTATCGGCGCTTATCTTCCTGGCCTCCGCAGCGCTTGGGGCCGGCTCGACGAGCCAGGTCACGGTGTGCGTCGCATGGACCAATTGCGAGGAGACGCAGTGCGCCGGGTGCCACGTCCAGATAATCACGATGGACGCGGGTTCGTATTACATCGCGGTCCACGAGCGCGCGGGAGTCAAAATATACACGAAGGTTTCGGGCGACTGGGTCGGCAATGAGATCAAGGTATCGCTCACGGATGAATCCCGCCGGGGCGACGGCACGTTCGCGGACGGCAAGGGAACCTCCGCGATCGTGAAGACGGGGGAGTCCAGGGAGCTCCAGGCCGGCATCCTCAAGGCCCTCGTTTCCCTGCCGGGGGCCACGAGGGATTATCCCGACCCAAGGTGAAAATGCCGTACGAAGCATCGGCAGATTGACCCGAGTCTCCTGGACCATGTCATGAAGCACCCTGAGTCGTTCGGGGCTGGCTCCCAATCCGATGCCTAGAAATTCCAATTCAATCCCACGATCCGCCGCTCGACGGAAAAACGGACAGGGGCGTCCCCTGTAGGCGCGAGGCGGGAGCACGACATGTACTATCGCGAGAGAATCCTCATTTGGATGCTCCTTGCCGTCGCCGCCGCCTATCTTGTCTGGTCGATGCTGCGGTCGATCAAATGGATGCGCCTCCAGGCGGAATCTGCGGAACGGCAGAAATGCCTGGTCGCGCGTTCGGCGGACGCGGAGCAGACCGTGATGGAATCGATCCGGCACCAGGAGGAGCAGATTCGGCTCATGAGGGTACTGGTCGCCGAGATATGCGCGCTGCGGGAGGAATCGGCGGAAAGGCAGAAGAGCCTGGTCACGCGGGCCGCGGATGCGGAGCAGGGTGTCCGGGAGTCGATAAGGCTTCAGGAGGAGCAACTTCGGCTCATGGGGGAGCTGGTCCGGCAGATCGAGGGGCTGCGCGGCGACCTGGAGCGAAGGAATGCATAGCCAGGCGCCGGATTCGGGCCGGGTCGCCCATTCCCCGGCCAACCGGTATCGGCCTCCAGGCCGGCCGCAGCCATTCCCGATCAGCCGGAAATCCGGGCGAAAGCATATGCAACAGCCGGATCCCCGTGACGTTATGGCATTGACCAGCGGGGGATCCTGCACGATCACAGGAGCCTGATCCTTGTGCCTGTCATGGCCCGCGCGGGTCGCATGTCGTGAAGGGGTTCGGCGCGGTTCATTTCAAGTTTGGGAAACGATGAGAAAATGCTGCCTAATTCCGATTTGCTGCCTCCTTCTTTCAGGCTGCGGGAGGCACCTGGACCTGCCTGCCCAGGAGCCCGCGGACCTCGTGAGGGTGACCACGCTCGCCGGGCTCCCGACCCTTCAGATCAGGGAGATCCGGGAGAAGGAGCGAGTTGCGGCCCTCGTTGCATTTGTGAATTCGCTCCCCGCCAACTGGAGCGTTCCCTGGTACGGCCCGCAGATCGGATGGGTCTACCTCGAGTTCTACAGCAATCGGAGAAGCATCGGGACGTTCTGCGTGGGCCCGGGCTTCTTCGGCAGGGTCTCGGGCAAGTCCTACTCCGAGGATGCGTCGAGGGGCAGGATAGATGAGCTTGGAAAGATCATGGACGTGGACCTCTGGACCTACCTGAGCACAAACGAGCTCGGGCATGCCCCTGAGCCGGGGGCCGTGCCTGCCATGCCGGTCGCGCGCATCACCCCGACCCCCCGCGTCACGCCAACGGCCGTTCCGCCGACAGCGGTTCCGCCGACCCGCCATCCTTAGGGGGATTCCCCCCCAAGGCCGGGGCAACGGGCGGCCACCCAACTATGAAAAAGCAAATATCGCGCATATCGGTGCTGCAATCGTGCAAGATCATGACGGCCCTCTACGTCCTGTTCGGATTTGTCTACACGCTGATCGGCATTCCCCTGGTCATCTTCGGGAACGTGCAGTTCAAGGTGATGGGGGTCGTGTATTGCTTGATGCCCGTCATTTTGGGTGTCTTCGGGTTCCTGTTTTTCGCAGTGTTTGCGGCGGTCTACAATCTCCTGGCCAAGCGGCTGGGAGGAGTCGAATTCGAGGTCCTCACCGTCGGGGAGGCTCCTCCCCAGATCTCCGCCTCCGCCGCCTGATCCCGCGATGCCTCCCGCGGGGAAAAGGGCGCGCGATGACCGGAAGGGAAGCCCTCCGGCTTCCAGCCGGCCGGCCGCCGGATACTCCGGGACGCCTCTCTGGAAGAAGCTTGGCTACGCCCCGGGAACCCGCGCCCTGGCCGTGGACGCGCCGGGCGGCTACGCTCGGCTCCTGTCGCTTCCCCCGGAGGTGAAGGTCTCATGGCTCGGACGCCCCGAGCGCGGAATGAGATTTGTGCACGTGTTCGCGAAGGAATCGACATCGCTTCAAGGCGAGCTCGCCAGGTTGCGCCGGGAAATCGTCCCGGACGGTGTCGTCTGGGTGTCGTGGCCGAAAAGGGCCTCCGGTGTTCCCACCGACATAACCGAGGATACGATCCGGGAAATCGCGATTCCCCTCGGATTCGTGGACATCAAGGTCTGCGCGGTCGACAAGACGTGGTCCGGATTGAAGCTGATGATCCGGAGGACCGAGAGATGACCCTGCCGGCGCTTCCTCCATGGGAGGGGCTAGGCGTTCCTGGCTGAAAGGATCTGCGTCATCCACCGGCGGTGGGGGCCGGACAGGGCGATGGAATCGAGGTCCCCGAGGCGGACCCAGACCAGCCCGGGCCCGAGCCTTCCCCCCGGATGCCGCGCCGAATGGATCGACTCGACGATCCGAAAGCGGGTGATCCCGCGGCTCCTTCGGGCGACAAGCGGCCCCGTGGAAGCGCTCGCCGGGTCGAGTCCCGCCTGCTGCGCCGTGGGAAGCTCGTGGAGATCCGCGAGGCGCCGCGCGCCGGGCGCGTTGCGATGGAGGAGCACCGCTCCCCGGCGCTCGCACCACACCCGGACGACGGATCGGCGCTCGATGCGCCTCGGCTCGAGCCGGGGATAGGCCTCGGGGTCGCCGGCCTTCGCGGCGGCGCAGAATCCGCGCACCGGGCAGATGAGGCAGGACGGGCGCCGGCGCAGGCACACGGTGGCCCCGAGCTCCATCATCGCCTGGTTGTGGTCCCCGGGGGCCCCGGGATTGACGAGCTCCTGGGCGAGAGGCGAGAACGCCCGCGACGCCGAGGCGCTATCCCTGTAGGCGGTTCCGTCGCGGGTCAGCCGGGCCAGGATGCGCACCACGTTGCCGTCCACGCACGCGCTGGCCTCGCCGAAGGCGATGCTCGCGATGGCGGCCGCGGTGTAGGGCCCGACGCCGGGAAGCTCCCGCCAGCCGCCCGAGGAGCGGGGCAGCTCCGGCGCCGGCGCGACGGACTTGGCCAGGCGATGCAGGTTGCGGGCGCGCGAGTAGTAGCCGAGGCCCTCCCAGAGCTTCAGCACCGTCGCCTCGGGAGCGGCGGCGAGCGCCGCAAAGTCGGGCAATGCGGACATCCAGCGCCCGAAGTAGGTAAGGACCGTCGCCACCCGCGTCTGCTGGAGCATGAACTCGCTCACGACCGTCCCGTAGGCGGACGTCGACTCACGCCAGGGCAGCGGCCTGCGCGCCGCGCGGTACCAGGCCAGCAGGGCATCCCTGAATTCCGCGCGCCCCGCCACCAGCCTGTCCCGGGCGGAAGTTTTGCGTGTCATTGGCGGCAATTTTGTGACTATGGATCCCTCATGCCCAAGCGCGGCCAGGACGACGAGGAAAAACCCAAGAAGCTCAGCGCCTATTCGCTCAAGCTCGACGACTCCCAGATGGAGCGACTGCGCTCCCTGCTGAGCGGGCGCGGCTGGGAGGCCTTCGACGTCGCCTATGCGCGCTACGCGTTCCGGGGGCGCGACTGCAACGTCACCGCCTACGAGAGCGGGAAGCTGGTCGTCGCGGGAAAGGGCACGGAGGAATTCGTGACGATGACGCTCGAGCCGGAGGTGACGCGGGCGCCGAAGCTCGGCTACGACGGCGTCCTGCATCCCGAGTGGTTCGAGCCCCACGCGGGACTAGACGAGAGCGGCAAGGGAGACCTCTTCGGGCCCGTGGTGGCGGCGACCGTCATCGCGGACCGCCCGGCGATAGAGGCGTGGATCAAGGCGGGCGTGAAGGACTCGAAGAAGATCGCGGAGGCCCAAATCATCAAGCTGGACCGGCTGATCCGGGGGACCGCGGGCACGGCGGTCGCCACCTGCCTGTGCGGGATGCCCAAGTACAACCTCCTCATGTCCCGTCCGGGCGCCAATCTGAACCGGCTGCTCGCCTGGCAGCACGCGACGGCGCTTTCCCAGGCGCTCTCGAGGAAGAGGGTGCCGTGGGGCCTCCTCGACCAGTTCAGCAAGCAGCCGCTCGCCCAGCGGGAGCTCGCGAGGATGGGGATCAAGGATTTCGACCTGAGGATGCGCACGAAGGCGGAGGAGGACCCGGTCGTCGCGGCCGCCTCCGTCGTCGCGCGGGCCGAGTACGTGCGCCAGATGCACGCGCTCTCGAAGCGTTTCGGGGGGCCGCTGCAAAAGGGCGCGGGGCCCCTCGTCAAGGAGCAGGCGGCGCAGATCATCGAGCGCTTCGGGGCGCGCTCGCTCGGGGATTTCGCAAAGCTTCATTTCCGGACGGCCTACGAGGTCGTGCTTGCCGCGGGCAAGCTGGACGAGCTTCCGCTTCCCGAGCCCAAGGCGCGGGTGGAGTGGGGCGGGTGAGGGGGGCCCGCGATCGCCCGATGCCGAAGCGCCGACAGCTCCGCAGCTTCGACCTGAAGAAGATCGAGGGATTCGAGGGCCTGATCGGCGTGGACGAGGTTGGCCGGGGCGCGCTGGCGGGCCCCGTCGTCGCCGGCGCCGTCCTCGTGACCCGGGAGTTCCTGGGGAGCCGGTGGGCCGCGTACAAGGCCGGCCGCGTGAACGACTCGAAGCTGCTGACGGCCGCCGACCGCGAGTCCCTCTGGGGCGAGTTCGAGTCGCTCGCGGCCCTGGGCCAGATCCACGCGCACTTCGGGTCCGCGAGCGTGGAGGAGATCGAGCAGCACAACATCCTCGGAGCGACCAAGCTCGCGATGCGGCGGGCGATGGAGGGCATCTATCCCGCCGCGGCGTTCAGGCGCAGCGAGGAGCCGGACCTCTTCTCCTCGGTCGAGGAGCGTGAGGCATTCGTCCCGGCGGTCTCGTGCCGAGTGATCGTGGACGGCCTGCCCCTGAGGGGATTCCCATACCCCCACACGGCCGTGGTGCGGGGCGACGGCAGGTCGCTCTGCATCGCGATGGCCTCGATCATCGCCAAGGTGGCGAGGGACCGGATGATGGCCGAGCTGGACGCGAGGCATCCCGGCTACGGGTTCGGCACCCACAAGGGCTATGGCACCAGCGACCACCGGGACGCGGTCATCCGGCTGGGGCGCAGCCCCATCCACAGGGAGATGTTCCTGCGCAAGCTGCTGGCGCACCGCGCGGACCCGGACCAGATGGATTTCCTTCCCGGCCGTTGACCCGCGCGGGCCGCACGGGCACAACGGCACAGATGGCAGGAATCAAGAACACCTCGCTCGACCGCGTGCTGGGGAGGCTGGACAGCCTCGACGCCGTCAACCTGACGAACCTCGTCCAGCGGCTCGCCAAGGAGCGCGCCCTCTTTGAGCAGATCTTCAACACGCTCCAGGAGGGGGTGCTCGTCATCGCCGCCGATGGCAACATCGAGTACGCGAACGAGGCTGCCCACCGCCTGATGGGGCTGCGCGGCGAAAAGCTCGCCGGCCAGACGCTCTGGCGCCTCGTCCCCGGGCTGCGGCCGTCGCTCGGCGACGACGGCGGCGCCGGCGCGGAGGTGGTCGCCCGGGAATTCGAGCTCACGTACCCGGAGCCGCGCACGGTGAGGCTCTACATGGTCCCGTTCCGGGCGGAGGGCGGCGGCCCGCGCCGCCACGCCGTGATCCTCGCGGACGTCACCCGCGACAAGCTGACGACCGAGCAGCGCATCGAGGACGAGCGGATATCCTCGATCCTCATGCTCGCCGGCGGCGTCGCGCACGAGCTCGGCAACCCGCTCAATTCGCTGACGATCCACCTGCAGCTGATCGCCCGCAAGCTGAAGAAGATCAGCCCCTCCCCCGAGGCCGAGTCGATCGCGGATTCCGTCGGCGTCTGCCGCGCCGAGGTCGAGAGGCTCGACGGCATCATCACCCATTTCCTCGAGGCGATCCGCCCCCGCCCTCCGGACCTGTCGGAGACGAACGTGGCGGACGTGCTCGCCGAGGTCCTCAAGTTCCAGAAGCGCGAGTTCGCCGACCGCGGAATCGCGGTGGAGGCTGAGACGCCGGCGGAGCTCCCGAGCATCATGGCGGACCGCGGGCAGCTCAAGCAGGTGTTCTTCAACATCACGAAGAACGCGATGGAGGCGATGCAGCCCGGCGGCAGGCTGAAGATCAGGTCGCGCGCGGACGACGACTCGGTCTACCTCATCTTCGGCGACAGCGGCGCGGGCATCCGGCAGGAGGACCTGGCCAAGCTGTTCCAGCCCTACCACACCACCAAGCCCGGCGGCCACGGGCTCGGCCTGACGATCGTGCAGAGGATCATGCGTGCGCACGGGGGCCAGGCCGGCATCGAGAGCAGGGAGGGGCTCGGTACGGTCATCACCCTGCAGTTCCCGCGCAAGGACCGCAGGGTGCGGATGCTCGGCGGCTGAGCACTCCTACTTTGCGGCCGGCTTTGGATTGCCCGAGTCGTCGAGGACGTTCTTCACGAGGATCGTCCGGGTCTCCTTGGCCTTGCCCAGCTGGAGCCTGACCGTGAAGGGGAGCTCGTCGGAGCTCACGCCCAGCTGCGAGACCATCGGCGTCGGCTCGGCGGTCGTGCCGGGCGGGATCGTGATGGTGGCGGGATCGATGACGAAGTTTCCGAGGTCCGAGTTGAAGTCGATCATCGTGACGGCGATCGGCTCCGCGCCGGGATTCCCGAGGATCAGGTGAAGGGTGACGGGGGGCAGGGGGCTCCCGAGGGTCTGCTTGCCCTCGCTGTACTCATAGTCCCGGTAGGTGGTCTTGTCGCCGGAATCCCCCCGGCCCTTGCCCGACTTCAGCCCGGGGCCCACACCGCGGCTCACGGTGATCTTCGCCGTCACCGCTCCGCTGAAGAAGGCGTCGCCGCCCTCCATCGCGACCGGACGCTCGCCCGAGACGACCCCCTTGGTCATCTCGTCGTTCGGGGGCGCCCCGCATCCGGAACCCAGGAGGATCAGCCCGAGGCAGGCGGCGCACAGCGAGGTCCTTAAGCGATTAGCAGGGGATATTTTATGAAGCATTTTGGAGCGCGGGGACTCCACCCCCCGCCGGGGTTGAACGGGGTGGGCATCCATGTGCATGAAAGGTTGCATGCCGTCCGCTCTTGCGCCAATTGAAAAAGCGCATCTTTCCGGCCGGATCTGCGTCTGGTCGGCCATAGGACAATGTCACACGCATGGATGAAAGTTCAACGACCTCGCTGGGCGACCGAGTGCGCCGGGCGCAGCGCGGAGACGAGGTGGCCCTGCGGGAGCTCATCGTGGCCTACCAGCACCGTGTCGCGGGGTTCACGTACGCCATCACCGGAAGGAGCGACTCCGTCGAGGACATCGTCCAGATGGTGTTCGTCAAGATGGCCCGCGCCATCGCGCGGCTCAAGGCCCCAGAGCAGTTTGAGCCGTGGCTTTTCCGCCTCGCCCGGAACACCTGCATCGACCACCTGCGGCGCCAGAAGCTGCGGCGCATATTCATCCCCTTCGCGCCCGAGCACGAGAACGTGCCCGAGCCTTCGGGGGCCGTCGACACGGAGGAGCTCGACGCGCTCCGCCATGCGCTCGCCCAGCTGCGACCCAAGGACCGCGCGCTCCTCGCGCTCGTACAGGAGGGCCGCAGCCACGCGGAGATCGCCGAGACCTTCAAGACAAGCGTCGCGGCCGTGAAGGCGCGCCTTCACCGCGCAAGGGAACAATTACGACAACACTACCACAGCGATGAAAACTGAAAACCATGCATGGGAGCGCCTGCGCGAGCACGCGGCCTCCCAGATTTCGCCAGGATTTCCCGACCGGGTCCTCCGCGCGGCGCGGGCAGCCGCATCGCCCCTGCTCATCTCCCACCTCGCCATGTGCGCAGCGACGGCCGCCGTGTGCCTCGTTGCCGTGGCGCTCTACGACGCCCGCATCTCGGGCGACGAGGACGCGACGAACATCGCGGGCTGGGGGGAAATCGCCGCGCAGGCGAGCGATCTAGAGCAGGGCCTATGAGGGAGCGCCTGCTCACGGTATTGCTTACCGCGCTGGTGTTCGGGTTGGGGACCGGCGCGGGGATCTGGGCTGAGCGCCACCGGCCGTTTCCGCGGCCGCCGGGCTCGTTCCTGGAGGAGTATGGCGGCAGGAGGGCTCCCCCATGGCACAACCCGCAGCCCATCAACCGTGCCCAGCTGTCGGAGCAGATCGAGGCGATCCGCCCGCAGATGGAGGCGTTCAAGGCGCGGGTGAACGAGATCTACAGCGAGTTCGACCGCGACATCGAAACCGTGCTCACGCCCGACCAGAAGGCCCTCTACGAGAAGCGATTCCGGTCGCAGCGCGGCCTCGCAGGATCCCCGGGGCTGACCGCCGGCGACAAGCCCCTTTCGGACGAGCAGATCGACCAGCTTCTCCAGCGGCCGTTCCGCACGCTGGCCTACTTCGTGGTCATCCCTATGACGCTCGACCGGATGTCGACCGAGCTGAACCTCGACGAGGCGCAGCGCGGGAAGGTGAAGGATTTCCTGCGCGTGCGCAGGGAGAAGTTCATCGAGCTGGTGGACAGCTCGCCCCCGCTCAGCCTGATGCTGAGCCGCCTCGCGCCCATTGCGCAGCGACTGGCGGAGCCCGCCAGGCCCGCGGCGGCGCCTGCGCACTAGGGACCCGCGTGGCCAGGGCTTGACCGCCCCGGCGTGTCGCTTGGAATGGCTGCATGGTCCCCAGCGTCCTCATCGTAGACGACGAGAAGCACACCCGCGAGGGGCTCAAGCAGGCGCTCGCGGAGAACTACGACGTGAGCCTGGCGGCGAGCGCGGACGAGGCGTTCAACCTGATGGACGCCCACCCGTTCGACGTCATCCTGACCGACCTGAGGATGCCGGGCAAATCCGGGCTCAAGGTGATCGACCGCGCCCTCGCGCTGCCGAGCAAGCCCGCGGTCCTGATGATGACGGCCTACGGCAGCATCGACACGGCGGTGGAGGCCATGCGAAGGGGCGCGGTCGACTTCCTGACGAAGCCGGTCAACATCGAGCGGCTCGACGTCCTGATCCGCAGGGCGCTCAAGGCGAAGACGCTGGAGGTCGAGGTCGAGCAGCTGCACGAGCGCCTCGACCAGAAGTTTGACCTGGCGGGGATCGTGGGGGATTCCGCGCTCCTCAAGGACATCATCGAGCGGGTGAAGAAGGTGGCGCTGTCGAAGGCGACGATCCTGATCGAGGGAGAGTCGGGCACGGGAAAGGAGCTGATCGCGCAGGCGATCCACCAGGCGAGCCCGCGCTCGAGGGGGCCCTTCGTCGCGGTGCACTGCGCGGCGCTCTCGGAGAGCCTGCTCGAGAGCGAGCTCTTCGGGCACGAGAAGGGCTCGTTCACCGGCGCGACCGAGCGGCGGATCGGCCGGTTCGAGTCGGCCGACGGCGGCACGCTCTTCCTGGACGAGATCGGCGAGATCTCCGGATCGATCCAGGTGAAGCTGCTGAGGTTCCTCGAGACCAAGTCGATCGACCGGGTCGGCGGCAGCAAGACGGTCGAGCTCGACGTGCGCCTCGTGACGGCGGCCAACCGGAGCCTGGAGCAGCTCGTGCGCGAGGGAAAGTTCCGCGAGGACCTGTTCTTCCGCCTGGACGTGGTGCGGTTCGTCATGCCTCCCCTGCGCCAGAGGCGGGAGGACATCCCGGCCCTCCTCGCCCATTTCATCAGGCTGTTCTCGGAGGAGAACGGCGTCCCCGCGCTCGAGATCGAGCCGGGCGCGATGAAGACGCTCCAGGCCTACTCCTGGCCCGGGAACATCCGCGAGCTGCGCAATTTCTGCGAGAACGCGGTGGTGCTCAGGAAGGGAGGCAAGCTCACCGAGTTCGACCTCGATCCGCGGTTCCGGGGCGCCCCCGAGTCCCCGATCGCGGCGGGCGGCCTGGCGGACGGGGCGGCGGGGGCCGCCGGCACGACGCTCTCGGTCGAGCAGAACGAGAAGCGGATCCTCAGGGAGGCGCTCATAAAGTCGCGCGGCAACAGGACGAGGGCGGCGGAATTGATGGGCATCAGCCGGCGGACGCTCCACCGCAAGCTGGCCCAGTGGCCCGAGCTCGACGTCATGGACAAATGACCGTCCGCCCGCGCACGACGCAGGAGCTTATCCACTGGCTTGAGATGGGTGGGGGCGCGCGCTGGGTCCGGCTGGGGGCGCTCATCGTGTGCGGGCTCGCCATCTCGAGCCTGGTCGCCTGGAGGCAGTTCCACGGCGCCGCGACCGAGGCCACGCTGGCGCAGGCCGACATGGCCGCGCAGATCGCCCGGGGCGAGGGCTTCACGACCCGCGTCAACTATCCGCAGGCCGTCGCGTTCTTCGCGGCGCGCGGCGTCCGCTTCGATCCGTTCCGCGCCTACCCGGACGTCTACCAAGCCCCCCTCTACCCGATGGCGATCGCCGGCGCGCTCAGGCTCCTGCCGCGCGCGGCGCGCGCGGCGCTCTTTGCCACGGCGCCGGCGCCGCCGTTCGGATTCGCGGCCGACTATTTCCTCCTGGGGCTCAATCTCCTCCTTTTCTGGCTGGCGGTGGGGCTCGCCTTCGACCTGGGACGGCGCCTGTTCGGGGCCCCCGCGGGCTGGCTGGCGGCGATCGCGCTCTTCGTCTCGGTGCCGGTCTGGCAGCAGGTGGCGGCGGTCAACGGCACGGCGCTCATGATGGTGCTCGGGCTGGCCGCGTTCCATGCCTGGTGGCGGGCGGAGTCGGCGCCCGACCTCCGGCGCGCGGCGGCCGCCCTCGGGGTCCTGGGCGCCCTGTGCGGCGCCCTGTTCCTCGCCGAGTATTCGGCCGGCGCCCTCGTCGCCGTCGCGCTTTGGGGCACGGCGAGGCGGTTCGGCGCGGGGGCCCGGTGGCGGGCGCTGGCTCTCGTCCTTGGTGGGTTCGCGCTGGTCGCCCTCCCATGGGTCGCGCGCAACATGGCGGTCACGGGGCTGCCGGTCGGCCTCGCGATCCAGAACATCGCGCTCAAGTCCGGCGACGCCACGGCCGAGCCGTCGGTCATCCGCGCGACCCTCTCCGCGCAGCTTCCGGCCATCGACCTGAACAAGCTCTCAAACAAGGTGCTGACCTCGATCCAGGAAAACCTGAGGTCGCGCGTGTGGTCCGGCGGCGCGATGTGGTTTGTCGCGTTCTTCGCGGCGGGCTGGCTCTATACGTTCCGGTCCGAGCCGGTCAACCGGCTCCGCTGGCTTTTCACGGCCTCCCTCCTGGTTCTCATCGGGTCCCAGGCCGCCTTCAATTCCGGGGACAGCGAGCGCCAGGCGGTCGTTTGGCTCTCGCCGCTCATCATCGTCTTCGGCGCGGGTTTCTTCTTCGTCCTCCTCTCCAGCCACCCCGTTCTTTCCGGCTGGCCGAGGGCCTGCGCAGCGGCCCTGCTCGTCCTCCAGGCGCTTCCGCTCGCGCACGACGCGCTCGATCCCCACTGGCTCCATTTCCAGTACCCCCCCTATTTCCCGGGACTCCTGCAGGGCATGCGGCGCCAGCTCGACGCCTCGGACGCCACGGGGCGATACGGCCTCATGGCGGACGTCCCCGCGGGCCTCGCCTGGTACGGCCGGACCCGGGCCTGGGCGCAGCCCTCGACGCTGCACGACTTCTACGCGGTCCAGATCGAGCAGCTCACGGGCGAGCTCCTCCTCACCCCGAGGACCCTGGACCGGCCTTTTTTTTCCGACCTGAACGCGCGGCCGAAGGCCCCCGGGTTCCTGTCGGCGTCCGTCCCTCGGATCGGCCAGTGGGGCGAGGTGTACGGGGGCCTGCTCACCGGCGCGATGCCGCGCGAGTTCCCGCTCTCCTCGCCCCAAAAGCTCGCCGAAAACCTCTATGTCCTCTTCAATTCCTCGCTCCCCGAGGCCCGTCCGCGCTGATACGCCGCGCAGGAATGGTCTTGCCAGCCATTAGCGAAGTGCCAGCTTGGCGGGCATTGTCGGCCAGCCATCCATGAGACCGCTGCGTATCATCCTTTTGGGTTCGTCGTTAGGCTTTTGCGCGATTGCGCGGGCCGTCTACGCGCCCATCCCCGAGGAGGAAAAGGGAAAGGGCCTGACGATATCCCTGGAAAGCGGGATCACCTACGATAGCAACATATTCGGCGCCGCCTCGGACGCGATCAGCAGCTTCGTATTCGAGGTGTCCCCGAAGATCGCCTTCAACTCGTCCCTCGACGAGCAGACCTTCTTCACGGCGTCCTTCCAGCCCAGGCTCGATTATTTCGAGAACAGGCCCGGCACGAAGGCGCTGTACAGCCAGGATGTCGACGCGCGCATCGCCCACACCTTCTCCACCACCTCGGCCCTGGACCTGAGCGACGAGTACGCCTACGACCAGGATCCCGCGTCGCTCCTGTCCGGCGTTCCGGTGAACACGGACCAGACCTTGCAGAGCAACCAGTTCGACGGAAGGTACACGTTCTCCCCGGTGGAACGGCTCGAGGTGGCGCTCAAGACGCGCATCATGTACTATGACTACATCGACCCCGTGATCGGGGACGAGCTCAACCGATTCGAGAACCTGTACGGCGTGGAGTCCGACTACACCCTGCTTCCGGAGCTCAAGCTGGCGGGCGAGTACCGGCACGAGGACGTCGACTACGCGAACAACCCGGGCGAAAACGACAAGCACTCGGATTTCCTGATGGCGGGGTTTGACTACAAGGTGGGCCCGCAGCTCACCGCGACCCTGCGGGTGGGCGGCGAATACACCCGCCGGGACAGCCTCTCGAGCCTGACGACCCCGTACGTCGAGGCCGCGGTCAAGTACGACTACGCCAAGGGCTCGTTCATAAGCGCGGGCTACACCTACGACCTTGAGGAGACCTCGGACCCCGTGCTGTTTTCCGACGAGAAGACCAACACGATGTTCGTGAACATCCAGCATGCGTTCACCGCGCTTATCGTCGGATCGGCCTCCCTGGAGTACATTCCCGCGACGCTCATCGGCCGGCCGGGGCAGGCGAACATCGAGGAGGACACGACCCATGCCGGGCTGGCGGCGACCTACCTGCCGACGAAGAACTGGACGGTCTCCGCCTTCTACGACTATGACTTCGTCGACTCCGGGCTCTCCTACCGGGGGATGAACAGGTCCCAGGTTGGCGTGCGCGCCGTCGTGACCTTCTGATTCCGCTGCCCGGAGCCGCCTCCCGGCATCCGGAGGACCTCCCAACAGCCCCATGGCATCGTCTTCCGGCACCAAGGAAAGCGCGTCCCTTGCCGACCTTGCGAGGGTGCTGAGGCTGCGGTGGGCGCTGATCGCGCTCATCGCCGGCGTCGTCCTCGTGACGACCCTGGTGGTGACGGCCTTCCTTCCCCGGTGGTACCTCGCGACGGCGAAGGTCGCCGTGGAAAAGCCCGAGGGGGAGGTGAAGCTCTTCCAGGCGCAGGGCAGCGGCGCCTACGACCCCTACTTCATGCAGGACCAGTTCAGGACCATGCAGGCGGAGCGGATCCTGTACCCGGTCATCGACCGGCTGGACCTCAGCACGAAGCTCGCCGCCGCCATGGGGGCGCCCGGCACGACGCTTCCCAAGGACATCACCTACCGCTTCCTCGTGAACAAGATGCTCAGGGTCGAGTCCCAGAGGAGCTCGTCGCAGATCGACATCAACGTGTACGCGCAGCAGCCGGCGCTGGCCGCGGACATCGCCAACGAGATCGCCCGCGTGTACTCGGACGACCGCATCGCCCTCGCGACCTCCGAGCAGCGCGAGGGCCTCGCCCAGCTGGAAAAGGAGCTTTCCGAGCAGGAGGGCAAGGTGACGAGGCAGCGCGACGTCGTCGAGAAGCTGCGCAAGGACCTGAACATCTCCGGCGTCGACCTCAACGCGAAGTACTCCGACATGGAGATCGAGACCCTCAGGCAGATGCAGAACTCGCTCATCGCGCTCCGGGTCGACGCGATCGGCCGCAAGACGCGCTGGGAGCGGTTCAGGAGCATACCGGTCGAGGACCGGATGGGCCTCGTGAATTCCGAGCTCATCCCGGACCAGAACATCCAGAACCTGCTCCAGGCCTACCTCATCGCCGACCAGAAGGTCACCCAGCTCAAGGCGCGCCTGGGGGAGGCCCATCCCGACCTCGTCGCGGCGATCGAGAGCCGCGCCAAGATCAAGGAGCAGCTCGAGGCGCTGCTGCGCGGATATGAGAGCGGCCTCGAGATCGCCTACAAGGAGGCCGAGGCGCGCGTCGACGAGCTGGAGAGCCAGCTCGCGAAGGCCAAGGTGGACCAGATCCTTTCCGCCCGCGACCGGATGCGGCCGTTCGACGAGGCGGCCCAGACGCTGGACGACGAGACGAGGCTGTACTCGACCCTCAAGCTGACGCTTCGCCAGCGCGAGATCGACTTCCAGGTGCCGAAGCGGACCATCGAGATCCTCAACACGGCCGCGCCCGCCCGCCGTCCCAGCCGACCGAACTGGATACTGAACATCGCGAGCGCGATCGCCTCCGGCCTCGTGCTCGGGGTCGGCGTGGCGCTCACGCTGGAGTATTTCGACACCAGCCTCCGCGATGTCGCGGATATCGAGGACCGGCTGAAAGTCCCGGTCCTCGGCGTGATTCCCCACCACCACGAGCCCATGGGCCCGGAGAAGGACGAGCCGGAGGAGGCGGAGCCGTACCGCGTGCTCCACACGAACCTCAACCTTGCCCTCAAGCCGGGGCAGCCCGCGGTCATCGTCGTCTTTTCCGCGGGGCCCGCGGAGGGGAAGAGCACGACGATCTGCAGGCTCGCGCACCTCATGGGGGCCTACGGCGAGCGCACCCTGCTGATAGACGGCGACCTTCGCAGGCCCGCGCAGCATCACCTGGCGGGCTGTCCAAGGTCGCCCGGGCTGAGCGAAGTGCTGTCGGGCAAGTGCGACATCGACGCCGCCATCCGGAAGTCGGTCGTCCCCGGGGTCGACCTCCTGACGAGCGGGGGCGTCCCCGGATTCTCGCTGAGCCTGCTTTTCGCCAACCGGCTCCGGGAGCTGTTCGCCTCGCTCCGGACCCGCTACGACCGGATCATGCTCGATTCGCCGCCGATCATCGGCGTGAGCGACTCCAGCCTGCTCGCAGGCGTCGCCGACGGCGCGATCCTGCTCATCCAGCACCGGCGCAACCCCGCGAGCATGGTCCTGCGGGCCCAGCAGGTCATCGTGGGCCTGAAGACCCCCATCCTGGGCGCCGTGCTGACCCAGGTGCCCCGGGGATCCGGCGAGGACTACGGCTACTATACCCAGGCCTATTCGTACTACTCGGGCCGGGACAAGCGCGGGGACGGCGGCGGCCGCGGCAAGCCAGGATCGGACCCGGACAAGCTGATCCTGAAATGATGTTGACGGCGGGTGGGGCGGGGTCGTCTGATCGCCCCCTTATTTGCGGGCGTAGCTCAGTTGGTAGAGCACCACCTTGCCAAGGTGGACGTCGACGGTTCGAGCCCGTTCGCCCGCTCCATTTTCCAAGGGATCCTGAGACAGGCGGCTGGGACGGATGCTAGCAGTTTTTTGCGCGCCTTTATTCGCAGGCCCGCGACTCCTGCAGGCTCCGCGTTTCGGCGCCCGGCGGCATCATTTCCTGAGCCCCCTCGCATCCGGGCGAAGCCCCTTCTTCGCAAGAATCCCCGTCAGCCGTTGCCGGATGGTCTTATGGACCCTGGCGACAAGCAGGAATCCGATCGGGTTTGAGTCCGGGAAATTCTCCTCCACCCGCAGGATCTCGATCCTGCCCGGCCAGATGCGCGCCCGGTTGCCCAGCGCGATGACCTCCTTCGCCACCGAGCTCTCAAAAACGTGGAAATGGATGTTGATCTCAAGGCCGGCCTCGACGCTGCGGTGATACACCGAGGCAAGTTCCGACTTGGCGTCCCCCAGATTGGCGTGGGCCGTCGCCGGGGAATACATCTGCCAGTCTACCCCATGTACAAAGTCGTCGATGTGGGTTCCGTCCGATTGGGTGACGCCTGTCCTGTAATCCTCGAGGATATGCTCGGCGCTGGTCAGGGGGCGCCCGTGGTCAAACGTCTTCGCCCTGTCGGGAACGACGAGGTAGATGATCCCGCGGTGCTTCAAGGCGCGGTACCACTCGGCAAGGGCCGCGAGCGGATTTGCCACGTGTTCCAGGACGTGCGACGAAGCCACGTAGGCGAGGGATGAGTCGTGGTAGGGCAGGTCGCAGGCATCCCCATAATAGTCCGCCAAAGTCGGTTCCCCCGCGAAGGCGGCAAACCGGTCGAGATAGGTGGGCTTGATGCCGGGAATGGGCGTCTTGAAGGCGCCTATTTCCACGCCCGGTTCCCTGAGGTAGCGAGTGACGAGCTCCAGGTGGTCCATGAACTGTGGACCATTGAACCGCATGGCGGGAGGGTCTTCAAACCCGATTGCTGCCGGGCGCCGAATCAGAGAAACGACGGAAGGAGGAGGGGAGGGCCCGCCCATTCTTCGATTGATGCCGTTGGGGTGGCCTATCTCAATGGGCGGGCCCATTTGGAACCGAGCATGCATCGAATTCCATCCCTTGCCCCCGTGAGCGCCGATGCAGTTCCGGCTGCGCGTCAGTCCCCGCAACTCTCGCAGCCCGCTCGCGCGCGCCTGGAAGCGGCGCAGGGGCGCCGCCACGAATGAGGCTGTCGACCATCGGAGCGTGCCTGGTTCTTGCCCTGGCGGGCGCGGTTCCGTTCCAGCCCTGGGCGGGATCCCGGAGCGGTTCGTGCTCGTTTGAGGTGGACGTGGAGTCCGACGAGTCGGGACTTGCGACGCTCTACTATGACGTGGGCCGGGGCATCAACCACGGCGACTCGCAGGTTCAGCCGGTCATCGCCGGCCATCCCGGGAGGCTGAGGTTCGCCCTTCCCTGGGGCAGGCTCAGGTCGCTGAGACTCGAGCCGATCGACCGCGACCTCCGGATGACCCTTGGCGGGGCGCGGATTGTCGACCGTTCCGGACACACGCTGGCCCGGTTCGGCCCGGAGCAATTTCGACCGGCGAACCAGATCGAAACCCTGGCCGTCAGGGACGGGAAGCTGTTCATCAGCACCGACCGCGATGCGGAGCACCCGCAGGTGGACGTCGATCTCGCGAGTCCCCTCGAGTTGCCCCGGTCGCACGGGTGGCTGGGAATCGCGATGGCATTCGCGGGGCTTCTCGCGGCGTGCCTTGCGTTCGGGCTGGCGCGGCGGTCGCCGCATATGCGCCTCGACCAGCGCGCGCGGTCGGTCTGGTTGGCCGCGGATGCCGCGCCAGGCCGCGCGATACTGGCGGCCGCCTTCCTTGCGACCCTTGCCGCCAACTACCCCGTGGTGTTCCTGGGCAAGAGCCTGGTTTCACCGAACCTGGGCACGGCCCTCCTGTATGGCGAGAATCCGTGGGTTCCCGGATTCCAGAGCGTCGAGCGCGGGAATTCCAACTCGGCGGACATCGATGCGCTGATGTGGCAGCAGGTGCCCTACTCGATGATGCAGCACCGCGCCCTGCTCATCGACGGGGAGCTGCCGCTCTGGAACCGCTACAACTCGACCGGGACGCCCCTGCTTGGCCAGGGCCAGTCCTGCTTCGGCGACCCGCTCCACCTGATCCCCCTACTGGCGAACGGCGCCCCCTGGGCCTGGGACGTGAAGCTCCTGCTCGCCAAATTCCTGTTCGCCTGCGGCATCGGATTCTGCGTCTGGCGGCTCACCCGCAATCTTCCGGTCTCGCTGCTGATGGCGGCGTCGGCCCAGTTCATCGGGTTCTTTGTCTACCGCATATGCCATCCCGCGGTCTTCAGCTTCTGCTATTCCCCGTGGATGATCTACTGCTGGCTGCGCATCGTGGACAGCAGGTCGGCGCGGGGCTCGACGCTGTGGATCGCGGCCCTGCTCGGCGCAAACCTCATGGAGTTGAACAGCGGGACCGTGAAGGAGGCCTATATCCTGCTCCTCTACATGAATTTCTCGGGCGCATGCATGCTGATCGCGTGCGCGCGGCCGGCGCTGGTCAAACTGAGAATCCTGACGGGCATCGCCGTCGAGAGCGCGGTGTTTGCGATGATCGCATCGCCCGTCTGGTACACGTTCTACAGGGCGCTCAAGAACTCGAATACGACCTATGACGCCCCGCAGGCGTTCCAGGTCCAGCCGGGGATGCTGGTCTGCCTGTTCGACGAGCTGTTCTACCGGCCCTTCCAGATCTTCGCAAACGTGATCAATCCCTCCGCCAATTTCTTCGTCCTCATGGGATTGCTTTGGGCGGTGGTCCGGTGCCGCCCCGTGCTGGCGGACCGGCGGGCGGTCGCGCTCGCGCTTTCGAGCCTCCCGGCGTTCGTCCTTGTGTTCGGCGTGATCCCACCCGGGGTGATCACCCGGATTCCATTCCTGGGAAACATCCTGCACATCGACAACACGTTCTCCTGCGTCCTGGTCGTCCTCTTCACCGTGCTCGCGGGCGTCGGCTGGCGGCAGGCCCTGGAAAGCCTCGGCTCAGGGGAGGGCAGGCGCGAGGGCGGGGCTGTCCTGGTCCTGCTGATGGGCATCTACGCCGTTTACCTTGGCACCGCGCAGGCGATCTCGCGGAGCGCCTATTTCGAGCAGACGTGGGGCAAGCTGATCCGCGTGGTTCCCTTCGTCCACGTCTACGGTTGCAGCCTGGTCGCGGCGGCGGCGCTCCTCATTTGGGTGATCCATTGCGCTGGTACGCGGGGATCGTGGACGCCCGCACTGGCCCTTTATGCGGTTCTTGCCTTCTCCGCGCTGTATTGGCGGGAGGGGCTCCAGGTCGGCATGGCCTTTCCCAATTTCGTCATCATGCCGACCAGCCGGGTCGACCTGCAGGCGAGCTCGCCGTCGATAGAATCCATGGCAGCCAGCCGGGCTTCGCCCCTGCGTGCCGTGGGTTTCGTCGATAATTTCTTTCCCGGATGGTCGGTTGCCTATGACCTCGAGGGAATTTGCGGCCCGGATCCGCTGATCAACCCCTTTTACAAGCAACTGATGGATGCCTCGGGCATCGAGCAGGTTTGGGATTGGCGCTATAAGCTGGAGGACAAGGACTTGGATTCTGTCAAGCCGGTGCTGGACATGCTGAATGTCCGCTTTTATCTCGATTATCCCGCCGGTCAGAGGCGGCCGAGGAAGGAGCTGAGACCCTTTTCATCGGCGGACATGGAGGCCTACGAGAGCCCATCCTATTGGCCGCGGGCGTTCTTCACCGACAGCGCGGCGGTCTACGACGACCTGCCCCAATTCGTGTCGTGGATCAAGGGGGGCGACGGGAGGCCCTTTGCCGCGGTCCAGCACAGCGACTGGATCAACCTTAGCCCGGTTCCAAGGGCCTCGCGGGACCTGGGGACCCGCCAGATCAGGCTGGCCGAGGACTACAGGCTGACCACCAACTCGACTTCCTTCACGGTGACGGCGACGGGACCGGGATTCATCGTCCTGACCGAGGCCTATGAGCGGTCCAACTTCCATGCGACGTTGAACGGTGCGGAGGCGCACTACCTGCGGATAAACCATGCGTTCAAGGGAATCTACGTCGATTCGCCGGGAACCTACCTGGTCAGGTTCACCTACTGGCCGCGGGGCTTTTCGACGACGCTGGTCCTTTTTGGAATCGGGCTGCTGCTGGCCGTGCTGGCAATCTCGACGGCGATCTTCATCCTCAAGCCGCCGCCCGATGCGGGTCCGAGAGGAATCTGAGCCATCGTGGAGGCAATCAGCCATCCTTCCATGCCCTGTCCCCGCCATGAAGCCGCTCCCTACGCTGATCGAGATTGAGTCCATCTCGGCCGAGATCGACGCGGTCGTGCCGCCCACGCCCCAGTTCTCATGGCCGCTCCTCAACGCCCGCGCGGGATGCGAGCTTTGGGTCAAGCATGAGAACCACACCGCGATCGGCTCATTCAAGATCCGAGGCGCGCTGCATTACGTTGCCCGGCTGGCCGCGCGGGAGCCGGGCGTGCGGGGAGTCATCGGGGCGACCCGGGG
This sequence comes from Opitutaceae bacterium, assembly GCA_003140665.1. Classification (GTDB taxonomy): domain Bacteria; phylum Verrucomicrobiota; class Verrucomicrobiia; order Opitutales; family Opitutaceae; genus Palsa-1447. Next base: position 24,069 of record PLKS01000146.1, read on the forward strand.
AAACTACGGCCAGGCGATGGCCTTCGCCGCCGCCCGGCACGGGCTGAAGGCCGTCGTCGTGGTCCCGCACGGCAACAGCCCGGAGAAGAACCTCGCGATGCGCGCCCTCGGCGCCGAGCTGCTCGAGCATGGCGACGATTTCCAGGCGGCGCTGGTCCACTCGGAGGCGCTCGCGAGGGAGCGGGGCCTGCACTGGATGCCCGCGTTTCACCGGGACCTCGCATGGGGAAACGCCGTCTCGATGCTCTGCTTCCTGAGGGGCGCCCCTCCGCTCGACTGCGCCTACATTCCGATCGGGATGGGCTCGGGCGTCTGCGCGCTCATCGCGGCGCGGGACGCGCTCGGGCTTTCGACACGGATCATCGGCGTCGCCTCGGAACATGCGCCGGGCATCGCGCTTTCGTTCGAGGCGAAGAGGGTCGTACCCCATCCGTCGACGACGCAGATCGCCGACGGCATGGCCTGCTCCACGCCGGACCGCGACGCGCTCGAGATCATCCTGCGCGGCGTCGAGCGGGTGGTGCGCGTGTCCGATTCCGAGGCGGAGGAGGCGATGCGCGCCTGCTTCTCCGACACCCACAACGTGGCCGAGGGCGCCGCGGGAGCGGGCCTGGCTGCGGTGCTCAGGGAGCGCGGGGCCCTGGCGCGAAGGCGCGTGGGCATCGTTTTCACGGGAGGAAACGTGGACGCGGGCACGTTCGCGCGGGTGCTGGGGTCCCGCTGACTCCCGCATCCAAGGGAGCCCCATTCGTGCCTCGCGGACAAGACCACCGATGATGCTGCTCCGCGCGCTCCTCGCCTTCCTGGCGCTGCCCGGCGTCGTCGCAGGGGTGTTGCCGCTCCTGATCGTGGGCGGGGATTTTCGCCCCGGCCGGGCGGCGGCCGCCGGGGCGGTGTTGCTGGCTGCGGGCCTGTTTCTCCTGCTGTGGTGCGTGAGGGATTTCTACGCGCTCGGGAAGGGCACGCTTGCGCCATGGGATCCCCCTGGGCGCCTGGTCGTCGCGGGACTCTACAGGTTTGTCCGCAATCCCATGTATGTCGCGGTGCTCGTGCTCATCGCGGGGTGGGCATTGGTGTTCGGATCGCTTCCGCTTGGGGTCTATTTCGTGCTGCTTGCCGTCGGATTCCACCTGCGCGTCGTCCTCGCCGAGGAGCCGTGGCTGCGCCGGAAGCATGGCGCGCAATGGGAGGAATACTCGAGGGAGGTTCCGAGGTGGCTGCCCCGCCTGCGTCCAGCGGGGAGCAGGGGGGCGGTGAAAAGGGGCCCTTTTCCATGAAATTCGCATTTTCGTCCGTAACCAACAGGCGGCGGCGCCTGTCTTACTGGGCAGGCATCCATGAAAACCCCGCTCTCCCTTTTGGTCGCGCTTTGCCTCGCCGTCGCGCTCCGGGCGCAGGCGCCAGGCCCGACCGGGACGGAATACACTCCTGAGCAGCTGGACCAGCTGCTGGCGCCGATTGCCCTCTACCCGGACCCGCTCATCGCGCTGATCCTTCCCGCGTCAACCGACCCGAAGGACCTCTCCCTTGCGGCGCAGTATGTCGCGGCAAACGGGGATCCGTCGGGGATCGACTCCCAGTCCTGGGATCCGAGCGTGAAGGGCTTGGCGCACTACCCCGACGTCCTTAAGTGGATGAACGACAATCTCGACTGGACGCATGCCCTCGGGGCGGCGTTCGCGATGCAGCCGGCCGACGTCATGAAGTCGGTCCAGCAGCTTCGGGCGAAGGCTAGGGCGGCGGGCACCCTCGTCGACACGCCCCAGCAGCAGGTCGACATGGAGGGTGACGACATCCGGATAATCCCGGCCCAGCCGAGCACGATCTACGTGCCCCAATACGATCCCGACGTGGTGTACGGGGACGCGCCCGACGGATACGCGGGCCCCTATGTCACGTTTGGCGTCGGGTTCCCGGTCGGGGCCTGGCTTGGGTTCGAATGCGACTGGGACGATTTTGGCATCTGGGTCGGCCCATGGCATCCGGGCTGGGGGTACCGGAGGGATTGGAGCGACCCGCGTTTCGGCGGCGCCCGCTGGCATCCCGACGCCCGCAGCGGCCACATGCTCGTGCGGAATTTCTACCGTCCCGGGGCGGGCATCCCGGGCGCGCGCCCGCTCGGGGGCGAAAGGATCCTGGCGCGCAACCCGATCGCGACCTACCACGCGGCGGCGCCCGCTCCCGAGTCGCGCCCCAACTACCGAGGGTATGGGGGGGGGCCGCCGGTGCCGTCGACGCCCGCGCCCCGCGGCGACCTCTACGGCGGGTACAGCCGCGGCACGGAGACCAGGGCCTACAGCACCCGGGGCCAGACAAGCCGCAGCGCTCCCGTGAGGAGATCGGCTCCCGCCGCAAGGTCGGCGCCCGCCCGCGCCGAATCCGCCCCGGCCGGCAGGGATCGCCGCTGAAGGCCTGAAATTCCGGCATCATGACACCCTTCCTCCCGATGATTCGATCCATGCGCATGATCCCCGCCGCGCTCGCCCTGGTCACCTGCGCCGTTCCCCAGCTTCGCGCGGATGCGGCGGCCGACACCGGACAGCAGCGCCATTTTTCCTCGCCCGCGGAGGCCGGGAAGGCGCTCGTGGCCGCCGCTCGGGCCGGCGACAGGGCCGCCGTCGACGCGATCTTCGGCCCCGGCGTCAAGGAGCTCCTTTCGGGCGACGGGAAGCAGGACGCGATCGAGTTCGCGGCGTTCGCCAAGTCCATGGGGCAGTACACCCATTGGGTGCAGAAGGCGGACGACCGGTTTGTCCTCAGCATAGGCGACCAGGACTGGCCGATGCCCATCCCCCTTGTCCGCAGGGACGGCGCGTGGTTCTTTGACACGGCGGCGGGGAAGGACGAGGTCGTGAACCGGCGGATCGGCAAGGACGAGGTCACGGCGATGGGGGTCTGCCGGACCTATGTCATCGCCCAGCGCGAGTACGCGAGCGAGGAGCGCGACGGGAGCGGAACGCTCATGTACGCACAGAGAATCAAGAGCACGCAGGGGCAGAAGGACGGCCTCTATTGGAAGGCTCCGCCCGACGAGGACCAGAGCCCGTTCGGACCGCTTGTTTCCGAGGCCCGCGCGGAGGGCTACACCCGCAAGACGGCCGACGGCGAGCCGCAGCCCTTCCACGGATACCTCTTCAAGATCCTCACCGCCCAGGGGCCGGCGGCCCCGGGGGGAGCCTACGGCTACGTGATCAACGGCAACATGGTCGCCGGGTTCGCCCTGGTGGCGTATCCCGCCCACTGGGGGGAGTCGGGGGTGATGACCTTCATCGTGAACCAGTGGGGCAAGATATATGAGAGCAACCTCGGCGCCGACAGCGCCGACGTCGCGGCCTCGATGACGGAGTTCAATCCCGACGCGGACTGGACCCAGGTGGTCTCGCCCTGAGGAACGGCCGGCCCGGCTCGCGATCCCCTTGGGAGGCGCAAAAAGCCGCTGTCAACCGGCGGATTTTTTGTGCACGCTGAAGGTCCTGTGAAGGCCTCTGATTTTTTCGCGCTCCCCAACTCGCTCGCCGTATTCCGCTCCTTCTTCCCGGCCGACACGGCGCCTTGGGAGTGGCTGAAGCAGATCGGACCGGCGCTGGACGTGCATCTGCATGCCCCGAGGACGCCCAAGATCCCCGCGGGAATCCATGTGGAGGGCCGCGTGCACATCGACCCGAGCGTGACCCTCCCGGGCCACGCCACAATCATCGGCCCCGCCTGGATCGGCGCCGGCACGGAGGTCCGGCCGGGCGCCTTCATCCGGGGAAATGTGATCGTCGGCGAGGGATGCATCCTGGGCAACGCCTCCGAATTCAAGAACTGCCTCCTCATGGACGAGGTGCAGGCGCCGCATTTCAACTACGTGGGCGACTCGATACTGGGGAACCGGGCGCACCTGGGAGCCGGCGCGATCTGCTCGAACTACCGGCTCGACCACAAGGACGTGCCCGTGCACCTGCCGAGCGGGACCGTGGACACCGGGCTGCGGAAATTCGGGGCGATCCTCGGCGACGAGGCGGAGGTCGGCTGCAACGCCGTCCTCAACCCGGGAACGCTCCTTGGCCCCAGGTCGCTCGTCATGCCGGCGATGTCGTTCGGGGGCGTCCTGGCCGCGGGGACGATCGCCAGGGTCCGGCACCAGGTCACGCTGGTCCCCCGCAGGGCCTGAGATGCGCACGCTCACCGGAATCACGCCCTCGGGCGCCGTGCACATTGGCAACTATTTCGGCGCGATGAGGCCGGCCATAGAGGCCCAGGCGGCGGGCGACTGCTTCTACTTCATCGCGGACTACCACTCGATGACCTCCGTCACCGATCCCGGGGAGCGCAGGGCCAACACCCGGGGCATCGCGGTCGACTGGCTCGCCTGCGGGCTCGACCCCATGGCGAGCGTGTTCTGGCGCCAGAGCGACGTGCCCGAGGTTTGCGAGCTGACCTGGCTCATCGGAAGCCTGACCCCGATGGGGCTCCTGGAGCGCGCGCACAGCTACAAGGACAAGACGGCGAAGGGACTGACGCCCAACTTCGGGCTTTTCGCGTACCCGGTGCTGATGGCCGCCGACATCCTGCTCTATGACACGAATGCCGTCCCCGTGGGGCAGGACCAGAGGCAGCACCTGGAGATGACCCGGGACATCGCGATCAAGTTCAACCAGACTTACGGCGCCACCTTTGTCGTGCCGGACGCCGTCATACGCGGCGATACCGGGAACGTCCCCGGCCTTGACGGCCAGAAGATGAGCAAGAGCTACGGGAACACGCTCGAGATTTTCGGCGACGAGAAGGCGCTTCGCAAGAAGGTCATGTCGATCGTCATGGACAGCAGGACGCCGGCGGAGCCGAAGCCCGACGCCGACCGCAACCTCTGCATCCAGCTCATGAAGCTCCTTGCGCCGCCCGCCGTCGCGGCGGACTACGAAGCGAGGCTCCGCGCCGGGGGCCTGGGCTACGGCGACCTGAAGAAGGCGCTTTTCGAGCACTTCTGGACGTTCTTCGCCCCGGCGCGCGCCCGCCGCGACGAGCTCCTTGCGGATCCCGGCTATGTCGACCGGGTGCTGGCGGAGGGAGCCGCCCGCGCCCGCGCCTTGGCCTCGATCGTGATCCAGCGAGCCCGCAGGGCCTGTGGCCTCGAATAGCCCCGCTTCCGCCGTCAGACGACGGTCACCGGCGGGGGACCAATCCGGTTGATGGCCGCCATGATCCTCGCGGCCGTCCGCGCATACCGTTCCTTGCCGTCCTCCGGGTGATCATAGTCGGACGGCGAAAGCGGGCGGCCGTAGGCCACCGAGATCGGGGTTCCCAGCCGGAGGCGCCCGCCCCGCCCGAACGCCTCGAATGAGCCGAAAACCCGGGCGGGCACCACCGGAACGTGGGCCTTGCAGGCGAGGAGCCCGACGCCGGGCCTCGCCGTCTGCAGCTCGCCGTTGGGCGAGCGCGTCCCCTCGGGGAACAGGATGACGACCTTGTCGTTGGACAGCGTCTGGAGCACGCGCTTGATCGCGTCGATGCTCGTCCCACCATCCCTGTCGACGGGGATCGTCCCGACCGCGGTGAGCCACCACGCGGCGACGCCGGGCTTCCAGAGGGTCTTCCGGGCGAAGAAGCTCACCTGCCTCGGCAGGAACAGGCCGACGATGGGCGGGTCGAGGTGGCTCACGTGGTTTGCCGCCACGATGTACCCTCCGGTCTCGGGGAGGTTCTCGAGCCCGGCGACGTCGCCGCGGAAGAACATCTGGTAGGCCATCCGGCACAGGCCGTAGAAAAAGCCGTAGACGGGCTCCATCTCGAGCTGCGGGTGCTTGGGCTTCATGCTGCGAACCGCGGCGCGATGACCGCTGCCATCCGATCCGTGACCTCCTCGATCGTCAGCTGGGTGGTGTCGATCGAGATGGCGCCCTCCGGGCGGGAGAGCGGCGACGCCTTCCTGGACGAATCGAGCCGGTCGCGCTCGGTCACCCTGTCCTCCTGGCCCTGCTTCACCCGCCGGCGCTCGCGCTCGGACGTGTCCGCGTGGAGGAAGAACCGGAAATCGGCGTCCGGGAAGATCACCGAGCCGATGTCCCGGCCCTCCATGACGAGGCCGGCGAAGGCGCCCTTGCGGGCGGCGCCGGCCTGTCCGCGCTGAAACGAAAGAAGCGCCGCCCGAACCTCCGGGATCGCGGCGAAATGGGAGACGGCGTCGTTGACCTCCCGGCTGCGTATGTCGTCGCCGGTCGCGCGCCCCGAGATCTCGATCTCGGCCGACCGGCCCTCGATCCGCGTTCCAAGGCGCAGGTCCGCGAGCGCGGACCTGACCGACCCGATGTCGCCCGGGGACGCGCCGCGGCGCAGCATCTCGGCTGTGATCGCGCGGTAATAGGAGCCGGTGTCCGCGTGGAGCAGGTTGAACCGCTCGCTCAGGGCCCGGGAGGTCGATGACTTTCCCGAGGCCGCGCCGCCGTCAATCGCGACGATGATGAAGGGATTGACGGACATCGGGGGTCAGGTCCCAGAGGATTTTCCGCGGAGCTCGCCGAGCAAATCAAAAAACCCGGGGAATGTCTTCGCGCAGCAGGACGGGTCCGCGATGGACAGCCAGGGCTTCCCGTCGCCTCGCACGTCGCGGCACCCGAGGATGCCGAAGCTCATCGCGAACCGATGGTCCCCGTGGGACTGCACCGTCACGCCATGTCGAAGCGGCGCCGGCCGGATCTCCAGGGCATCCTCCGACTCGATGACCTCCTGGCCGAGGCGCCTGAGTTCGCCCGCCATCCCGGACACGCGGTCGGTCTCCTGCCTGCGCGTGTGGCCGATTCCGTCGATCCGCGTCGGCCGGTCGAAAAGCGGCGCGATCGCCGCGAGCGTGAGGAACGTGTCCGAAAACCCGGAGAAATCCTGCGTGACTCCGCTCGGCCGTCCGCCGGGGGCGAAGGAGACGGTGGTCGCGCCGCCCTCGCTTGCGACGGCCGCCCCGCACCGGGCAAGGACTTCAAGGAAGCCCACATCGCCCTGGAGGCTGTCGCCCGCCGGCCTCAACCCGTCGAGGCGCAGGGTACCCCCGACGACGAGCGGCAGCGCCGCGAAGTAGCTCGCGGCGGTCGCGTCGGGCTCCACGGCATAGGACGTGGGCGAGCGGTACGCGGCCGGAGCCACGACGATCTCACCGTCCGCGCCCCCGCGCCCCGGGTCGACGAGACCGAACTGGCCCATCTGGCGAAGGGTCATCCGCACGAAGGGCATCCGGACGCCGGCTGCCGGCCTCGCGGCCACGGCCTCCCCGGCGAGGGGCGCCACCATGAGAAGAGCCGAGAGCATCTGGCTGCTTTCCCGGGCGTCGATTTCGACGGGGCCCCCGCGCAGCCCCGCGGCGTGAATCTCGACCGGCAGGTGGTCCTCGGTGCCCAGGCACCGGATGTCCGCCCCCAGGGCGCGGAGCGCGTCGATCAGGCCCCCCATCGGGCGCTTCCGCATCTGGGGCACGCCGTCGATCCTGTAGACGCCGCGCCTCGACGAGGCGCAAAGGGCCGTCAGGAACCGCGCCGCCGTCCCGGCAAGGCCGGTGAAGAGGTCCGCGTCGGTCGCGGGGACCTCGCCGCCCCTTCCCACGACCCGGATTTCGCGCGCTCCCTCGTCCTCGTCCACGGCGAAGCCCAGCCGGCGCAGCGCCTCCGCCATGATCTCCGTGTCGTCGCTGAAGAGCGCGCCCGTGATCCTGACGGGGCCATCGCACAGTGCCGCGAGCAGCATCGCGCGATTGGTTATGCTCTTGGAGCCCGGCAGGCCCACGCCACCGCGGACGGGACCGGCAAAGGGCGTCACCGCGAGGGGATCGGGCAGCGGCGCTATCACGATGTCGGCCGGAACTTGTCGCGGTAGGCCTGCCCGCGCTCGAGCCGGGCCGCCACCTCTATGAAGTCGCGGTTGGCCAGGGCGGCCTGGAACCCCTCGAGGTCGTCCTGGAACTGCCTGAGCGCGCGAAGGACCTCGTCGCGGTTCTCCTCGAGGATTGCGGCCCAAAGCCTCGGATCGGAGCCGGCGATCCGCGTCGTGTCCCTGAGGCCCCCGCCGGCATAATTGCGCCAGCCGGGGTCGCGCGTGGCGAGAAAGGCGCACAGCGAGGACGCGAGCAGCTGGGGCAGGTGGCTGATGTGGGCGACGATCTCATCGTGCTTGTCGGGATCGACGGTCACCACCTCCGCGCCCAGGTCCCTCCAGAATCCGACCACCTGGGTCACGGCATCGGCATGGCTGGAGCTGAGCGGCGTCACAAAGCATGTCCTTCCCTCGAACAGGTCGGCGGTCCCGTGCTCCCAGCCCTTCTTCTCGGAGCCCGCCATCGGGTGCGCGCCCACGAAGTGAGCCCTCCCGTGCACGGCCTCATGGCAGACGCGGGAAATCTCGCCCTTCACGCTCCCCACATCGCAGACGACCGCGCCCGGCTTGAGCCTCGGGGCGACTTGGCGCGCGAGCTGCGCGATGCGGTCAACCGGCGCCGCGATGACGACCAAGTCGGCGCCCTCGACGGCCTGCTCGGGCGTGTCGCCGGCGGAGCTGCACCACGGCTGCTCCCTGAGGGCGATCCTTGTCTCGGGCCGCCGGGCCCACAGGACGATCCGGCGCGCCGCGCCGCGCGCCCGCGCGGCGCGGGCGACGGAGCCTCCGATCAGGCCGGGCGCAAGGATTGTGAGCTGATCCAGCATGGCCGCAGGGACGCAAAATCCCACCCTGCTGTCGAGCCGTTCGTGGGATTGCGTTTTGGCCCGCGGTACGGTTGCCTCTCTTCTTCGATATGGATCTCGAGCCCCCCGGGAAGGCAAAGGCTGATGCGCGTGCGCTCCGCGCGCGCGCACTCATCCTCATCGTGATGGCTGTGTTCATCATCGCGCCGGTCATCCTGTGGCTGCTCGCCAGCAGGGGCGGACCGCAAAGGCCATGAACCGCACCCTTTTCCCGATCCGGCTCGTGTTTGTGCTCCTGTGCACCGCGGGGGGCTGGCTCGTCTGCTACACCGTCCGCGAGTGGGACAACTACAGGCTGACCGCCGCGGCGATCGGCTTCTGCATCGGCGCCCTTGTGGTGCTGGTCGACGTGATGCTCAAGGGCTTCTCGCTCCGCGGGCTCTCCGCGTTGACGTTCGGGCTCGCGGTCGGATCCATCATCGCGAGCCTGGTCGCTACATCGCCGCTTTTCGCCGAGGGGGATCCCGAGATGATCTTCCTTGCCCGCCTCGCGCTTTTCCTCATCTGCCCCTACCTTGGCACCGTCATCGCGCTGCGCGGAAAGGACGAGTTCAACCTTGTCATACCCTACGTCCGCTTCGTCCCGCACGAGGTGGATGTCCCCCTGGTGGTGGTCGACACGAGCGTCCTTATCGATGGCCGGATCGCCCGGGTCTGCGAGACCGGGTTCCTGAGCGCCGCGCTCGTCATCCCGCGCTTTGTCCTCAACGAGCTCCAGGCGATCGCGGATTCGCCGGATCCCATGCGCCAGGCCCGCGGCCGCCGCGGGCTCGACGTGTTGAACGCCCTCCGCGCGATCAAGACCCTCGACATCCGGATCACCGAGAGCGAGGTGGCCCGCAAGGAGGACGTGGAGGCGAAGCTCGTGTTCCTGGCGCAATCGATGCGGGCCAAGCTCCTCACCACCGACTACAACCTGGCCAAGATGGCTGAATTCCAAGGGGTTCCATGGCTCAACCTCAACAAGCTCTCGAAGTCGCTCCAGCCGGAGCTGATGATTGGTGAGAGGCTCGAGGTCGAACTCGTGAAGCCCGGCAAGGAGGAGGGACAGGCGATCGGCTACCTTGCCGACGGCTCGATGGTCGTCGTGACCGGCGGCCGCCCCCACGTGGGCCAGCATGCCGGCGTTGAAATCGTCAGCCTCCTTCCGACGGGGGCCGGGAAGATGATTTTCGCGCGGATGGCGAGCGAATCCGACCGCGCCCGGTCGGGCTGACGGAGCGGCCCAAGTTTGTGATGGACTTGCAGGCCGCGGAATTTAGATAACTTCCCTTCCCCTCGGGGCAGTAGCTCAGTTGATAGAGCGCGTCGTTCGCAACGACGAGGTCGTCGGTTTGATCCCGATCTGCTCCACCAAACCGGATTCGAACCGATCTCCACGGCTCTGCTCCACAGCAGGTCAGTACGGAGCTGCGTTTTTGAGTTCAGTTTTCAAACCCACGAGCTGAGTTGACCTTGACTTTGACCGCCAATAAACTACAGGTATTATCATGAAATCTACCGTGAGCATCACAGAGGGCCAGGATTCCTTCCCAGCCCTGGTAAAGGCTGCCGAGAAGGGGGACGTGGTCACCGTCACCCGTCATGACGAGCCAGTAGCCTGCATGATTGGACATGAACGCATGAGTGCCATCGCGGAGACGCTGGAGATCATGGGGAACGTTGCGGCGATGCATGCGATCAATGAACACAGGGCCGGGCACACGCAATTCGGCAGTCTGGACGACATTCCATAATGGTTCGTGTTGTGCGACCGTCGGTGCAGGTCGTCGGGTATGCGCGTCGGCTTGCCCCAGAACCGAGGCGCGCCGTTAAGCTGGCGCTAGTTGGTCTTCGATCGGAGCGAGGAGACATTCGCGCATTGGAGGGGAATCTATCCGGATACTATCGCCTCCGTGTCGGCCGGCATCGGATGGTCTTCAGCTACGCGGCAGACGATGCTATCGAAGCGATCTTCATCGAGGAGCGGCAGCTCGTATATGAGATCTTTGAGGCCCAATTCATTAAGCGTCTGAAATCCTAATCCAAGCGTAGAGCAAGTTTGCAGAAAAAGTTTAGCACCCCTTCGTTCGTGCTAAACCAACAGGTCCTCCAACAAACAGGACTCGAACCGCCAAGTGTACGCCCATTATGTTTCACTGGGCACCAACGGAAAGGGCTTTCGCCCGAAAAATTCACGCAAATCTCCGCAGATACCCGTCAAAAAGCGGTGGTGGGTCAGTTTGAATGGAATGGCCGATTGACCAAGGGAGAATCGCGCCTAAGAATTCGGCTGCCATGCGCTGGTACCACTACCTGTCTTATTTTTTCGGGGGCGCCTTCCTTGTGAATGCGCTACCCCACCTCGGCAACGGCCTCTCGGGCCATGCCTTTCAGAGCCCCTTCGCGAGCCCGCCCGGGGAGGGATTGTCATCCTCGACCGTCAACGTCCTTTGGGGACTCTTCAACCTTGCCGTGGCCTATCTGCTCGTGTGCCGGGTCGGAAATTTCGAGCTACGAAGGACCAGGCACGTTCTTTTTCTTGGCGCGGGAATCTTGGTCTTTGCGCTCATGCTTGCCCATACCTTTGGCCGGCTCCACGGGGGATTGAGGTGAGCCTCGGGATCGTTTGCCCGCGAAGGCTTTTCTGAACGACCCACTACCCCAAGGTAGCGGGTTTACGGGTTGGCAAAGCGAAGCTGTACCAAGTGGGCCAAGTCCGCGATCAGCTCAAAACTCAAACTCTCTCATGAAACCTACCGTCAAAGATTACGAAGTCCGCATCTGGTACAGCGAAGTTCCAGGTGATGATTGCTACGTCGCGCAAGTCAACGATATGCCCGGCATCATGGCGCATGGTGATTCCCGTGAAGCCGCAGCCAAAGAGATCCAAGAAGCACTGCGGTTGGCTCTTGATTCCTATGCGCAAAATAAGGAGGAACCGCCGGCTCCGCTATTGGGACGAATGACCCACCGCTCGCGGGACTTAATCATCCAATCCCTTTCCATTGAGAATTCGCCGGCTGCATTTTTCAATCCTCGACACCCGGGTCTTGGATTGTTTGGCCGCAGAAAAATAAAAGATGTATCCTCTTTGCCGCCCTGGCGTCAGCGCATAGAAAGCAGTTTTCAAGGCAGGGGTATCATCCAATTTATTTTGGAATTCCTCAGGAATGGGTTTCGGGTTCTTGTTTAGAATCACCTTCAAACCGGCCTTTTCCGCTTCAACGGCCTCATAAATGTAGGCCTTCAACGTTGGTTCCATCTCAACTATTTCCCGAACACTGGTGAACCGAGCCTGGCGCGCGGCCTGCGTATGCTCTCCGATTCTCTTGAGAACACCCTTGGTGTCCCTTAACAAGGCGCCTTTGCAGAACATAAGCGCACAGTATTCCTTAAATCCTTGTATTATAACCACGTTACTTTCCTGGAAGGTGTAACAAGGTTTACCCCACTTCAATTCTTCGGTCAGCCCACAGCCGAGACTGATCATTCTCAATCTCTCGGATTCTTTCCGCCACTTCCGGTCTTCGCTGATATATGCGTCAACCTTGAGGTTCGTTCTCTTCATTTACGGATTAGCTGAACGGCGTTCTTGAGATTATTCTTCCGTGCCCTGCGGATGATGATCAATCCGTGGTCGGGGTAAGCAATGGCTTTTGCATTCTTGTTCAATCCAACCCTCCAACGACACGCTCCAAGTCGCCGGTGAACTTCTGCCAGCCGTGGCCCGCGCCCTTGTAGTTGGCATCTTCTTCCGACCGGAAACCGGATTGCTCCATGCGGACATGCGTTCCGCCCTTGGTCAGCGTCGGCGTCCAGGCAACGACGCTCTTCATTCCCATAGAACCCCAGGCATAAGAGGTCCGTGAATTCGGTTCAATCCATAAGCCCAATCCCTTCATCACGGGCTTCGAGCTCGTGACGGATGCCTGCATAATGGGTGCTGTCGTCACGGGTAAAGGGTTCGACTGGGATTGGCTGTGCCAGTCCGGGCAGTTTGAGGCGAGCATGAGCGTTTGCCCTTTTGGTCACACCAAATTCTCGCTCGGCAAGCAGGCATCGGGGAATCGGCCCTTACGGCCCTTGGGCTTTCGGGCGAAGATCCGTTTGGATGGCGAGGACCAGCTGGTCGATGAAGCGTTTGCCATCGACCGCTTTGATAACAGTCACATTCGAAACTCCAAAACGCGGTTTTGCGTTCACAGGTCCTATGACCGTTCGGCCATAGTTGATTCCGTGGTCGATATCGACGTCCATGGTTACTTCAAAGCTCTTGGTTATCAGCGTTGGATCCGCGATGATCGAGGTAGCCAATTCTCCCCAAAGGGGCAGGCCGATTGCGGAATTCTGCTCCAGGTAGTCGCTTGCTGGTGACGGGTGCGACTGGATCCGGCGCATTAGGTCCTTATCCAAATAGAAATCATTGCTGACATCGGCGACCGAGATGATCTTGGCCCAGTGCGCGGCCAACACGATATGGGCGGCCTCGGGATCGAAGATCACATCGAAATCCGAATGAAACCCGTCTGCATCCCCGTCGGACAATTGTCCAAGGGCTCCGCCAAAGAAAATGAGACGCTTCGCCAAGCCCGCAAATTCTGGATCGAGCCCGATGGCCAAGGCCAGATTGGTCAGCGGACCGCCCACAAAGATCGTAATTTGATGAGGATGCTCATGCACCGCCTTGATAAGAAAATCCGCGGCTGTGCCAGCAGTGGGTCTCAATTGGGGCATCCTATCAAGGGGTGGAACTATCTTGTAGGGTTCATCGGGATGGCTTCTTGGGAACTTTGCCGGGTCGTTCCAGGCTCCCTTCCAGTAAACGTAGCCATAGGTTTCCTCCCAATGTTTCATGCGCTCGCGCGTATTCACGAGTGGGAAAACCGCTCCGTTGTAAACGGGGATGTCCGGCCTTCCGATTATCTCAAGGTAGCGAAGGAGGCTTGCCGCGCCTTCGTCGCGCCAGCAGTCGCCAGTCACGGTAGTACATGCGAGCACCTTTACGTGCGGAGACGCCAGAAGCGGCATCAGCGCATTCTGCTCGATGTAGCTGCCTGGAATATTCCAGTCGTTGTCGTAGATGACCAAGTCCTCCTGGGCGCGCAGTGATCCATGGCAGAAGGCTGAGACGATGATCGCCGCCAGAAGGTGCTTTTGTGCGGGAGTCATGGGTCAGGAGCCAGATAGCAGCACATGTGCCGCATTCGAGCATAAATTGATTCAATGTAACTTGTTA
>PLKS01000112.1 GCA_003140665.1 Opitutaceae bacterium
CCGAACTCCAGCATCACGTCGGCCAGCGTCTGCTTGGAGACCTCCCCGGAGATGCGCAGGACCGGGAGCTCGACCACCTCGGCGCCAAGCGACGCCAGCCTCGCGGCCAGCTCGGACGCCTGGTCCCGCGTGCGCGTGACCACGATGCGTCGTCCCGAGAGCGGGTGTTTTCCAGGTTCTGACATGGCGATCGGGGGCCGCCTACGGGAGCCCGAACCGGCGGAGGATCCGCTCCGCCGCGGCGGCAGGCGAGGAGAGGTCGGCCTCCCCGATCGGCGTTGTCCTCAGGCCGACGGACTCGTGGAAGAAATAGAGCGTGTCGGCCGTCGCATAGGCGCCCAGCGCCGTGTGGCAGCCGCCGCCGAGCGCAATCTGGATCGCCCGCTCAAGCCCCATTCCACGGGCTGTCGGCCCGTCGAGGATCCCCGCGAACCGGGATTCGTCCGCCGTCCGGCACTGGATCGCGAGCGCGCCCTGGCCCACCGCAGGCACCATGCTCCCGAAGTCCAGCGGGTGGAACACGACCCCAGGCCAGGACCCTATTCCGAGCCGCCTGAGCCCCGCGGCGGCGAGGATCGTCGCGTCGGCGATGCGAAGGTCGGCGATCTTCCTGAGCCGCGTGTCCACGTTGCCACGGATCTCCACGAACCCGAGGTTGGGGAAAAGCATCGCGGCCTGGTGCCGGCGACGCGGGCTGCCGGTCGCTATCGTCCCCGGCGAATCCACGCCCGCCCGGAGGATGAGCACGTCCCTGGGATCCTCCCGGGGCAGGTAGCCCGCGGTCGAGAGCCCCGCCACCGATTCGCCGGGCAGGTCCTTCGCGCTGTGGACCGCCGCATCCGCCTCGCCCCTGAGGAGGGCCGCCTCCAGCTCGCGGGTGAAAAGCCCTTTGCCGCCCTTTTCCTCGAGCGACCATTCGGCCTGGCGGTCGCCCGTCGTGACGACCTCGAGGAGCTCGCACTCGGCGCCGAGGTGCTTGCGCAGGTGCGCCGCGGCGCATTCCGCCTGTGCAATCGCAAGCGGGCTCCTTCGGGTCGCGAGGACGAGTTTGTTTCCCATGCTCGGGCGCCCCCGCCATCCGGCGGAGCCGGGGCGATCAGTACGCGGCCTGGACGCCTTTCAGGTTCTTCTTCGACATCCAGGGCATCATGCCGCGAAGCCGCTGGCCGACCTTCTCGATCCTGTGGGAGGCGCCCTTCTTGAGGAGCCTGTTGTACTTCTTGAGGCCGCCCTTGTATTCGGCGACCCATTGCCGGGTGAACTTCCCCGACTGGATCTCCGAAAGGATCTTCCTCATCTCGCGCTTCGTGGCGGCGTTGACGACCCGGGGCCCGCGCGTGAGGTCGCCGTACTTCGCAGTCTCGGAGACGGAGAACCGCATGCCGGCGATCCCGCTCTCNNAGGCACTCGAAGTAGGCCATCTCCGGCTGGTAACCCGCCTCGACCAGCGTCTCGAACCCGGCCTGGACGAGCGCGCTGGCGCCCCCGCAGAGGACCGCCTGCTCGCCGAAGAGATCGGTCTCGGTCTCCTCCTTGAAGGTGGTCTGGAGGACGCCGGCCCGGGTCGAGCCGATGCCCTTGGCCCACGCAAGCGCCTGGCGCCTTGCCGTCCTCGAGCGATCCTGGAAGACCGCGACCAGCGCAGGCATGCCCTTGCCCTCGACGTAGAGCCTGCGGACGAGGTGCCCGGGGCCCTTGGGCGCCACCATGATGACATCGATGTCCTTGTGAGGGCGGATGAGCCCGAAATGGATGGCTAGCCCGTGACTGAAGATGAGGGTCTTTCCCTTCGAGAGGTTCGGAAGGATGTCCTTCTTGTAGACGGCCGCCTGCTTCATGTCCGGAAGCCCCACCAGGATCACGTCGGCGCGACGAACGGCCTCGGCGGTGGCGACCACCTCGAATCCATGCTGCTTCGCGACCCTGCGCGACTTGGAGCCCGGGTAAAGGCCGATGATGACCTTGCATCCGCTGTCCTTCAGGTTGAGCGCGTGCGCATGCCCCTGGGATCCGTATCCGAGCACGGCGAGCGTCTTGTTCTTGAATACGCCGAGGTCGGCGTCCTTGTCGGTGTAGACTTTGGCGGGCATGGTAAAGCTGGATGCGGACCGGGAGGCGCGTCACCGCTTGAGGGCAAGCCGCCCCGTCCGGGCGATTTCGAGTATGCCGAACGGCTCGAGAAGCCCGAGGAAGGCGCTCACCTTCTCCTCGTCGCCGGTCACCTCGATGATGAGGGTGTCCTGCGCAAGGTTGGCTATCCTCGCGCGGAAGATCTCCTTGATCTGGAGGATCTCCGGACGCGTCTTCGCGTCGGCGCGCACCTTGACGAGGACCAGCTCGCGCGCGATTGTCTGGCCGTCCTTGAAGTCCATGACCTCGACGACGTTCACGAGCTTGCGCAGCTGCTTGGTGCAGAGGTCGAGCGCGGCGTCGTCCCCCTTCAGCACGATCGTTATCCTTGAAAGCGAGGCGTCGTGGGTCGGCGCGACGTTGAGCGAGTCGATGTTGAAGCCGCGCCCGGAGATCATGCCCGCGACGCGGGCCAGGACCCCGAACTTGTTCTCAACGAGGACTGAGATCGTGTGTCGCATGATGTGTTTGTGGGCGGGTGGGCCGCGGGCCAAACCCAGTGGACGGCGGGTCCAAAGGTCAACCAAGCCTGGCCTCAAAAGGGAAGCATAAACGGTCGGAAGGGCGGCCGCCGGACGGCGCGAAATCCGGATGCCCGGCCGGCTCTTGCCAACCGCGCGCAACACTGAATCTTCTACTGAAGATGCCCCACCCCCGAACGGATCCCCGCTTCATCGTCGCCCTTGCCCTCGCTTTCGCGCCCGCCGCGCTTGGCGCGGCATCGGGCGCGGCGGGCGGCGTCACGGTCGACGGCCCCGCGGGCGCGCGGCTCCGCATCGAGGCCCTCGATCCCCACGTCGTCCGGATCTGGCTCAAGCCCTCGGGCGATTTTGAACGGCAGCCGTCGCTCGCGATGGAGACGGCGCCGGCCGCGCGATCTCCCGTCGCGCGGGCCGACAGCGGCGACGAGGTCGCCGTGGAGACCGGCGCCCTCACCGTGACCGTGAACCGCGGCACGCTGGCCTTCGGCGTCCGCGCAAGCGGCGGCGGCCCGGCCCTCCTGGCCGATGCGCGCATCGCCGCGCACGGGGCCGGCGGCCCCTGGACGCTCACGGACGCTCTGGCGCCCTCCGAGCGGCTCTTCGGCCTCGGCCAGGACAACCACAACAACGGGCGCCTCGACCGCCGTGGCGTCGTTCGCGACCTCTGGGCAGGCCAGCAGATCAACTCCGGCAATGTCACCGCGCAGTACCCGGTGCCTTTTCTCCTGAGCACGGGACGGGACGGCCATGCCTACGGCATTTTCTTCGACAACGTCCATCGGCTCCTCTTCGACCTCGGAAAGACGCAGGCCGACCAACTCCGTCTCGACTCCGACGGGGGCGAGATCGACTTCTACGTGATCGACGGGCCGCGACTGGCGGACGTGATCGAGCGCTACACGGGACTCACCGGCCGTCCCTCGCTGCCGCCGCTCTGGGCTCTTGGCTACTGGCAGAGCAAGTGCACCTACTACGACTGGGACGCGCTCGACGAGGCCTACCACCAGCTGACGGCCCGCGGATTCCCGGTCGACGTCATGGTGATCGACGCGGACTGGCCCGAGGTGGTCACCGACTATGTCTGGGCCAAGCGCTGGATCGACACCGGCCACGGCCTCAGCCCGGCGGAAAAGATAGCCGCCTACGCCAGGAAGGGCGTCAGGATCGTCGTTTCGCAGTCGGGACCGATGATCCAGGAGGCTTCGCCCACGTTTGCGCCCGGCTGGGCGATGGGTGTCTTCGCGACGGACGGCAAGGGCAACCCCGTCGAGGCCGGCTACTACGGGGGCAAGCTCCTCGACTTCACCCACCCGAGGATCAACGAATGGCTGTGGCCGCAAACCCGCAGGCTGAACGAGCAGGGCGTCGCCGGCTGGTGGCTCGACCTCGACGAGCCCGAGGGCGAGCCTCCCCAGACGCACTACTACGCGGGCGGGCCGCCGGACATCCACAACGAGTATTCGCTGCTGTGCACGCTGAGCTTCGAGGGGGTCCAGCTTTCGGTGCATCCGCAGCAGCGGCCCTTCATCCTCTCCCGCGCCGGCCCCGCCGGCTTCCAGCGTCACCACGCGGCGGTATGGACGGGCGACATCTACAGCG
>PLKS01000255.1:0-18052 GCA_003140665.1 Opitutaceae bacterium
GATCGTGGCCGCATCGTCGTCCCCGTTTCGCCACACGACGCCCAGGAACTCGGCGGGCAGAATGTTGTTCGCCTTGAAGAACCGCCTGTCGCCGCCGCAGCAGTACATCAGGCTCTCGGGAAGCTCGCCGCGGAGCTTGGCCTTGGCCTTCGGTATGATCCGCGGCAGCCATTCGATCCCCTTGGCGGACTCGGTCTTGGCCGGCATCTTCGACTCGTCCAGGATGACGGTCGACGGCTTGCCTTCCTGGACGTTCACGAAGTAGTTCCGCCGGAAGAGCTCGATCGCGAGGGCGTGGCCGAATCCGGGCTCGCCGCCGGAGTTCTCGTCCTCGGCATAGTCGTACATGTACTGGGGGGTGATCCCGTTCGCCGCGAGCCACGCGGCCTGGGCCTTGTCAAAGTAGCTCCCGGCGCCGCGCTTGCCCTTCTTGTAAAGGTCGACCGCCTGGTCATAAAGCGCGCGGAACTGGGTTGGAAAATCGTAGTTTTTCATGGTGGAGGGGTGGGTCAGGCCGGCCGGAAATCGATGATACGCTTGAACCGGTCCACCTTGTCGACGACGACGTCAAGTCGGCCGTTCAATTCGTAGGTCCGGTGCTTGCGGCGGCCGACGAGGGCGTTTCCCTCGGCGTTGAGCTGGTAGTAGTCGTCGCCCAGCGTGTCGGATGAGACGAAGCCGAAGGTCATCGACTCGACGAGCTCGATGAAGAACCCGTGCCTGCGCACGTCGGTGATGACCGCGATGAACGCCGTCCTCTTTTTCTTCGCGAGCTCCCGCTCGAAGAACTCAAGCAGCTTGATCTTCACGCTCTCCCGCTCGGCCTCGGCTGAGTTGATCTCCGTCAGGCTGAGGTGCTCGGCCAGCTGCTGGATGCCCCGGATGTCATGGCGGACGCCCCCGCCGTGGGAGCGGCCCGCGAGGTAGGACTGGAGGACCTGGTGCACGACCAGGTCGGAATAGCGGCGGATGGGGGATGTGAAGTGGGTGTAGTCCTTCTTGTGGAGGCCGTAGTGCCCGTCGGGTGTCGCCCGGTAGCAGGCCTTCTTCAGGCTTCGCAGGAACTGGGTGCGCAGCGTGTGGCCCTGCGGGTGCGCATGGAGGATCTTGAGCAGCTTGGTCACCTCCTCGCGGCGCGTGAGGTCGCCGACCTTGATCCCGAACGTCGCAACGAACTGCCGGTAGTCGCTCAGCTTCTCCGGGTCCGGCTCGTCGTGGACGCGGTAGAGCGACGGCAGCCGCTGGGTGCGGGTCAGCCGGGCCACGGCCTCGTTTGCCGCGAGCATGAATTCCTCGATGAGCTGGTGGCTCTCGTCCTGCTCGATCTTCTCAAGGCGGTCGGCGTAGCCGAGAGGGTCGACGAATATCTTCGTCTCGGGCATGTCGAGGTCGAGGCTTCCATGGGCCATCCGCGCGCGCCGCAGCGCGCCGGCTATCCGCCAAAGCGCGCGAATCCACGCCTGCAGGTCGGAGAGCTCGCCGTCGTCGAGCTCCCTGAGCGCCCGGCCGGTCGAGCCGGTCTGGTGCTTTGGGGGAACCGGAAGCGAGCGGATCTTCTCCAGGCTGTCCTCGTAGAGCAGTGCGTAGGCCTGCCGGTACGTGAGCCTCTTGCGGCTTCGGATGACGGTGTTGGCGTAGTTCGTCTCCTTGAGCCGGAAATCCTCGCCGTAGGTCAGAAAGACCGCCTTGCACAGGCGGTCCTGCCCCTCGACGAGGGAGCAAAGCCCGTTGGACAGCTTCTCCGGCAGCATCGGGATCACCGTCCCCACAAGGTAGGTGGAATTGCCGCGCTCCCTGGCCTCACGGTCGATCGCGGTGCCGGGCTTGACGTAGCTCGACACGTCCGCGACATGGACGCCCACGCGGACGTCGCCGCCACCGACATCCTCGATCGAGAGGGCGTCGTCGAAATCTTTGGCATCGTCGGGATCAATCGTGAAGACGGGCACGGAGCGGTAGTCGAGCCGGCCCTCGATCTCCCGCGGGCCGACGCGCTCCGGGAGGCTCGAGGCCTCGCGCTCGACCTCGGGGGGGAAGTTGGGCTCGAGCCCATGCTTGACGAAGATGCCAAGGAGCTCCGCCTTCGGCTCATGGGTGCGCCCAAGACGGTCGACGACCTCGCCCACAAGGGGCTGCTCGCGCCGGCGCCACTCCCCGAGCTTCACGACGACCTTGTCGCCGGGATGCGGGGCGGGCCGAACCGGGGAGCGCACGGGGTCGGGCACGGCGATCTCGTAGACGAAGCGGGGGTCGTCCGGCGCCACGAAATAATTGCGGCCCTCGCGCCTCAGGTCGCCGACAATGGTCGCGCGCGCCCGCTCGAGAACCTGCGCGACGCGCCCGACCCGCTCGCCGGGCCGCTTTCCGGCGACCCCGCGATAGATGCGCACCATGACGGTGTCGCCCGGCAGGGCCACGTCGGTGTCGTCGGGCGCGATCTGGATCGACGGTTCATCGCGGTTTCCCCCCACGATCACAAAGGCGGAACCGCCTGCCCTGAATTGAATTACGCCTTTGACTGAGTCATCGGCATGGGACCCCTTTGGGCCCGGCTTGGTGTTTGACATTTCTTGATGGGACCCGCGTTTGGCGAGTCAACCGCTCCCAATATCCCTCAACGGCCGCCAATTGGCGAGCGCATTAAATAGAAATACGAACTCGGTGCCGTCGGCGGGCACCACGATTGATCTTGTGCAACCCGTTTGAACTTTGGAAAATTTCGCATGATGGGACGTTTTCAAACAGCGTTCGCGACGTTCGTGGCCGCCTTCGGGATATGCCAGCTGGCCTCGCCGGCGGCCGCGCAGACGGCGGTTTGGACGGGAGGGGGACCCGACACCAACTACACGACGGGAGCCAACTGGTCGGCGGGCATGCCGCCGCCAAACAACGGGGTCGACACGCTCGACCTGAGCGTCTCGTCGTACTCGAACGTGGGCATCAACACGGCGGCCAATGTCGCGGGCATCGTTTTCCTTGGATCCGAGGGCTACTCGCAATACAACCTTTTCCAGGTCGGTTCAGGCTCCCTGACGATCGGAAGCGGTGGGATTTCCACGCCGGGTTCGCTCAACACGTACCTTTTCGACGGCGCCCCGGTCATCTTGTCGGCCAACCAGACGTGGAGCGAGTCGGTCGGGTTCCTCGACGTGTCGGGAGACATATCGCAGTCCGGCGGCGCGAGGACGCTGACGCTGGTGGGGTCGACCTATTTTTTCGGAAACAACACCTTCAGCGGCGGCCTGGACGTTTCATCGGGTTTCTTTTTTGCAGGATCGGACGGTGCCGGGGGCACGGGGACCATCACGCTCGCGGACGGATCGGCCATGGAGTCCTGGTACAACCCGGTCACGCTTGCAAACGCGGTCACGCTCGGCAACGGCGTGACGCTCGGGAGCAATCAATCCGACACGCTCGCGCCCCTGAACCTTTCCGGGACGGTCACGATGACGAACGCCGCCACCAACCTGCTGCTCAACGCCGGGGCCGACGTGTACCTGAGCGGCACCCTAGCCGGGCCGCCGTCGACGGCCCTGACGATTCTTGGGACAACATCGATGGAGCCGCTGGATGGCGGATCCCAGATGGTGATTCAGGGCACCTTGAGCAATGTCGCCTCGATCAACGTGTCCAGCGCACAGCTGATCCTGGCGCCCGCGGGAAACCCCGCGACCTCCTTCTCGAGCCTGTCGCCGTCCGGATTGCAGGTGAGCAACATGGCTTACCTGGGCCTCGACGGAACGTTCGTGAATCCTGGCGCCGTCGCGGCGTTCATCACCACCTACGGCCCGTCGCTAGGACCCAACATGAACGGCACGCTCGGCTTCGACACCGTCGCCAATCCCTCCACGCCAAATATCTTCAGCGACCCGATCAACCTGTCCAATTTCTACAGCGAGGGTTTCCTCGGCCTGGGCTCGGCGACGGCCGCCATACTGACCGGGCCGATCAACCCTTCCAGCGCAGGCTACCAGTTTGGCGGCGGCGGCGGCACGCTCACGGTGCAGAGCAACCTTCCCGACTTTGACGGGACCGAGCTGATCATGAGCGCGGCGCCTTCCCCGGTCACCGTCCTCCTCCAGGGCAGCAACACCTACCAGGGGGGGACTCGGTCGCTCGGCGGCGTCCTGATTTTTGACTCGCCCACGCCGACCTCCGGCGAGATTTCCCTGTACGGCGGCTATGTCGGCTACACCGAGCTGGCGTCAAACATCGCGAACGCCCAGCAGTTTGTCTCGCTCGTCAACACCTTCGCGGGAAACGGCGTGATCGGCTTCGATTCCACCAACCCGGCCAGCCCGCGCACAATCAGCGATCCGATCGACCTGTCGGGCTTCGACGGCGACAATGTCCCCTTCATCGGCACCGCGACGGTGGTGACGCTGTCCGGCCCGATCACCCCCGCCAACAACCAGTACCAGTTCACGGGGGTCAAAGGGGGCCAGCTGACGGTCACCTCGAACCTCACGGACGGCCCCGGTTCCTCGCTGACCATCGGTCTGCTGAATCCCATCGAATCCAATCAGAGCAGCTCCTCGGTGACCCTTACCGGCAACAACTCCTTCAGCCTGGGGACGACGTTCAACAGCGGCTCGCTTTTCATCAACAACAACAACGCCCTGGGGACGGGGCCGATCACGGTGCCGGATACCGCCACCACGACAATCATCCCCTATCTCGCTCCCTTGGGAGCGAACGTCACGCTCACGAATCCGATCTCCGTGGGATCGATCCAGGGCGGCCCGGGACTTGTTCTCGGAAACGTGCAAACCACGGACATGCTGACGCTCAACGGGGTCATCAGCGACTTTTCCGGCCCGGGGGAGATCTCGATAGATGGGCAGGTCACCCTCGGGGGAACCAGCACCTACTCCGGGGGAACTGTGTTCAACAATGGAAGTCCGGTCCTTTACGTCACCAACCCGAGCGCGCTCGGAACCGGGCCGGTGACGGTCAGCGTCAACGCCGTCATCGCCCCCTACAACGTCGACGTGGCGCTTGCCAATGACATCAACCTCAACTCCACGCTCACGCTGGGCAGCGGCGAGAATTCGAACACCTTGACGCTGAACGGAATCATCAGCGGAAGCTGGAACCTCGTGATCGACAGCAACGTCGACCTCAACGGCGCCAACGCCTATTCCGACGGCACATCGATCAACGACTCCGACGTGACGGTCGGCAATGACAGCGGCCTCGGAACCGGCGCGCTGCAGCTGACGGACTCCACGGTGACCTTCACCGCGGGGGCCACCGCCCCGACAATCCTGGACCTTGCGGGAGACTCGGACAGCACGATCGTGCTGGCCCCCGCCTCGACGCTGACGCTCGACACGGACCTCATCGTCTCGCAGCCGTCGTATTACTATGGGGCCATACAGGGCGACGCATCGACCCAGGTCGTGAAGATCGACCTCGGGACGGAATATCTCGGCGGGACGTCGACCTACGGCGGCGGGACGGACGTCAGCGCCGGCGGACTGATCGCCGGGGCGTCGGGGTCGCTTGGCACCGGCCCGATCACGGTGGCCGGCGGCGCACAGCTCGGGGTGGACTCCGGCGCCACGCTCACCAATGCGATCACCCTTTCCCCGGGCGCCACGCTGAGCGGCAGGGGCACGTTCTCGCCGCCGGGAGGCGTCACGATAGCGGGCGGCTCAACGGTGCTCCCCGGCAACCAGTATGCCGGCGAGTACGTATCCTCCCTTTCCTTTGGGACGCCGGTGACCTTTGGAACGGGGGGCATCTACGGCTTCAGCGTCGCGACGGCCTCGGGCGTCGCGGGAGTCGATTATTCGACCGTCAACGTGACGGGCGCATTGACCATCACGTCGACGCCGGTCTCGCCGTTCGTCATCTCGGTCATCTCGATCGACCCCTCGAGCGGAAATCCCGGAATGGCGAATTTCAATTCATCGCTGCCGTACACGTGGACACTCGTCACGGCGAGTTCCATCGCGGGATTCAGCTCCTCGGACTTCTCGATCAACACCTCCAGCTTCCAGAATGTCTTCGGGGGCGGGGTCTTTTCCCTGGGTGAGGTCGGCAACACCCTGACGTTGAATTTCACGCCCGTTCCCGAGCCGTCGACATGGATGCTCATGGTGGCCGGGCTGGCGGTGGCCGGCGCGCGGATCAGGCGGCGCGGCAAGCGTCCCGGCGGGTAGCTCGCGCCGGGGCGGGCGACCCTCGTGGGCAAATTCCCGGATGCGCGCTGCACGCCAGCCCGGGCGCCGGTCCAGCCGTCAGGGAAGATAGACGACGCCGCCCTTCATGACGAAGGAGACATGCCGCACGAGCGAGATGTCCCCAAGCACATCGCCGGGAACGGCCGTCATGTCCGCGTACTTGCCCTTTTCCACGGTGCCGATGTCCTTCTCGGCGCCGATTAGCTTCGCGGCTTCGCGCGTGGCGCACTGGATCGCGGTCATGGGAGGCATCCCGGCCTTGACCATGTACTCGAACTCCTGGGCGTTCTCGCCGTGCGCGGACACGCCCGTGTCGGTGCCGAATGCGATCTTCAGGCCCGCACGGTAGGCGCGGTTGAACGTCCCGTCCAGGACGGGGCCGATCGTTGCCGCCTTCCTGCGGACCAATTCCGGGAAGAAGCCCGGTGTCTTTGCCTTCTCGGCCACCCAGTGGCCCGCCGTGAGGGTCGGAACGTAGAACGTCCCGTGCTCCTT
Source organism: Opitutaceae bacterium (assembly GCA_003140665.1). Lineage (GTDB taxonomy): Bacteria > Verrucomicrobiota > Verrucomicrobiia > Opitutales > Opitutaceae > Palsa-1447. Next base: position 6,684 of record PLKS01000255.1, read on the forward strand.
CATGAGTGCGATGTCCTCGTCGTTCATGTAGGTCCCGTGCTCGATGGAGTCGACGCCGCCCACGACCGACCGGCGGATCGCCTCGGCGCCGTGGGCATGGACAGCGACCTTCAGCCCATACTCGTGGGCGGTGGTGACGATCGCCCTGATCTCGTCCTCGTCCAGCTGCGGGCTGTCCCCGCTCGCCTCCATGCTGAGCACGCCGCCCGAGGCCATGATCTTGATGAGGTCGACGCCGTCCTTGTAGTGCTGGCGGACGGCTTCGCGCGCCTCCTCAGGCCCATGGATGACGCACTTGCGGCGCAGCAGGTCCATGACTTCGGCGCTGAAGCCGCTGGTCGGGTCCGCATGGCCGCCCGTGCTCCCGATGGCGCCTCCGGCGGAGTAGATGCGCGGGCCGATCACGGCGCCGCTCTGTATCGCCCGCCGCAGCGCGATCGTCGAATTGTAGTGGTCGCCGACGTTGCGGACCGTGGTGAAGCCGCCGAGGAGGGTCTTTCGGGCATTCGCGACCGCGCGAATCGCGTAGTCCGCTGGATTCAGGACCAACTCGTCCGTGAAGCTGTGGGGTGTGAACTCCAGGTCGAGGTGGACATGGCAGTCGATCCAGCCGGGCGTCACTGTCGCCTCGCCCAGGTCGATCACCGTGTCCCCTTGCCCCGGTGCCGTGAAGCCGTCCACGACGCTGGCGATGCGCTCGCCGTCGACGGCGATCGTGACCTGGTGGCGGGGCGAGTCGGATACCCCGTCTATGAGGGTGCCGGCGTGGATCAAGGTCAGGGCCGACGCGGACGGCCCCTGGGCCAGCGCAATCAGCGCTGCCGAAAAACATGCGGCGGACATTCGCATGGGCCAGTCAGCTAGTCCCCGCCCGGAATCGCCGCAATCATTGAATTCGGGCGCCGTCCGCGCGGCGCCTGCACAGAGGTTTTCTCCGGCGAATTGATGGAGGTTACGCTAGGACGAACTCATGCCCCTGCGACTGGGACCGGCACAATGGCACCGTAAGCTCGAATCACGGGGCAATACCGGGAATTGGGCCGGAAGAATCAGGACGACCAGCCATGCACGACCGTGCTAATCCGGACCAACCCGTTCCGATCAGCTTTGCTCCGCACCCCACCTTCTGAAATTTTGCCGCAATGATTTTTGTCAGAAGATTATTGCGCGCGCTCAGCGGCGGCCTTTTTGCCTTGGCGATCGTCGCTCTGGCGTGGCTGCTGCTGCCTGACCTCTGGATCGGCTTCCATCCGTCGCTCCGCCACCATGAGGCGGGTGCGCTGGCTCTCATGTTCGTCGGCTCCTCCTTCATCTGCATGCAGTTAAGTGCGAGGGGGCAGGCGAACGGGATGCTCAAGGGATTGCTCCTCGGCTTGGCGTTCGTCCTCTGGGGCGGCGACCAGTTCCTGCCGCCCGGAACCGCCGCCACGGCGATAGACAGTGTTGTCATAGCGATATTCGTCGTGGACTTGGGCCTCGTCATTGCGACCCACTTGGAGGCGCCGCATAGGGCTGCTCGAGGCGAATCACGGGAATAATCCCACGGCGCCATGGGATCAAGCTGGCCCCGCAATCCTGCCCATACCCTCGACTATTTGCCGGCCCAAGCTTCGCTCTTGGCCAGCATCTCGTCGAGCGCGGGCTTGGGGAACAGTTGGCGGCCGACTACAACCGCGTTTATCCTTCGCGTGTTGCCGATATCGCCGAGCGGATTCGCATCGAGCAGCACCAGGTCGGCCAACTTGCCCTTTTCGATCGTGCCCAAATCCTTCTCACGGCCCATAAAGCCCGCCGGGTTTAGGGTGGCGGCTTGAAGAGCCTCCAGGGGGGAGAGTCCCGCTTCAACCAGGAGCCCCAGCTCGTCATGTAAGCTGAAGCCCGGGAAGCAATACGCGTTCAGCTGGTCCGTACCCGCCAATATACCCACGCCGGCCCTTTGCATCGCTCCCACGATCTCGAGATTTTTTTCGAACTCCTTCCTGGTGTAGACGAGGTTGTCGCCCTGCAACCAGAGCCTTTTTGACTTGGTCCACGTATACCACCAGGCTCTGGTTTCTCGCGGCACATATTTTAGCCGCGGATCGCTGGAAAAATAGGGTTCGTTGATGAACGCAGTCTTGTGCAGCACCGTTAATGTGGGGCATTGCCAGGTCTCATTTTTTTTCAGCAGCGCGAAGAGAGCTGCAGCTTTATCCGAACTGTAGCCGTCAAGCACCCGTTGCCTGATCGCGTCGGTGCGAGTAACCACCCACGTCGGCTTATCCAAGGAATTCTGTTCCAAAAGGTCACCGAGCGCGGCTTTATCCCATTCATTGCCCCAGGTAGAGCAAGCCGGCAGGACACCCAACAAATGTTCAAACGTTTTCTGGCCGGCGTTGGACGCTTCCTCAGCTGAGACCGAATCTGGAACATGCCCTTCGAACGGAATTCCCTGTTTCGTGGCCTCATCGGCTATTGCGAAGTACGCTTCGCGGGGAAGGTACGAATAAACTTTCAAGAAATCGGCCCCTTCTTCTTTGGCCTTGATAACGGCCTGCCGGGCCTGGGGACGCATTGGCGATTGCGACTGAACCCGGCCAGTTGGGCTTCGGTCCATCCAAGATATTGCTGGCAATGAGCATACGCGGACCAAGCAGCGTTCCCGACTCAATTTCCTTCCGCCATTCATGGTGGTAAGGTTTGCCCCACATAATTCGAATACCCGTGACGCCGTTGGCGATAAACTGGGGCAGATATTCCTCCTGATCAGGATGGGTGTGCATATCCCATAGGCCAGGGATCAAGAACTTGCCGGTCGCATCGATTAATTCAGCGTTCGCTGGAGGGAAAACTTCTCCGCTCATCCCGACCTGCGCGATGCGATCGCCCGCAATGACGACCGTGGAATCACTCAGCGAAGGCCCCCCGGTCACATCAATCACGGTGACATGAGTGAATACAAGGATTCCTTGCCTCGCGCTCAGCTGGGCCGCCAAGGATGAAGACAGTGTAGAAAGAGCCAACAGCGCGAGGAGCCTTATCATTCGGACTCCCTTCGATGCGTCAGAGAACTCGACCCTAGGAATTCCGGAGCTGAAAGGCAGCTAATCACCGCAGGAGGGTCGCGGAGAGTCGCCGGGGTCTCTAGCGTCTTCCGGTTCGCGGGCTTTGGCGTCCTCGGTCTCGACAATTTGCCCGCGTCTGGGATAGATTTGTCGTCCTTTGTACACGAGCCGGCGCCCATCTCCAAGTTTTCCAACCTGCTGCCAGGTGTTTGGTTTCATGTTCGGAATGTGGCGGAAACGCGGCGGTAGTTTGCTTGCGGGCGGGAGGACACTTTGAAGATCGTCCACGCCGCGAGCGAATTGTACCCGTACATGAAGACGGGCGGCCTGGCGGACGCCGTGGGGGCGCTCACGGGCACCTTCGCGGACATGGGCCATGAGGTGTCGGCCTTCCTTCCCGGGTACCGCGACGCGCTCGCGCACAAGGAGGCTGCCGGCGCAGAGCGGAAGTTCCGGCTGAAGATCGAGATGGGAGACCAGTACCTTTCCGGGGACGTGCTTTCCTTCTCTCCCAAGAAGAACCTGACCGTGTACCTGGTCTGCCGCGAGGAGTTCTTCGACCGCGGAAATCCCTACGGAAACGGAGATCGGGACTATGAGGACAACTCGGACAGGTTCATGTTCTTCTGCAAGGCCGTTGTCGAAACCATGCGCCTCGCCGACCTTGGGGCGGACATCGTCCACACGCATGACTGGCAGGCGGCGCTGATGCCCCTCCTGCTGCGCGACGCCGAGCGCCGCTTCGGGGTGACGCTTGCGATGAAGACGGTGTTCACGGTCCACAATATCGCCTACCAGGGGCTGTTTCCCGAGGCATCCTTCCAGAGGACCAACCTCCCCGAGGAGCTTTTCAACAAGGACGCCCTGGAATACTANNGGGCAGGTGAACTTCCTGAAGGGCGGGATCATGTTCGCGGACAAGGTGACCACCGTCAGCCCCCGCTATGCGAAGGAGATCCAGACGCCGGAGTTCGGCTGCGGGCTGGAGGGTGTCGTGCAGATGCGTGTCGACGACCTTTCCGGCCTGATCAACGGGGTGGACACCGCGGTCTGGAACCCGGCGACCGATGCGATGATCCCCGCGCGCTACTCGGCGGCGAACCTCGCCGGCAAGCGGGAATGCCGCAAGGGGCTCCTCAGGCAGTGCGGGTTCGACCCTCTGTTCGGCGGCCCCGTCTTCGGGATGGTGTGCCGCCTCACCGAGCAGAAGGGGGTTGACCTGGTGCTCGCGAACTCCGGCTTCTTCACCGACCGGGAATGCCGGCTCGTGGTCCTCGGGACCGGGGACAAGCGGATGGAGCGGGAGCTTCGCGACATCGCGGCTGCCCATCCCTCGAAGATATTCATGTGCGCGCGGCTCGACGAGGCGATGAGCCATCTCATCGAGGCCGGCAGCGACTTTTTTGTCATGCCCTCGCTTTTCGAGCCGTGCGGCCTCAACCAGATGTATTCGCAGGTGTACGGGACCGTCCCCATCGTGAGCCGCGTGGGCGGCCTTGTGGACACGGTTCGCGACGCCGACGGGGACCCATCCGGGGGCACCGGCATCATGTGCGAGCCCGACGCGCCGGCGCTCGGGGAGGGGCTCGAGCGCGCGCTCAAGCTTTTTGGAAACAAGCCGCGTTACGCCGCGATCCAGCAGCGCGGGATGGCGCGCGATTTCAGCTGGAAGACCGCCGCGGCCGCCTACGAGACGCTGTACCGCGACGCGCTGTGACGCCGGCCCGGTCCTCGGAAAACGCGGGACGCCCCGGATAATGCAAGAGAGGTGCGCTGGGGGAGGGGAGCGCGCGCCGTCGCGATCGATGAGGGCTTGCCCTTTGTTGGCGCTTAACTGGGATTTCACGATGAGTCACGAGACGAGGTGCCCCGGCCGATGAAGATCCTCATCGCCGGAGCGTCGGGATTGATCGGTCGCGCCACTGCGGCGGCGCTCAGGCATGACGGGCACGAGGTCCTCTGCCTGGTCCGCCGCGCCGCGGCGTCGCCCGGGGAGGTGTCCTGGAACCCTGCTGCGGGAGAGGTCCCGCTCGACGCCTGCCGCACGGCGCAGGCGGTCGTCAATCTCTGCGGCGCCGATGTCGCGGGGGGCCGGTGGACGCAGCGCAGGCGCGATGAGATCCGGGCCAGCCGCATCGACACCACGCGGACCCTCGCCAAGGTTTTCAGCGGCACGATTTCCGATGGGCCGCGGCCCGGCTTGCTGGTGAACGCGTCCGCGATCGGTTTCTACGGGAATCGCGGCAATTTCAAGGTGGATGAGGCCAGCGGCCAGGGGAGCGGCTTCCTTGCGGACCTCTGCCGCGATTGGGAAGCGGCGGCGATGGCGGTGGCCGACCTCGGGGCGCGCGTCGCCTGCGTCCGGTTCGGGATTGTGCTCTCGCGCGAAGGCGGCCTCCTGCGCAAGATCGCCCCCTACTACCGCGCCGGCTTGGGCGGTCCCCTTGGGACCGGTCGCCAATGGATGAGCTGGATCGAGCTCGAGGACGCCGTCGGCGTGATCCGGTTCGCGATAGGACAGGACTGGCTCTCGGGCCCGGTGAACGCGGTTTCGCCGGCGCCCGTGCTGCATGCCGCGTTTTCAAGGACGCTCGGGCAGATCTTCGGGCGGCAGCTCTCCATGCCGATCCCCCCCTTTTTGCTCAGGCTCGCCTTGGGCCAGATGGCCGACGAGACGATTCTGTCGAGCGCCCATGTGCTCCCGACCAAGCTCATGAGCTCGGGGTATCCCTTCCGATATAACAATCTGGAGGATGCTCTCAATCAAGCGCTTGCCGCGGAGAAGTCCGAGGGCTGAAGGCCAAAATCATGCTTCCCATCGCGGGGGGCATCCCTATGTTCTTCCGTCCCGATGGAGAGAACCCTCATCATTTTCAAGCCGGACTGCATGGAGAAACGGCACGTCGGAAACGTGCTCGACCGCTTTGAAAGGGCGGGATTCTGCATTGCCGGCTGCAAAATGGTCCAGCTGACGGCGAAGGTCCTCCGCGAGCACTACGCCCATGTCGCGGGCCTGCCGTTCTATCCGGAGATCGAGAAGTTCATGAGCTCGCGCCCCGTGATCGTGATGGCCCTCGAGGGTCACTCGGTCGTGCGCAAGGTGCGGGATCTGCTTGGGCCCACGGATTCGCGCAAGGCGCCCAAGGGAACGATCCGCGGCGACTTCGGGACCGAGATGATGCGCAACGTCGTGCACGCCTCGGACACCATTGAGAACGCCAAGATCGAGCTCGCGCGATTCTTTGAGCCGCGCGACATCTTCGGAGCTTAATTCTCGATGTCGTTGGGTCCCTCGGCGAGCGGCGTGCTGCGCCCGCCCCATTCAAATGTCCCGGTGACGCCCGGCGGGAGCTGGACCTTGAAGCTCCAGGAATCCCCGGTCTTCGTGTAGCGGACGGCGATGGCGCCGGCGGGGTGGGGCATCCGGGCCGTGAGCGATGTCAGGGTCCCCAGGTGCGGCGCGACCCGGACCGTGCGGAAACCCGGTGACGCGGGACGGATGCCGGCTACCAGCGTCAGCAGGTCGTAATTCGGGTGGGCGCTCCACGCGTGGTCGTCGGAGCGCGTGGGCTCGGCGGTCTCCGCCCAGGTCGTGAGGCCCAGCGCCATCATCTTCTGCCATGGCCCGAGGGAGTCGAGGTAGTAGCTGGCGAGCCCGGCGTGCTCCAGGGCGCGCGCGACGTAGAATCGAAAGTAGATGCTGGAGGGCGAGAGATCGCGCACGGACGCCGTGTCGGCCCACCCGGCCTCGCGGCCGATGATCTCCGTCATGACCTCCCGGGTGCGGTCCGCGGGCACGACGTCGAGCAGGACGCCCATCGCATTGGTCTCCTCGCTGAAGTGGGCCTGCGCGGGCGTGTCCGCAAGGAGACCCCGGGACTCGACCCAGCACCGCTCCCGCACGGCCTTCCCCAGGCCGGCGGCGCGCGCCCGGTATTCCCCGGCGATCGAGGCATTCCCCAGGTAGTCCTCCAGGTCCGCCCCGTCGAGCAGGGCGGCCATGAAATCAAGGGAGAGGAGGGCCGAGCCGCCGTCGGCGTCCTGGGGCGGGACGCCAAAGTCAAAGTCATGGGTCCAGTCCCCGTAGTTCCACCAGGGCATCAGTCCCAGCAGCCCGTCGGGCCGCTGGTGCCCCGCGTACCAGCCTATCACGCCCCGCGTGTGGGGGACCCATCCGGCGAGGGCGCCCGCGTCCGGGCGGTAGAGCCAGAAGTCGTGCAGCATGCCGATCCACAGGAGCGAGAAGGTGGGTATGATCTGCGGGAGCGCGCTCGGGTACCGGCTCTGGGTCAGGCCCTCGCTCGTCCTCGACCAGTCGTAGGCGTTCAGCGCCTGCCTGGCCAGGCGGTCGTCGCCAAACTCGACATAGGAGATGAGCGCCTGGATCCGCGTGTCCCCGATGTACTGGAGGCGCTCCCAATAGGGGCAGTCCATGTACGTCTCGTGGGCGTTCATGCGCGCCGTGCGCGTCCCGATCTCCCAGATCTTTGCGATCGACGGGTCGCTGGCCTCGATGCCGGAGCGCTCGATGAAAGGATAACCCGTGTAATGGGCCGTCATCGACTCGAGGGTGATGGCGTCGTCCCCGGTCTGGACGTCCAGCTGGATGTAGCGCCACGCGCGCCAGGCGAGCGTCGACCAGACGCGATGGGGCCCGCCGTCCGCGGCAAACGTGTCGACCAGGCCGAGGATCGAGCGATTGGCCGTCTCGTTTCGGTTTCCCTTGAGGCCCTTTGCGTCTACGAGCGCCTCGGCATAGGTGATCCGCACGCTGGCTCCCTTTCCGCCGCTCACCGCGAGCTCGGGATACGCCGTCGTCATCGCGCCCCGGTCGATCAGGATCTTCGCCAGCGTGTGGGCGGGGATAATGGCCGGCAGGCGGTCGACCCCGCTCGCGCCCTCGACCCGGACGATCGTGCCGATCGCCAGGTCGGAGAACTCCATTCGCGGCAGCGGATCCGGCACGAGAAGCCACCGGTTCAGGCCCGAGCCCGTTCCCGTGGGGTAGCCGCTGGGATATCGGCCGGGCTCGCCCGTGCCGACGGTGGCCGCCGGCTTCCAGGCCGCCGACGGCGCGCCTGCCTGCCAGTCCCAGTCGTAGCGGGGGCCGTCCAGGAATTCGCCCGGAGGCGCCGCGTAGTAGTTTGGCACGTCCGAGGGGCTGATGGCCAGGAACCCCTCGCCCTCCTCCCGTTCAACCTCCCACGACTTGTCCGTGTTGGCGGCCTGCGCCTCGGAGTCGCCCTGCACCAGGAATCCGGACTGGTCGCTCATCTGCGCCATCGGGGCCAGCGAGCCGTAGTTCCACACGGTCGCCCCGATGACATTGTCGCCTGCCCGAAGGAGCGGCCCGACCTCGTAGGTCTCGTAGCGCCAGTGGTCGAGGTCGCCCTGCGCGGGACCGTCGCCGACCCGGACGCCGTTCACGAAGAACACGAAGCGATTGTCGGCGGAGACGTGGACGATGAAGCTCCCTGGGGCCGCCGCCAGGGAGATGAGCTTTCTAAAGTGATAGACGGCGGGGCTCCGGGGGTCCGCGCCGGGACAGGCGATCCACTTCGCCGGCCACGACGAATGCAGCAGGTCGAGGGTCGGCTTCTCGGCTGATCGTCCGGCCAGCGCCGCAAAGGCGAATGCGGCGACGCCGATTGAAAGTGGGACCCGGGGTTTCAGGCGAACGATTCGAATCACAGGGAGGCTCCGCGCCAAGCCTGATCGGATCCCCTGAGGGGCGGCCCTCGCCGGAAGCAATGACCGGGGAGCCCCGGCGCCATTTGAATTGATGGCAGGCGGCCGGGGGGCGAAGCTGGCTGTTCGCCCGTGACATTCGCTTCGACATGAAAATGGCCATTACAGGCGGCGGCGGATTCCTTGGCAGCCGGCTTGCCAGGGCCCTGCTTGCGGATTCGCGCGTCGAGCGCCTTGTGCTGGCGGACCTGGCGCCGGCGCAATCCCCCGTCGACGATCCCCGCCTCGCGCTGCTCACCACCGACCTTTCGGAGGCCGGGGCGGCGGAATCCATCGTGGAGGGCGCCGACGTCATCTTTCATCTCGCCGCAATCCTGAGCGGCCAGGCCGAGGCCGAGTTCGACCTGGGAATGAGGGTCAATCTCGACGGGACCCGCCGGCTGCTCGAGGCGGCCCGCGCGGGTGGGAGGCGGCCGCGGTTCGTGTTCGCGAGCTCCCTCGCGGTGTTCGGTGCGCCGCTCCCGCCGGTGGTCACCGACGACACGGCTGCGCGGCCGCAGTCGTCCTACGGGGCCGAGAAGGCCATGGGCGAGCTGCTGGCCGCCGAGTTCAGCCGCAGGGGCTTTGTCGACAGCCGGATCCTGCGGCTGCCGACCGTCTGTGTGCGTCCCGGAAGGCCCAATGCCGCCGCGTCGTCCTTCGTGAGCGGAATAATCCGGGAGCCGCTTCACGGGGAGAAGGCCGTCTGCCCGGTGGGGCCGGAGCTCGCGCTGTGGCTCTCGTCGCCGCGCTCGGTCGTGGCGAACCTTGTCCATGGGGCGTCCCTGTCGGCGGAGGCGCTGGGAGCGGACCGGACCATCAATCTTCCGGGCATCACGGTGACGGTGGGGGAGATGATCGCCTCGCTTGCGCGCGTCGCCGGCCGGGAGGCCCCGGCGCGAATCGAGTTCTCGGGGGATCCAGCCGTGCGCCGGATCGTCTCCAGCTGGCCGTCGAGGTTTGACGTCAGGCGGGCGTTGGCGCTTGGGTTCAGCGGCGACCTGGAATTCGAGGCCCTCATACGCGAATTCCTGGCGGACGAGGCGGCTGAAAAGGGCGTCAGCCAAGGGTCGCGATGAAATCGCGCAGGGCGCCCGGGCCGCCGACATTCCCGGGCCACACGACGTAGTTCAGGCCGGGGAACCGCGTCTCGGGCCCCATCTTCCAAACCGGGACGCCCGGCGCCGCCTGGCCCAGCACAAGGGCCCGCCTCATACCCAGGCCGCCCGTCGCCACGTCGCTCGAGGTTATTCCGCCCTTGGCGACGAGGAAGCGCGGCGTGGCCGGGAGGGCGCGGACGATCCCCGAGAGGGCCGCGGACACGATTGCGCCGGCCTTCAGGTCGCCGGCCCTGCCCAGCGCGGTCTCATGGCCGCGGCTGGTGAAGACGACCGCATGGCGGCCCTCCCGCATCGCGGCCTTGGCGGCCGCCGCCACGCGGTCCGTCTCATCCGCGAGGGTGGCGGCAGCTGCGAGCCGGTCGACGACGACCTCGATACCGGCGACACCGGGCAGCGTGAGGGCCGCCGCCAGCTGGACCGTGGTCCTGTTGACGTAGGAACCCACCATGACGAGGCCTCCCTCGCGCCCGGCCCCGTTGATTTCCGACGGCGTGAGCAGCGGCCGGGGTTCGATTCCAGCCCTCACCCGGACGAAGCTTGCCGCGGTCCTGAACAGGTACCGCCTTCCGGCAGCCTCCGCCTGCAGCAGGCCGTGCACGAACACCTCCAGGTCGGAATAGGCGGCGGCATTCACGACCAGGAATGAGCCCCTCGGCAGCTCCAGCAGCCGGCGCTTCACCTCCGTCGCCCCGTTCGGCCGGCGCAGCAGGGCGATGTCGATCGAGGCAACCTCCCCGGCGCGCACGGTGCCCCCGGTCTTCTCCTCGATCCATTCGGCCAGGTTGGAATGGCGGTATCCAAAGGTCGCGTCCCGGGCGAACTCGGTTTCCGAGGCGGGCACGAGCCGGGGGCCGTCCGCCACGTAATGGATGTTGTCGACCGTGTAGCGGCCGCCCTCGAAGAACGCGGGCACGACGATCTTCCCGTCGATGGATCGCCCGAGGCCGCGCTCGAGCGCCTCAAGCTCGGCCGCGAAATGGCCGCGAAGGGTCGAGTCGCTCCGGCTCACCACGACGAAATCGGCCCCGGTCGCGGCCCCGGCGCCCGAGAGGTTGGCCGCGACCGAGCGGACCCTGGCCGCCGCCTCCGGCGCCGCCAGGCTGCGCGAGTTCGTCAGCACATGGAAACAGGGCCGGGCGTCGGCCAGCGCGGCCGCGAGCGACGGCACGGACCAGTCGGCGAGGACGTCCACGCCGTGCATCGTCTGCGTGCCCGTGGGATCGTCATCGAGGACGACCGTCTTGACGCGGNNGGCCACGAGCCGGCGGACCCGCGCGAAATCATCGCCGCTTGCGGGCGGGGGCAGGGAATCCAGGATCGAGCCTTGCATCAGCGCGGATGGCAGGGAGCGCGGGAGGCGCCCCGTTGGCGGATCCATCCTCGGCCATCGGGGCGCGGTGCGCTACTCGAATCCCATTGAGTCCAGGGGCTGTCTTGGGCAGACAAAACCCATTCCATGGAGATCGATCGGCGCCAG
>PLKS01000255.1:18123-18276 GCA_003140665.1 Opitutaceae bacterium
GGGCCGACTACTGGGCCAGCCTGAAGGTCGACGCCGTGCTGGTGAGCGTGACGGGCATCCTGGCCTTCTACCCGACGCAGGTGCCGTACCACCGGCGCAGCAAGTTCCTCGGCGATGGCGACCTTTTCGGCGCCTGCGCGGCGGCGGCGAAGA
>PLKS01000060.1 GCA_003140665.1 Opitutaceae bacterium
CTTTGTGGCCGCCGGATCGAGCTTCTTGGCCTTGATCTCCGCGCACACCTCCACGACTTTCGCGGCGAGCTTCACCAGCTTTACCGGGTCGGCATAGGGATTGATGTTCGCGATGAGATTGACGGGGGTTCCCGCGGGGATGTCCCCGATCCGGAAGTAGCCGTCCGGGTCGGTCCACGGCTTGAGCATGTCGCGAAGCGGCTGGGGTATCTCAACCGACTGGAGCTGCAGCTTGCAGTCCTCGCCCGTCCGCCAGATCGAGTCCTTGCCCAGGCGCTTTTCCGGCCAGAGGAGCTTCTCGGCGGCGTCGTTGAAGGCCTCCATGCGGCCCGCGACGGAGGGGTCGCCCGTGTACTTTCCGAGCATGTTGTTGTGGAAGAACGGGGCCGTCGACCAGATGTTGATGAGCGACGGCGTCCGGTAATAGCCGGGTCCGCCCCCCGGCACCGTGAACTTGTCGGTCGCGTCGGTGTAGGGGTTGTACACGTCTATCTGCCCGACCGAGGGAAGGTTCTTGTAGGTGTCCGAGGAGAAGTCGTTCCAGACATGGCCGCTCATCGCGTTCGTGGCCATGGCGCGGGCGGCGTTCGTCTTGATCTTGGTGATCGGGTAGCGGACCTCGTCGGAGAAGAAGTTGTCGTCCCGGAAGTCGTCCTTCAGGACCGCGTCCGCAAACCACGCGTCCGGGTCGGCTCCCGCGGGAGGGCGCTTGCTTGAGTGGCAGGTCGCGCAGTTTTCCGCGAAGACCAGCTTCCCCTGCTTGAGCACCGCGGGATCCTGGGTCATGTACTCCTTCCCGCCGGGCGCGTCCTCGAGGTGCAGCGGCCTGAGCCGCATGAAGAACTTCGCGACGTTTATGACCTTCCCCTGGGTGGCCAGCCAGTAGACCGAGTTCTTCTGGGCGACGCCGATCTGGAAGGGCTCCTGGGGGGTCAGGCCGACCAACGCCATGTGGCGGGTCAGCCAATACTGCGAGTACATGCCGATGTTGATGTACACCCGGAGGGTGGCGCCGGGCACTCCCACGGAATCCGCGCCGTCCTTGAGGATGTGCGGAACGGCCATCGGCGACGTCTCGCCGGGGATGAGGAGCGTGTCCCCCGACACGTCCTCCATATGCGCGACCGAAAGGCGGTCGCCCAGCAGGAAGATGGGGTTGATCGCGTTCGGGTTGTTGATGTGGTCCGTCGCGATGCGCGAGGTGTCGGAGGTGCCGGCCGGCTGGGTTTTCAGCATCTCCCAGAATATTCCGCCCTGCCTGACGTTGTGGGCGAAGACCGCGCCCTCGCGGATGTACTGGTTGCCTATGGCCGAGTTCAGGTTCTCCAGCTTGGGGTTCTCGGGATCGGCCGGGGGGTTGCAGGGATTGAACGCGATGTGGCAGGCGCCGCAGGCGACCCCGACCCGGTACGGCTTCACGAGGGCGGGATCCGCCGCATAGGCCGAGTCGCTGTAGTAGCGCGGCCCGTCCCATTTCTTCTTCGCGGCGTCGTCGAAGTCGGGATTCGGGAACAGCCGGAAGCCCATGATGCCGGTGGAGCGCCCATAGACGTTCGGGTCGATCGCGCTGGATTCGGGCTCGACCGCCTCGTCGATCCACATGCCGTACTCGTCCGGTTTCGCGGCCTGCCGGTAGCCGGGGACGTTGATCAGGCCCATGTCCTTGAAGCGGGTCGCGCGGTTGCGCGAATCTATGGTCTTTAGCATGTCGATGAGCCCGTAGCTCTCCTGGGACATGCGGTTCCAGAACTGCTCGTCGCCGCCGCACCAGAGGTCCCATGTGTTCCGGCCCTTTATCTCGTCCCCGGACAGGGTAATTCCCCCGTCCATCGGCTTGAACACGTCGACCGCCAGCTCGGGAAAGTCCGCCGGGTTGCGGCCGCCGCCGTTGTCGACGAGCGAGACCTTGGTCGTCGTGCAGCTCACGGCCAGCAGGACGGCCATCGCGCAGGCAAGGGCAAGAACACTGAGGAGTTTTGTTTTCATGGCGTTTTTTCCCTAGAATAAATTCCCGGGCCCGGGGTAATCCATTCCGCGACGGTTCTTATGTGGGTTTGAAGGGTGGATCGAGCAATTAAAGCTTGGGGCGTTCTGTCGGGGCGCGGCTCATCTTCTGGAGAGGATGTACTCGAGCGCCTGGAGCACGCCGGTTCCCCCGAACGGCAGCAGGATGGCCCTCACGAATGGCTGCTGGTGCCAGGGCATGAACGCGCCGTCCTGGTTGGCCACCATGTCCGACTGGAGCGCGTCAAGGGAATCGGCGAGTCCATCGGCACCCGCGGCCCTGGCGTTCGCCGCATTGAGCCCGATGCTCCGCACGGCCCGGCGCTTCGCCTTGGTCGCGGCGTTCTTCAGCAGCACCGCGCAGAGCGCGCAGATGCCGGCGTTGACGCCGTAGAAGAGGAGAACGGAGGGCGACACGTGCCAGTTGGCAAAAAAGGCCCAGCGCGCAAAGATGAGGAGGGTGAGGACGACGAACGGCAGGATGATCAGCGGCACGGCCTCCGCTGTCAGCCGCCCAATGAAGCGGACCTCGACATAGGCGCTCGAGGCCTTCCGCCTGGCATCCAGCTTCAGGCCCTCCGTCCTGTTGATCGACGGGATCCGGTCAAAGGCCCGCCTGGGCCAGAGGCTCGGATGGTCCTCGCCGAGCCTTGAAACGAATCGGAAGCAGCTCTGCGTCTCGTCGACCACCCAGAACAGGAGATAGCACATCAGGAGCGAGGCCGCCAACAGCAGCGAATCGTCGAAGGCCACGCTGAACGCGCCCCGCGTTGGGGACATCGGTATCCCGATGGTGACAAAAAGGCAGCCCCACCCCGTCATGTAGGCCAAGGTCAGCATGGCGGCCCTTACGCGCCGCCGCATGGGAGTGGATCTTTCGCACAGGTACCTCCACAGGATCTGGCTGCTCACGTAGCGCGCGGGCCCTTCCTTCGAGGCACTCTCGGTCTGGCGGATGGCCTTTGCGGCGGCGACGGCATGGCGATAGTTGCTGCCGGGCTTCTCAAGGGCCAGCACGGCCGCCTTGTTCTCCTCTTCCGTCAGGAGATAATCGCCCTGTTTGAGCGGCATCCTCATCAGGACTTCGCGGGCGGCCGCAAGGATGCCGTGCCGATGCCGCAGGACGGGAGGCGCCTCGATCAGCCCGAAGTCCCTGCAAAGGAGAATGCGGCTCTTCTTCACCCGGCTGACGCAGTAGTGGACGCCGGCGAACGCCGTCATGGTCGCCACGAGCCTGACCAGTTCCGACGGCCAGATGCTCACCCCCTCGATCAGGGTCAGCGGCTCAAGGCCGTCATAAAAGGCGTTGAAAAGAACGAATATTACGGCGAGTGCCGCGATCAGGCTCAGGGCGACGCTTCGGTCAGCCCTCTCGTCGGGCTCGAGGCTGAAGCGGCCGAGGAAGATGAACAGGACCATGGCCCCGAACACGACGGCCCCCACCCCCAGGAGCAGGGTGTCGGCAATGTGCTGCCGCCAGAAGGTACCCCCCGGCAGGAGCGGCATCTCGTTCTTCGGGTGCAGGAGGTTTGCCGAACTGGGCGCATTCGAATCCTCCGGGTACGTCGACTTGTCGGGGGGCAGGTAGAGGCGCACGGGGTAGGTGCGGCCTATCTCGAAGCGCAGCGGGAGCGTGTGGGAGCGGAAGTAGAGGACCTCCGGCATCGGCGGCCCAACGGCCATCTGGACCGCGAGGAAAGCGCCCGTCTGCTCCGCGCCTCGGAAGGGGGGGACGCCGCGCTGGAGCTTTTGAAACAGCTCAAGGCCGTAGGATGACGCCACGACGACGTTCCTGGTGTACTTTATCGACGCCGGGTCGATGAAGCGGGCATCCAGTTTGTCGCTGAAGAAAATCGCGTCTGGAAATCGCGGGCGAAGGGCCTGGAGCAGGAGCATCTGGTCATAGACGTTTGATCCCAGCAGCCCGATCGCGCTCAGCGTGGTCGGCTTCGACTTGGAGGCGACTCCGCTCGGGGCGTGGGGATCCCGCGTGCTCAGCCGGTCGGCGAAGACCATTCCCAGGCGCGCTATGTAGTCGACCTGGTGCTCGCCCTGGGCGCGCTCGAAGAGGTGCGAGTCGTCCGAGTCGTCATCCGATTTCCCCGTGCCGTCGGCCTTGCCGCCGGCGCCTGCCGAGGCCGCGGTTCCCCCGACGCCGGAGATATAGTAGGCCCGAAGGACCTGGGGCGGCCAGCCCTTGTCGCTGTCGAACTTCAGGTCGAAATAGCTTTCGGCCGGCAGCGAGGGGAGGGGATTCTTGCCATGCGGCTGGTTCAGCTGGTTGAGCTTTGCGGCGAAAGTGAGCGGCATGGCGCGCCCGTAGTCCGTGTCCCAGTCGGATACGATCGCGATCCGCGTGCTTTCGCCTCCGACATCCACGCCCCGGAGCTTGAGCTCGTCGAGAAACGATTCCGCGAGCTCCTCGTCCGTGCACGTGAGATTCACCAGGCGAGGGCCATTTCCCGGGCGACCGTCGAGAAGCTTGCGGCCGGCCGGCACGGGATTGCCTGCGTCCGGGCCGGGATTTCCCCCTTGCACCAGAAGGTCGAGGACTCCGTTGGCCATCGTTGCCGATGACGAGTAGAACGTGATCGCGGATCCCCGGTCCGGGAAGGCCCTGTTCTCCACCAGGATGTCCTTGAGGGTTCCCGACCAGTAGGGGCCGATGACCTTGAAGTCGATCCTGTCGGCGCCGAGCCCGGTGAGATTTTGCACTTGCGGCATCAGTTGGCTCCGCAGGCCGTCGAGCGCCCTCAGGGGGTTTGTGACGAGGGTCTCGCCCTGGACCCAGACGACCAGGACGGCGGCATAGGGCTGGGGTTTCCTAGGGTCGCGGGCCAGGTTGTCGGCAACGAACCATTCCGCGGGAAGGGGGTCATCGATACCCGGCGGCTTTCGCCCGGGTCCGGCCGCCCAGTCGATGGGGGGCGAGATCAGCAGGAGATGCTCGGGATCGTCGGCGACCAGCCCCTGGGCGCCCAGGCCGCTCACGGTGGCCGCGCGAAACCGGATGCGCATCTCCCGGGCCTCCGTCGAATGAAAGTCGCCGCGCACGATCACCGGCAGGATGCATATTCTGCTGGCTTTGACCGACGCCCCGAACGCCTCAGGGGATTCGATCGGCCCGGGCAGGCCGGTTCCCCTGACCCCCACCAATGAGGATTCTCCGCCCACGTCGAGCCTGCCGTCCGCCCTGACCCACGCGTCAAAAGGGTCGTCCGAAAGGTGCGCGACAATCAGGGTGCCCTTGTCGCTCGCCGGTTCTATCGCGGCGGGGGACAGCGATCCCAGCTTGCCGGTGTTTAGGAAAGCGCCCATGGCTGCCGCAAACAGCATGAAAAGCTGCCAGGAAGGCATCGACGAGCCGTTGGAATCGGAGGCCATCGCTTTCGGCGGCGAGTCAGGATGCCAGCGGCATCGCCCTTGTGCCCTGCGACAACCGGAGCCGGCCTGACTCGGAAGGCGGCCGCGCGCGAACGCAAAGGCCTGCCATCGGCGTGGGGTGGGTGGGGCGCGGCATTCGATGTCCTAAGGGTAAGATTTGGTGGAACGGAACAACCTGATCCTCCGCGACCAACGCGATTCCTGGGAACGGGCAAACCTAAGAATCATACCGTCCGCACCGAAACGGAAAAAACCGCATGAATATACGTAAAAAATCCCGGCATCGGGAGGAGCCAATCGCGGATGAACTCGGGGCGAACGGGTGCGGGAAGACCCCCGAAAATATCCCCGCGCGCCCGTTCCCGATCCGCGGCGGAGGAATGGGATCCCTCATTTCGACTTGAGCTCGCCCGTGGCGCCGTCGCCCGCGAGGGCGCCCCCTTCATCCGTCACGCCCTCCTCGCCGAAAGCCCGCACGAATCCGGCGGCGCTGGGGTTGTTCTCCCGGAGAGCCGTGTCCCAGAAGGGAAGCGGCGGGACCTCTGGGCGACGGATTCAAGGCCAATGGGGACGATACGCCCGGGAGGCCCGAAGTGAATCCAAGGTTTTCGCGTCCTCGAAAGCGCGGCTCGTTGGCGGATTTCCGCACTTCGGCGCGAAAACGCGTTGTTTCGTCGCAAAGGACGGGTTCGTCTCGGCCAATTTGCGTGCATTTTTCCCCGCCGGCGTCCAGCGTCGCCCCGTGAAAAAGCCCCTCCTCCTCGCCGCGCTTCCGCTCCTCCTCTCCTGCGCGCCGGTGCTCCTGGCCCAGCCTCTGACGCTGCCCCAGGTCAGCCCGGCGGCCAGCGTCTCGCAGACCATCGGGATCACCGAGGTCACGGTCCTCTATCACCGTCCAAGCGTCCTCAACCGCGAGATATGGGGAAGCCTGGTGCCCTACGGATTCAACGACCTCGGGTTTGGAACGTCCAAGGCCTCGCCGTGGCGCGCCGGCGCAAACGAGAACACGCTGATCTCCTTCCAGCATGATGTCGTGGTCGCGGGAAGCCCGCTGCCGGCGGGCACCTACGGGCTCTCCATGGCGCTCGCCCCGGACGGAACGGTGACCGTGATCTTCTCGCATGACACCGGCTCGTGGGGCAGCTTCTTCTACGACCCGAGCCGCGACGCGCTCCGCGTCCCGGTGAAATGGGAGGACGCGCCGTTCCGCGAGCAGCTTTCGTACGACTTCTCGGACGTGACGAAGGACTCGGCGGTGCTCGCGCTTTCGTGGGAGAAGAAGAGGATCCCGATTCCCCTGAAGGTCCACACCGACGACAACGTCGTCGCCTCGCTCAGGCAGGAGCTGAACGGCTCCAAGGGATTCCAGAGCCAGTCGTGGTCAACCGCCTCGGCCTACCTGCTGAAGAACAACATCGATCTTCCGCTTGCCCTGGAATGGGCGCAGGACGCCGTCAGCGGGCGGACCTCGGGCGAGCGCATTTTCGTCAACCTGTCCAACGAGGCCGCCGTCCTCGAGAAACTCGGGCGCGCCGACGAGGCCAAGGCCGACATGGATGAGGCGATGAAGACGGGGACGACCCTTCAGATACACCAATACGGGCGTTTCCTGCTCACGCTCGGCAGGAAGGACCGCGCGCTGGAGGTATTCAAGCTGAACGCCGAGCGGCATCCGAACGAGTGGCCCGTCAACTACGGTCTCGCCCGCGGATACTCCGCGGTAGGCGACTACAAGACCGCGCTCGACGCCCTCCTCAAGGCCGAGACCCAGGTCCCGGCGGGGGACGCCCTGAACGCGGCGGCCATCAAGTTGAACATCGAGAAGCTCAGGCGCGGCGTGGACATCAACTGAGCGCGGGCGGCTCGCCGCCGGGGGCCGGAGGGTTCCTCCGCATCCGCCTCCCGGGACGATCCGCCCCGCGATTTGCGCCCGATGCCCGAGACCCCCAACCCACGCCCATGAGCGGCGCTGCCGAGCGCGGCCTCCATCCCCTCGGGAATGTCCTGGTCAACCACCTGGGATTTCGCTGCCACGCCAGGAAGCAGGTCATCGTGCGCGGCGCGAGGGAGGAGGCGTTTGAGCTCCAGGACATGTCGCTGATACGCCCGGCGGGCATGGGCGCCCGGGAAGGGTACCGGGAGGTGCTGGTCGGCCGGCTCCGCACCGTCGATTCCCCGCTCGGAAAGTATTCCGTCGGGGATTTCTCGGGGTGCACGGCGCCGGGCATCTATCGGGTGGAGCTTCCCGGCACCGGCGAGCACTCCTACCAGTTTGCCATCTCGGACGGCGCCTTCGGCTGGCTGCCGGCGCTGCTCCTCAATTTTGTCCACAACTGGCGCTCGGGCCCGTTTGAGAACGAGCTGCGCGGCCCGACCCACCTCGACGACGCGCGCCGGTCGGACAACGGCAAGGCGGCCGACGCGGTCGGCGGCTGGTACGATGCCGGCGACGTGCGCAAGTGGATGGTGCATTCGAACCTGCCCGCGCTCGCCTTCATGGACGCGCACGAGCGGCTGCCCTGGCACTACGCGGAATGGGAGCGCGTCGACGAGGGGTGGTCGCCCTGGCTCCTCGAGGCGCTCTGGGGGCTGGATTTCATGCTGAAGATGCAGGACCCGGCGACGGGCATGTTCTTCGAGGACGTGGGAGGGGGAGGAAACTCGCGGAAGCGCCCGGGCATGTCGTGGTGGTACGAGAACCACTCGGGCTGCTATGCCGACAATGCCGGCAACCGATTCACGGACAACGCGACCGACAGCGGCGACGAGCGTCCGCTCCGGGTCCAGTACAACCCGATCGCCCAGTTCACTTCGGTGACGATCCTCGCACGCGCCGCGCGGACGTTCGCCGCGCTGGATCCCGGGCGCTCGCTCCGCTTCGCGGAGGCCGCCGGGCGCGGCTGGCGCCTCGGCCTGGACCCGGATCCCCGGTATCTCGAGTCGGCCGGCGTTGATTTCGGCGCGTGGACCGCCGTGCGAAGCTGGCGGTGCCTGGCAGCGCTCGAGCTGCATCGCTGCGGTGGCCTGCCGTGGGAGGCGGTGGACACGGCTGCCGACGCCCTCCTTGAGAACTTCGACGCCAAGCTGGGGTTCTGGAGGAACCAGGCAGGCGGCAGCGAGCCGTTCCGGGGCGTGCTCCACTCCGCGCAGCCGCTCATCGCCCTGGCGCAGTTTGCCCGCGCGTCGACCGAGCCGGGGCGCCGGGCCAAGGTTGAGGACATCCTTCGCCGCTGCCTGGACGAGTACGTCTTTCCGCTGGCTTCGCTCACGCCCTTTGGCTTCATCCCGTTCGGCGCGTTCATTCAGGCCTCGAGCGAGGGCGACCTCTACCGCCCCTGGAGGGACGGCTATCGTTACCGGTTCCTGATGCCGGAGCATCATCCGCAGAGCATCAACCACGGCCTGGCCGGGCACTGGACGAGCTGGGCCCACGCGCTGGCGCTGACCGGCAGCCTCCTCGGGGATGCGCGCTGCACCGAGCTTGCCTGGAGCCAGCTGCAGTGGCTTGTCGGCGGAAACCCGTTCAATTCGTCGCTGATCAGCGGGGTCGGTTTCAACAATCCCATGCCGCACAGCCGCTTCCTGGGGACGTTTCCCGGCGGCTTCTGCACCGCCTTCAATGGCTCGTCGGACGACCGGCCCCTGCTCGACCTCGATGGCAACGCCCAATGGAACACCACCGAGTACTGGATGACGCCGCTCAGCAACGCCCTGATGGCCCTCAGCCACCTGAATCCCTCGCGGGGCGCCGCCTCGGGGAAGATCGGCAGGCTTGAGCGCGGCGGCCCGGGCGCGCCCGAGCCTTCGGGCTCCAGCCGGGCCGGTTGAGCGCCTCCGGGGGAACGGCACGCCCATTGGGCCGCCGGGGACCTGCGGCCTATGGCCGACCCCGCGCCCAGAGGGCGGCAATCTCCCCGCGCAGGACGACCGCGTCGGGCCACGAGGGCGGCAGGCCCGTGATGTTGTAGCCGCCCCCGTCCCCGAATCCCGCCATCGGGCCCATCTCCGGGCACGCGAAGAGGGTCTTGTCCCGGTTTGCCTTGGCGCTCCTCCACATTGTCATCACGGCCTCCACGAATTTCAGATACGCCTTCACCTCGGGCGTGAGCCGGCCGGCGTGCGTCACGGGAACCTGGCAATGATGGCCGTTGAACGGCCGGAAATGGCACTGGTCGCTGTTTCGCACCAGTTCGGGGTGGTCGAGCAGCCGCGCTATGTACTCCCCGGGGCTGAGGTGCTTGACCACGGCAAAATGGGAAAAGTCGAAGTTGATCTTGATGGTCTGCCCCGTCGCACGCTCGTACCGCTCGGCGATCTCGTAGGTCTTCTCCGGGGTCTCGGTGCAGGTGTCGCGATGCACCTCGAGCGAAACCACCACGCCCCCGATCCGCTCGGCCTCGCGCACCATCCGCGCCCAGTGTTTCGCGGCGACGGCGGGCGGAGTGTCGTGGTTGTCCATCTGGACGTTGATGTGCACGGCGCCGCCCGCTTTCTGGGCGCGGATCAGCGCCGCGAACTCCGCCGGATCGTCCGACGAGATGTAGCCCAGCAGGTGACGGAGGCCGTGCTTTGCGGCGAGCCGGCGGTGCTCGGGCGTGAGCAAGCCGGCGATGCCGTCGAAGCCGGCGTCGGCCGCGGCCTTGATTTTCTTCTCAAGCGACCACTCCCCTCGGGGGGACGGATGCTCAAGAAGCGACCAGAGTGCGGCGATGTGTGCTATTTGGGGCATAAGGCGGGCGATGCGCCGCAGGGCTAGGCGGGAGCCGGCGGCTCCCGCTGCAGCGAGAGCAGGGCTATGATCGCCGCGAGCGTGAGATAGCCTGCCGAGAACTGGAGCGCGAGGGTGCGGCCCACGCCGGTCAGCATCCACGGCAGGTAGAGCCCGCCTCCCGCCTCGACGGAGTGGATAACGCCGAAAAGCGTCAGGACGCCGCCGGCGACAAGGGCGCCGATCGCGGCGCCCGTGCGCCTGTCGACCATGGCCGCGACAAACGCCGCCCAGATCATGGCCGTTATGATGAAGCCGTTGCCCAGGGCCACGATCACGCCGAGCTCGGGCATGCCATGGTCGGTGGACGTGAGCAGCTGCGCGAATCGATCCGGCGGCACGTAGGCGGGGTCGCCGAGCTTGATCGCGAGCATCCGCGCGATCGATGGGAAGAAGCTGAACACGACCGCCGCGGCATGCCGCTTCGGGGTCGCCTCGAACGCCTGTGCCGTGATCTCGATCGAGACGAAGACGAGGATGGGGGCGAGCACCGCCAGCGGAACCAGCTCGACGAGGTTTGAAAGGTACCCGAAGACCCCGCCGAGCCCCACGAACACCCCGGTCAGGAGGGTATAGCCCGCGCGCGCGCCCATCTTCTTGTAGGCCGGCTGGCCGATGTAGGGCGTCGTCTGCGCCACGCCCCCGCAAAGGCCCGCGACAAGCGTCGAGAGCGCCTCGGTGAGGAGGATGTTGCGGGTGCTGTAGTCGTCCCCCGCGGCCCGCGCGCTCTCCGTCACGTTGATGCCGCCGATCACCATCAGCAGGCCGAAGGGAAGGATCAGCGGCAGGTACGGCACCGTGTCGCGGAGGCCTTCGATGAACCCGAGGGTGGGCGTCGGCAGCGCGAAGCGGAGCGCGAGGGCCGCCGGCGCGTGGTATCCCGGGCCCGCGAGCCCGAGCGGCCCAAGCGAGTAGTAGAGGGCGAGGCCGATCAGGAAGGCGGCCAGCACGCCCGGCATGTTTCCGGGAAGTCTACCCTTCGCGACCACGGCGTAGAGAACGACGCCGAGGCCCACGAAGCCGACGACGGGCACGCGCAGCAACTCGACGATGGGAATGAAGCCGATCAGCATGAGGGCGATGCCGGCGATGGATCCGAGCAGGCCCGCGCGCGGGATCACGCGGCCCACCCAGTTCCCGGCAAACGAAAGGACAAGCTTGAGGAGGCCCATCACCATCATGGACGCCATTCCCAGGTGCCACGTCGCCATCGCCGCGTCGTGCTCATCGAGACCGCGCTGCTTGAAGGCGGCGAAGGCCGGTCCCAGCACCAGGAGGGCGAGGCCGATCGTCGTCGGCGTGTCGATCCCGAGCGGCATGGCCGTCACGTCGTCGCGTCCCGTCCGGCGCGCGAGCCGCACCGCCATCCATGTGTAGATCAGGTCGCCCACGAGCACGCCGAGGGCGGTCCCGGGAAACATGCGCGTGTAGACGATGTCGGCGGGAAACTTGAACAGGCCCACGAGCACGGTCGCGAGAAAGGCCATCACCGCGAGGTTATCGACAACGAGCCCGAAGAAACCGTTCAGGTCGCCCGCCAGGGACCAGCGGCGGTGGGTGGGTGCGCTGCTCACAGCCGCCGAAGAAACCCGAATTCGCCGACAAGGCAAAGGCAGAGTGCGGCCGCTTTCTCCTTCCTGAGGCGGCCTGGCGCCCCATAATGGGGGAAGACATGACCCGGCACGCCTTCCTCACCCGCCTCCCGCGCCTTCTCCTCGGGCTGGGCGGCCTCGCGGCGCCGTCCCTGTCCGGCGCCGAGCCGATCAAGGTCGGCTTCTTCATGTCGATGACGGGGCGGGACGCCTCGTTCGGGGAGGCGTCGCTGCGCGGCGCCAGGCTGGCGGTCGATGAGCTGAACGCCGCGGGCGGGGTCCTCGACCGGCCGGTCGAGCTCGTGGTTGAGGACAACCGCTCGCTTGCCGGCGAATCAGCCACCGCGGCAAAGAAGCTGATTTCGCGCGACCACGTGGTGGCGCTCGTCGGCGAATGCTCGTCGGCCAGGACGCTCGAGGCCGCCGTCATCGCCCAGGCCAGCGGGATCCCGCTGGTCACGCCGGCCTCGACGAGCCCGAAGGTCACCCAGGTCGGCGACGACATCTTCCGTGTCTGCTTCATCGACTCGTTCCAGGGCCAGCTGATCGCGACCTTCGCGCGCCGCAAGCTCGGCCTCACGCGCGCGGCATTGCTCGTCGACACCACGTCCCCGTATTCGGTCGGGCTGGCGGAGTACTTTGCCAAGACCTTCGTCGCGCTGGGAGGCGAGGTCGTTGCAACCCAGAACTACTCGGGCTCCGACACGGACTTCCGCGCTCAGCTGACGTCCATCCGCGCCGCGGAGCCCGACGCGCTCTTCCTGCCGGGCTCCTACGTCGCCGCGGGCCTGGTGGCTCGGCAGGCGCGGGAGCTCGAGCTCAGGGCGACACTCCTTGGCGGCGACGGCTTCGAGGCGCCCCAGCTCCTCGAGATCGGCGGCGACGCGCTGGAGGGCGCCTATTACGCGACCCACTTCGCCGTCGAGAACACCGACCAGGCGTCCGTCAGCTTCGTCGGGGCCTTCCGCGCGCGCTACGGCTCGGCGCCCAACGGGCTCTCGGCGCTCACCTTTGACGCGGTCAACCTCGTGGCCGACGCGATCAGGCGCGCCGGCACGACCGACCGGGGCGCCCTTCGCCTCGCGCTGTCCGAGACGCGGGGATTCCCGGGGGTGACCGGCCTGATGACGATCAACGGGCAGCGCGACGCGGACAAGGACGCCGCCATCGTCACGGTGAGGAACGGCAAGCTGACGTTTGTCGAGGCGATCCGGCCCTAGCGCGCGCCGCGCCGGCGATTCACAGCCCGGCCGCCGCGGGATGGTCGCGGCGGCTCCACTGCTCCCTCGTCAGGACGTCCCAGTAGACATTGTAGCGGTCGTACTTGATCTCCCAGAACGGGCGCAGCGTCACGTCGCTGCCAACGCCCACCGTGTGGAACACGAGCGAGCCGTCCGCGGAGCGGACCACCGCCTTCTCGAGCGGGGCCTCCCCGCGCACGAGCACGGGCACCGCGACGGCATCCGCGTCCACGTTGGCATCCTGGCGCTCGGCATACGGGACGGTGTCCGACTGCGGGGCCGGCCCGAGGTCGGCGGCGAGGACCACCGGCCCGTAGAGAAAGGCCACCTTGTCCGGCGCGTCGGGCATCGCCTCCACGCGCACCGCCATCGGTATGGTGACCGCGATGCGGTCGCCCTTTTTCCACGCCCGCCGGATGACGGCATAGGTCCCGGGCGCGGCGGCTGTGCCGAGCGGCTGCCCGTTGAGCTCGAGGGCCAGCGCGCCCGCGGCCCAGCCGGGGCAGCGCACCTTGATCGCGAGCGGCGCCGTCGGGTCGGACGTGACGGTGAGGACCGTCCGGTTCCCAATCGGGTAATCGGTCCTCTGCTCCATCGCGAACCCCTTCTGCGCCCAGGTGAGGCTGGAGGCGATGAAAAGGTTCACGTAAAGGTCGTCGGCGCCATGGAAGTAGATCGCCTCGCCGTACTTGGTGTGGTTCTCCATCCCGGTGCCCACGCAGCACCAGAACGAGTCGAAGGGCGTGCTGTACGTCTTGAAGAGGCCGGGCTTGAGCGACATGAAATACGTGAACATGCCCAGCTTCGGCTCCTGCGAGGCGAGGATGTCGTTGTAGAGCGCGCGCTCGTAGAAGTCGGCGCAGTCCGTCCTCGGCTCCCAGCCGAACACGTGCTCGGTCAGCTTGAGCATGTTGTACGTGTTGCAGGTCTCGGCCGTGTTGGCGGCGAGGTGCTGGGACATCGTGCTCTCCGGGAAGAGGCGCTCGTTCTCGCTGTTCCCGCCGATGACGTAGGAGTAGTGGTGCGCGATCAGGTCCCAGAAATAATCGGCGATTGCGCGGGCCTGCGGGTCGCCGGTCGCCTCGTAGGTGCGCGCCTCGCCGATGATCTTCGGAATCTGGGTGTTGGAATGCTTGCCGGGCAGCTCGTCGCGGTGCGCAAGGAGGGGGTCAAGCACGGCCCTGTGGTAGAAGCGGCGAGACGTCTCGAGGTAGCGGCGGTCGCCGGTGTGCACGTAAAGGTCCACCAGGACGTCCATCATGCCCCCCTGCTCCACGGAGAGCATCGTCTGGAGCTGCGCCGGGGTGAGCCCGGCGGTGATGGCGCCGACCCAGTCGGCCAGCTTGAGCGCGACGTCGCGGGCCTGGAGGTTGCCGCCGACCAGCCACGCGTCCTTCAGCCCGTTCAGCACCTTGTGCTCGGTGTACCACGGCACCCAGGCGCCCCCCTTGAAGTTGAAGGGGCCCTCGGTCTCGACGATGCCCTCCCTGAAGTTGCGCAGAGTCTGGAGCTCGAGCGGGGGAAGCGCGCCGATATAGCCGTCCCCATACGCCGCCTGGCATTCGGCCATCTCGGCGACGATGTAGTCGATGCGCCGGCGGAAGCGCGCGTCCCCCGTCGCGGCAAACTGCTGCGACAGCGCGGTCAGGTAGTGGCCGAGCGTGTGGCCGGCGATCCCGTGGGTCTCCCACCCGCCGTAGCTCTCGCCCTTCGGCGCCAGCCCGGCGTACCTGCGCGTGTTGTGAAGCAGGCGGTCGGGCTCGATCGAGAGCAGGTAGTCGGCGTTGCGCACCATGGCCTCCTTGAACGGGCTGTCGAGGAGGCGGACATCGCCGAGCGCAAAGGGGCGGGCGGCGAGGGCCGCGGGCTGGGGGGCGGAATCGGCCCGGGCCGCGTGCGCCGCCGCCAGCAGTGCCAGCAGGCAGGCGAGCATGCGTTTCATGGCGGGGAGTGGATTCAACAGAGGCGGGTTTCCTGGAACGGCCAGTTCTTCTTGGCCGCGGCGCGGTTATAGCCATATTGGTCGGGGCATCCACTCCAAATCGCCAACCCCAAGACCCCATGGAAAGCATTCCCCTCACCCGCCGCGAGTTCCTCAAATCCGCCTCGGTCATCTCCGCGGCTACCCTGGCATTTCCCCATGTCCTCCGGGCGCAGCAGGGGCGCTCGCCCAACGACAAGCTAAACATCGCCTGCGTCGGGGTCGGCGGCCGGGGCGCCGACGCGGTCAGGGGCCTCGCTGCGGAGAATATCGTCGCCCTGTGCGACGTCGACGACGCCCGGGCGGCCGAGACCTTCAAGGCGCACCCTGAGATAGGGTCCGACCGCCGCTTCAGGGACTACAGGAGGATGCTGGACAGGCTGGGCGGCCAGATCGACGCGGTCACCGTCTCCACGCCCGACCACATGCATTTCCCGATAGCCATGGCCGCGCTCTCGCTTGGGAAGCACGTGTTCGTGGAGAAGCCTATGACCCAGGTCATCTCCGAGGCGCGGCAGCTCGCCCGGGTTGCCCGCGAGAAGAAGGTGGCGACGCAGATGGGAAACCAGGGCCACGCGGGGGAGGGCTGCCGCCAGCTCAGGGAGTGGGTGATGGCGGGAATCCTCGGCGATGTCACCGAGGTCCACAGCTGGACGGACCGGCCGATCTGGCCGCAGGGGGTCAAGCCCCCCAACCACTCCAAGATGATGCCGGTCGTGCAGGGAACGCTCGACTGGGACCTGTGGCTCGGCGTCGCGGCCCAGCGCGAATACGATCCCGCCTACCTTCCCTTCACATGGCGGGGATACTGGGATTTCGGGACGGGGGCGATGGGCGACATGGGGTGCCACATCCTGGACGGGGCATACTACGCCCTGGGCCTTGGGCTGCCGACGCGCGTCGAGGCGGTCAGCGCCAACCAGACCGCCGCCAGCCCGCCGACCGCCTCGATGGTGACCTATCATTTTCCGGCGCGCGAGGGGATGGCGCCCGTGAAGCTGACCTGGTACGACGGGGGCCTCCAGCCGCGCCTGCCGGACGAATTCGAAGCGGGCCGCCTCCTGGACCCGAACGGAACGCTGATCGTGGGTTCCAAGGCGACCGTCCTGGCCGACACGTATTACGACAAGGTGCTGATCATCCCCGACGCGAAGATGCAGGCGATGGCGCCGTCGCTTCCCCCGAAGACGATCCCGCGCGTGGAGGGCGGCCACTTTGCCGAATGGGTGCGCGCCTGCAAGGGGGGCGTCCCCGCCGGCTCCAACTTCGACTACGCCTCGGGCCTGGCGGAGGTCGCCCTACTGAGCAACCTGGCCATACGCGCCCGCCGGCCGATCGAATGGGACGGCGCCGCGATGAGGGTGACCAATGACGCCGAGGCGAACCGCTATGTGACGAAGGCGTACCGCCCCGGCTTCGGCGTCTGACAAAGCACGCGCGGCCCGGTGCCGCTATTCCATCCCCTCGACCGCGAAGATCTCCACGGGCTCGTCGCGGCCCCTGACCGGCGCCGCGCCGAGGGGGCGCACCAGGTATTTCCCACGCGCCGCCTTGAGCGTCGCCGCGCTCACGAGGATGTCGGCCCGGTACTGGGACATCCTCGTCAGGTCCTGCAGGCGCGCCGCCACGTTTACGCCGTCCCCGAGGACCGAGTAGTTCAGGCGGCGGGACGACCCGATGTTTCCCGCTATGATTCTTGACGTATTGATCCCGATTCCGAACGCCAGCTTGGCGCGGCCCTCGGTCGCGAGCTCGGCGTTGAGCCGGGCCAGGCCCGACTTCATCTCGAGCGCGGCGAGTATGGCGCTGTCCGCGTGGTTGGGGTGTGTCACCGGCGCGCCGAAGAGCGCCATGATCGCGTCGCCCATGTACTTGTCCACGACGCCGAGGTAGATCTCGACGATCCCGCTCATCCGGTCGAAATACCGGTTGAGCAGGGCGAGGACCTCCCGGGGCGGCATGGACTCGCTCAGACGCGTGAAATTCCGCAGGTCGACGAAAAGGACCGTGACCTCCAGCTCCTCCCCGACCAGGGCGCCGCCGCCGCTCATGAGCTGCGCGGCGATCTCGGGGGACAGGTTCTTGTCGAGGAGATCCCGGACCTGGTCCCTCTCGGCGAGGCCCTCGCTCATCCGGTTGAACGACGTGGCGAGCTGGCCGATCTCGTCCTCGCGGTTGAGCTTCAGGCGGATGCTGTAGTCGCCGCGCGCGACGACCTCGGTGTGCGCCGCCAGGAGGCGCAGCGGCTCGCTCAGGTTGCGCGCGATCCTTACGGCGAGGAGGGCGGCGACCGCCAGCAGGACCAGCGACAGGTACCTGAGGAAGCGCTCCAGCAGGCGGTCGGGCGCAAGCTCGGCCGCGAGCGACCGCTGCAGCGCGATCGACGCATAGCCGGGCGTTATGAGGGGGAGCGGCCGATACACCGTCACATACGACTTCCCGCCCGCGTTCACCGTGCGATCGCTCTCCTCGGGAGTGGAGGGCGCGGCCGAGCTCGCCTCGGCGTCCGTCAGCGTCGACTCGACGGGCGACATCGCGCCGGCCGTGCCGTAGAAGAACGTCGCGTCGAGGCGGGTGTCGGCCTTGAGCTCCATCGCGAAATCGTGGTCGATCGGGAGGGCGAGCCCGATCCAGGCCACGATCTCCGGGGCGGGCGCATAGATCGGCACGACGATCAAGGCGTAGAGCTTCCCGCCCGGGCCGTCATTCGGCAGGTGAGCAAACGCCTGCTCGCGGGCCTCGTCGGCGACCGACGCGCTCTTCACGAGCTCCTGGAAGGGCTTGAGCGCCGAGTCGGCCAGGACGCCCCCGGTGTCCCCGATCTTGGACCCGTTGGCGGAGAGAAGCACCATGAACGGGACGTTCATCCGGGAGGAGTAGGTCAGCAGCGCCGAGTGGACCGTGGCCGGGTCGGGCTTCTCCTCGAGGAAAAGCTGCCGGATCGCGTAGTCCCGCGACATGAGGACGGCGCGGTTCCACAGGTCGTCCAGCCTCGCCTCGTAGCGGCGCTTGAAGAGCAGCGCCCCCTGCTCGAGGTTTTGGTGGATGCGCTCGATCGCGCTCTTGTGGTTCTCCCGTACCACGAAGATGTAGTTTGCGCCCTGGGCGAGCGCCACGAGGCCGACGATCAGGAGGAGGAGCCGGCTGCCGAATCGCCGGAACCGCGGCGCTCTTAGTCTGAAGGGGGCCAAGGTGTCGCCCTATTTGTATTCGGCGCCCGCGGCGTCCGGCGCGCGGCGAATGCGGTGGTTGGATTTCAGGATCACCGAGACCACCTGGGTCGAGTCCCCGGCCTCGGCGACCGTGATGTCGCGCTCGACCGTGACGGCGCGCGGGTGCCAGACTTCGAGGCGGTAGCGCCCGGCGGGAAGGCCGGAAATCTCCGCCGTCCCGTCCGCGCCGGTCTTGGCAAAATAGGGCGTGGACAGCACGACGATGTACGCGACCATCCAGTCGTGGATGTTGCATCCGAGGGTGACGATGCCCTCGTGGTCGAAGACGATCGCGGCCGTCGACTCGCCGATGTACAGCGGGATCTCGAATCGTTTCGCGGGCGAGACGGAGTAGACATGGTGCTGGACGCTGTCCCGGTTCGGGAAAACGACCCGCGTGCCCACGACCACGGGGGTCACGTAGGGGCTGAATTCCTGGTTCTGCTGCACGATCGCGACGGGCTCCGCGGGCGGCCGCAGCGGCGCGGTCGCGTCGAGCGGATGCACGGACGCGACGGCGTCCGCGACGGGAGNNGGAGCCATCGCGGAGTCCTGCGCGACAATCCTCACGGTCCCGGCAGCGCGCGCCGAAAGCACGCCGGCCGCCAGCAGGGTGATGAATGCGGGGCTTCTCATTGAAATGGCCGGTTCA
Source organism: Opitutaceae bacterium (assembly GCA_003140665.1). GTDB lineage: Bacteria > Verrucomicrobiota > Verrucomicrobiia > Opitutales > Opitutaceae > Palsa-1447. The sequence goes on from PLKS01000060.1 coordinate 18,835, forward strand.
GAAGTGGTGCACGATGCTCGCNNACTGCAGGACCAGCGCCGTGTTTGGCCCGATCGCCGGTGAGACGCCCGCGCCGTAGGAGAGCGTCTGCGCCCTCGCGCGGTACGCGATGTAAGGCGTGCCAAAGGTCGCGACATACTGGCGGGGCCCCGTGTAGGTGTACGCGTCCGGGTCCGTCGGCCTGAAGCCGCGGGGCGTCGACTCGGCCTCGTAGTCGGCGACGATGTCGCCGTCCCGCCAGCCGAGGAGCGCCTTGAGCCTCCACGTCTCGTCCAGGTCCCAGTTCAGGGTCGCGCCGAGGCTCGAGTAGCCGCCGCTGAAAACGTCATTCCTGGCGTCGAAGGCGCCGACCCGGGCGTCCAGCACGAGCTGAAGCGCGTCGTTGAACCGCTGGCTGTAGCCGGCCGCCACGGCGGCGGCGCAGTTGCTTCGTTCCGAGTCCTGGAAAAAGACGCCGTCCGCCTGCAGGGCCAGCGACAGGGCCGGTGCGAGGGGCCCAAGGCCCAGCCGGTGGCGCAGCTCCAGCCGGGGCCCGACGGCGAGGCTGTCCAGGCCGCTGAAGCTCGTGCAGGCGTCGGCGGCAACCGCGGCGCCGGCCGTGAGCATCGTCGAGAAGTCGACCGCGTGCAGCCAGCTCAGGTCGACCCCCGTCTCCAGGGTGAAGGACCCGAGGATCCCGTCCCCGGAGGTCGCGTTCGTCGCGTTGTCCTGCCAGGTGGCCGACCCCGACACGGACACGTAGGGGCCGTCAGCGGCCGCCCGGGCTGCCGAGAGCAGGAGGAGTGCCGTCATCGGGCGCAGTTTCGATCCGGCGGATCGCATGGTATTGGAATTCGGGCGCGGAACCTCCGGATAAATGAACGCCGTCCGGGAGACAAGCCTGAGCGGGGCCGGGAACGGGGCCCCGGGCGGCGCGTCCGGATGCGGCAGCAACAGGATTGCTCTTCGGCATTTTTAGCGGCAATTGTGCCCCGATGCCAACGGACGACCCCGACGAGCTGCTGCGCGGCTCCCCGTTCCTGAAGTTTGTCCCGGAGGACCAGCGCGCGAAGCTGTGCGGGTTGTTTCGCAAGGAGCGCTTCGAGTTCGGCGACCTGATCGTGCGCGAGGGCGATGAGGCGGACGCCTTCTATTTCCTCACCTCCGGGCGCGCGAGGGTGGTCAAGACCACGGGAAAGGGCGAGGAGCTCGTCCTGGCGTCGCTTCGCCCGGGCTCCGAGTTTGGCGACGCCGCGCTCCTCGACGGGGGCGTGCGCACGGCCTCGGTCCGGTGCAGCACCTCGGTCGAGGTCCTGAGGCTGGGCCGCGACGACTTCCTTGAGATGCTGGGGCAGCACCCGGACCTGAGGAAACACCTGGAGATGACGGCGCGCTTCAGGGCCCTTCACGGGTTCCTCTACGAGTTCAGCAACTTCGGGCGCCTCACGGCACCGGCCCTGCGGGAGCTGATCGAGAACCTGACGCCCGTCAGCTTCAAGAAGGGGCAGAATATCCTGCGGGAGGGCGAGCCCGCCGGGCCGATGTACATCGTCAAGGCCGGCCGCGTCCGGATCTTCGCATCAAGGGAGGGCAGGGTGAGGAACCTGGCCTTCTGCCGCGAGGGCGACTTTTTCGGCGAGCTCTCGCTGATCACGCAGTCGCCGCGGGCGGCCTCGGCCGAGGCCGCGTCCGACACGGAGCTATTCGCGCTGAGCCCGGAGTCGGTCCATGACCTCAGGCGGAGGTTTCCGGACTTCGCAAGGCTCCTGGAGGAGCGGGTTGCGCAGTACAACAAGGACGCGGAGGCGCGCGTGCCCCTGGACTTCTCGATCGAGTCGCTGCCGGCGGATGCCGGCGCGCTCGACCCCGCGCATTCGGGGGCGGCATCGGCGGAGGCCGCCGCGGACGCCCAGACCGATGAGCCCTTCGCCGACGAGAAGGGATTTTTCAGGAAGCGCAAGCCGCGGATCCGGAGCATTCCGTTTGTCCTGCAGATAGACGCGATGGACTGCGGGGCCGCGAGCCTTGCCATGGTGTGCCGACATTTCGGCCGGGAGGTCAGCCTCTCGCTCATCCGCCGGCTCTGCCATGTCTCGCAGGATGGAACCAGCCTGAAGGCCATGTGCCACGCGGCGACGGAGCTGGGCCTGGCCGCCCGCCCCGTGAAGGCCTCGCTGCGCAACCTGCCGCTGATGCCGCTGCCCGCGATCGTGCACTGGGAGGGAAACCACTGGGTGGTCCTCTACGACGTCGGCAAGTCGCACGTGAGGGTGGCGAATCCGGCGAGCGGGCTTCAGCGGGTGCCCTTGCGCGAGTTTGAGGAGAAGTGGTCCGGCTACGCGGCGTTGTTCGACTACACGATCGCCTTTGAGAATGCCCCGCTCAGCCGGCCGAGCCTGGCGTGGCTGGCGCCCTTTGTGCGCCAGTTCCGCTCCATCCTGGTCCCGGCCGTCCTCCTGGCGCTGGTGATCAGCTTCCTGCAGCTGCTTTTCCCCGTCTTCACCCAGGCCGTGGTGGACAAGGTGATCGTCGAGCACGACCTGCGGCTGCTGAACGTGATCATGATCGGCTTGGGCATTTCCCTGGTCTTTTTCCAGCTGTCCAACCTGGCGCAGCAGTACCTTCTCGGATTCGCGGCCCTTCGGATCGACGCGGCGCTCCTCGACTTCCTCACCCGCCGTCTGCTCTCGCTGCCGATGTCGTATTTCGCAAGCCGGCGCACGGGCGACATCCAGCGCCGGCTGGACGGGGCGCGGCAGGTCCGGCAGTTTTTCGTGCAGCACGGCATCGGCGGCCTGCTGGCGCTCGTCCAGCTGGTCGGATCGTTGGTCCTGATGGCGATCTACAGCCTCGAGCTGACGGCCATATTCCTCGCCACCACCCCGCTTTACGCCGCGCTCATGGTCTTCTCCGCCAAGGTGCTCAGGCCGCTCTTCGCCGACATCGAGCAGAGCCAGGGNNGCGGCGACATGCTCGGCGAGTTTCTTTCCGTCGCGAGGAAGATGTTCCGGAGCAACTTCATCGTGATGTCCTATGACAGCATCCTTCAGACGATCGGCCTGATCTCGACGGGGCTCTTCCTTTGGTTCGGCGCCCATGCCGTCATCGATGGCCGGATGACGGTCGGCGGATTCGTCGCCTTCAGCTCCCTCACGGCCATGGCCTATGCGGCCATACTCAGGGCGCTTGGCGTATGGGACGGGTTCCAGATGGCGTCGGTCCTAATGAACCGGCTGAACGACATATTCGAGCAGGAGCCCGAGCAGGGGAGCGACCGGTCCCGGCTCACCCCCGTGCCGAGCCTCGAAGGGCGCATCGAGCTGAGGAAGGTCGGCTTCAAGTACGGCGGCCCCGAGGCTCCCTCCATCCTGAAGGACCTCTCGTTTGACATCGCCCCGGGTCAGATGGTCGCGCTCGTCGGCCGAAGCGGCAGCGGCAAGACAACCCTGATCAAGCTGCTGTCCGGCCTGATGGAGGCGACCGAGGGAAGCATCCACATCGACCATCTCGACCTGAAGAGCGTGAACCATCGCGACCTGCGGCGCTTGATCGGCATGGTCCTCCAGGAAAACCACCTGTTCGACGCGACGATCGCCAGCAACATTTCCTTCGGCGACAGCGAGCCGGACTTTGACCGCGTGCTCTGGTCGGCCCAGGTCGCGAACGCCCACGATTTCATCATGCGGCTGCCGTTGGGATATGAGACGCGCATCGGCGAGACCGGCTTGGCCATTTCCGGGGGGCAGAAGCAGCGGATCGCGATCGCCCGTGCGGTGTACAACGATCCGCCGATTCTCATCTTCGACGAGGCCACGAGCGCCCTCGACACGGAGTCGGAGCGCACCATCCAGGAAAACATGGGCCGCCTGATGTCCGGCCGCACCTGCATCGTCATCGCCCACCGGCTGAGCACGATCCGCGAGGCGAATGTGATCATCGTGCTCGAGAAGGGTGAGATCGCCGAGACGGGGACCCATGACGAGCTCATGGCCCGCCGCGGGCTCTATTTCTACCTCTCCAGCCAGCAGCTTGGAATCTGACCGATGCCGATGAAACCGCACTCAAGGAGAGACGACCAGGGGGCATTGGACAGCGAGTCGCCGATGCTGAGCCGCGACCCGCCGAACTGGGTCGTCCGGGGAGCGGCATGGCTGGTCATTGCCCTGTTCGTGACGGCGCTCATCGCCTCGGCGGTCGTCCACGTGCCGGAAACGATCCGCTGCCCGTGCATCGTCGTTCCGGAGGGCGGCGCCGACCCGATACAATCGCCGCGCCTCGCGGTCATCCGCGAGGTGCGCGTCGGCGAGGGCCGCGAGGTTGCCGCCGGGGACGAGCTCTTTGTGCTGAGTTCCGAGGACGTCGGCGACCACGACACGCAGGCGCGCACCCTGGAGGAGGACATGACCTCCCGGAAAAGGAACCTCAAGGAGGCCGAGACCACGGATGCCGCGGACCTTGAGATCAAGGATCACGAGATCGCGCAGGCCGACGAGGAGCTCAAGTTCCGCGAAACCTCCGTCGCCGTCGAGCGCGACCTGGTGGCCCGGTACGAGAAGCTGTCCAAGGTCGGGGTTTACTCCGAGACGGACCTGGTCCTTCGCCAGCTCGAGCTGGCGGGAGCCGAGAAGGACCTGAGCATCGCCGGCCGGACCCGCCAGCAGGTGGTCCTGCAGCGCCAGCAGATGGCCGCCGAGCAGGCGCGCCAGCGCTCCGACCAGCTCGCGGAGATCAAGAAGCTCGAGATCCGGCTGGATGCCAGCAAGCGCCAGATGGAGGATACCCAGCAGAACCTGATCTCCATACGCGCGCCCTATGACGCCGTGGTCATCTCCATGTCCGCGAACAACGCCGGAAGCGTGGTGCAGAACGGCCAGGAGCTGTGCCAGCTCGCCCGCGCGCACGGGAAGCTGAAGCTGCGCCTGCTTCTGGCCGAGGAGGGGATGCCCCGCCTCTCGGTCGGGCAGCGCGTGAGGTTCTTCGCGGAAGCCTTTCCCTACCAGCGCTACGGCACAATAACCGGGAGATTGTCCTGGATCAGCCCCTCGGCGGTCTCATCCCGCGACGGCCAGCAGTTCGTCGCGGTGGCGACGCTGGACCGGGACGCTTTCCAGGTGGGCGGGCTCTCCGCCCCGCTGCGCGTCGGCATGAAGGGCGAGGCCCGCGTGGTGGTCGGCAGCCGCACCCTTATCGAATATGCCCTGGAGCCGGTCCGCCAGCTTCGGGAGAACCTGGGCCGCTAGCTCCCGGAGGCTCGGGCGCCGGCCGCCGGGGGCAGGAGGTTTATGACCCCGAGCTGATAGAGAAGGTAGAGCTGATTGCGCAGCTCGGGGAAGGGGACACCCAGCGGGATCCGCCGGAGCACGCTTGAAAGCGACCGGGTGCCGTCGCCGCGGCGCAGGAGCTCGAGCTCCCATTCAGGCATGCACCACTGCATCGAGAGGTTGAGCGCGACGCTCGCAATCGTGAACTTTCTCACGCGGTCGAGCACCTTGCCTCGCGCCCGCGGGAGCCCGACCCTGTAGAGCCGGGTGAGGGCGAGGCTCCATTTGAGCAGTGCGCGGCGCTCTTCCCAGGGGGGATTTGACTCCGCCTTCGCCGAGAAAAGCAGGCGATGAAACTGGGATGGGCTCAGCCGCTCGAGCAAGTCGCAAACCTGCGCGCGCGACCTGGGCACCAGCAGCGGATGGGAATCGCTCTCCACAAGCCGCCGAAACAGCCTCGTCGAGGCCCAGTTTCCCGCGAGGTGGAGCCCGGCCCGCCTTGCATGGAGGGCCCATTTCGAAAGGTCCAGACTGCGGTTCAGCACGCCGAACACGTCGCTTGCCAGGAACTCCGGGCCGTGGGCCGAGACCCTCGCAAGGCCGTCGGCCGATGTCACCGTGTCGCACATCTTCAGCAGGCCGCGCAACCGCGCGGAATCCTGGAATACGTTCATGTCGTACCCGAACGCGGGGAGCGCCCGCCGCAGCCGGGTGTTGACGTGCCTCGAGCCGTTGACGCCGAGGTAGAGCGCGCCGCCGGGCTTGAGGCACCGGGCGAAGTTCTTCATGACATTTTCGGTCTTGGGAATGTAGGAGAGCACGCCGTGGCAGATGATCAGATCGAAGGCGCCCCCAAGCCTGGACGGCAGGCGCAGGTCGGTCAGGTCGGCCTCGACAAACCGGATGCCGCGCGTCTCCGTGGAGCGCCGCTGCAGGCGCCTGGCGACCGCGATGGAGCGGGCGCTGAAGTCGACCGCGACAATCTCGGCCCTGGGCAGCCTGCGGCGCAGGTTGAACGCCTCGGTGCCGTCTCCGCAGCCGGCAAGAAGGACGCGGGCCAGCGCGCCATCGCGGGCTCCGGCGCGCCCGATCGCGTCGATCCACTCCAGGGACAGGCTCCAGGAGCGGCGCTTGAGCGCTTTGTAGTTGCCGAACGGATACGGCCGGCGTTCATAGATCTGTCGGACTCGGTCGGCGATCTTCATACGAGGGTGGCAGCACGGATAGGATCCGGACGGATGAGATAGGACGCAACAAGGCCCGGGGTCGTCATAGGTATAATATAAGTAGTTTTAATTTAATAACTTGCGTTAATTACAAATCATTGGCAAAAAAGCATTGACCGTCCGATGCGAAAGATTGAAAGAATCTCCGCGCTGAAGCTCTCCGTGACATCGCTCCTGTGATGCCCCGATTGAAATGAGGGCGCCCAACCCAAAACGTCATAACCCGAATAAGCATATGCCCAACGCAAAGAAAAAGGCCACGGCAAAACCCGCCGTCAAATTCAAGGATCTCAAGTCGAAGAAGGACCCCAAGGGTGGGCCGATATACATGACGTGGTCGAAGGCCGATAAGGGCGGCTGATCGGACGTCCGATGGAAAAGGGACCTCACGGCTCCCGAAGAAAAACGTCACAACCGGTAACACCCCACCGGGGGTCGAAGAAGAGCCCCAAGGGGGGCTGGTCCGGCAGTGGTGGTGACGACCGCGAAGCTTGAGCCCCTAAAGGGCGCCTGACGGGCCGGGACGTTCCAGGGGGGCCCGATCCCCGGCCGAAGACAGGGATGGAGCGGCCAAGCCAAGAGCCTGGGACCGACCGGCCAGGGTTCCGCGCGCCGGCGGCCGAAGACCGTGTGGCGATACAATTCATGGCACCGCGGCGTCCCCCGGCTGTCTTCTGAATGCAATGGCGCATCCCCGAAATGACGGGCAACGCCCAACCAAGAAGCATCAACCCAAACAAGATATGGCCTCTGCTAAAAAGAAACCCACGGCAAGAACCCGGAAGCTAAGGGACCTCAGGGCAGCGAAGGACCCCAAGGGCGGTCAATTGGGGGTCGGCCGGGCGAACATCCCGGGCAGGAATTTCCTGAATCCGCAGCCCCTTCCTCCCTAGCCCCGACCATTCCGGAAGGTTTCTTCGGCGCTGGGTCCGCCCGGGAACGGGCCAGCCTTGCGTTGGGGAGCGCTTTCTGCGTTTGCAATACAGGCAGCCAAAGGGCGCTTTCGCCAGATAACATCACAACCAGATAAACACATGGCCTCGTCAAAGAAAAAAGCCTCGGCAAAAAGCAGCGTCAAGTTCAAGGACCTCAAGTCAAAGAAGAACCCGAAGGGGGGATTGAAGCACAAGACCGAGTGACCCGCGGGGAGCGCTAACACGTGCCGCCAACGGGAGATTGCGCGGCCTTCGCCTTCAGGGACGCCACCACAAGCGTGGGAGATGTTGTCCGCGCCGGGTATTTCAGGGGCGAATTGCAGGCGTCCGCATTCGAGCTGGCGTGGAAGACGGCCTGTGAAGACGAGGCTGAGCGGTTGAGCCTGGATGCCGACGAGGTCGCCGTTGGGGCGATGATCGATAGGTTCAGGTATGAAAACGACCTGATTTCCGCGGAGGAGACGGAGGCGTGGCTCGACAGCCGCGGACTCACGGCGGACGAGGTCCAGGCCTATTTCGAGCGATGCAACTGGCGGGAGACCCTCGGGGAGAAAGTCGTCGCCGGGAAGGTTGATCTTTCGCGCGTCACGCCGGAGCTGCTCGGGGAGCTGCAGGTCGAGCTCCTGATGTCGGGGGCCTTCGGCCCCCTCGCGACCGGGCTGGCCCGCCGCCTCGTCGCGCGCTCCGCTACGGAGGGACCGGTCGACGCGGGACAGGTGGAGGCGGAGCGCGCACGATTCCTGGCGCGCTCCGGCCTGGATCCTGAACGCGTCGCAGGATGGCTGGCCAATCTCGAACGCGGCGAGGACTGGCTCGGGCGGATGCTTGAAATGGAGGCATCGTACCGCCTGACGTGCGCCGCGGTCCTGACGCCGGGAAGGCTGTCGCAGGCGCTTGCGGCGGCGCGCCTTCCGCTCACCCGCCTTGAGGTGGAGACCGTGGAATTCGATTCCGCCGATGCCGCGCGCGAGGGGCACCTGTGCGTCCGCGACGACGGCCTGTCGCTGGAGGAGGTCAGCCGCGAATCGCGCTATCCGTTCAAGCGGCTGGAGTTTCTGGCCGAGGATCTCCCCGAGGAGCGGCGGCAGAAGCTGCTCTGCGCCGGGATAGGAGAGGTCATGGAACCCGTGTCGGACAGCGGCGTCTTTCACCTGAGCCGCGTGCTCGGAAAGGCCGAGCCCAATCTCGCCGACCCGTCCGTCAGGAGAAGGGTTGAGCAGCGGATTCTGGACACCTACTTTTCCGAAGCCGGCGCGAAGGACATCCGCTGGATAATCCTCTGAATCGTCGCTCCGTCCGCTGACGGACCCTGTCCCGGCCGGCTGCCGATCAGAACTTCTCGACCTTTAGCGGCGGAAGGGGCTGGGGGTTCAAGCCGCCCTTGGGGCCTTCCTTGCTCGGCTTGAAGTCCTTGAAACCAACGTGTGGCTTTTTCTTGGCGATTTTCTTCTTGGATGCCATATGGGTCGAATTGGAGGGCTGGGATGCAGCTGCGAAATTATAAACGCGTGAAAGGAGAGTCAATGCGGGGCCACATGGGTTTTCCAGGCGGTGCTTTGACGCAAGGCATTGTAATTTAAGCGAATGCAGTGGATGAAGAGGCTCCTGAACTTGGCGCCGGTTCTTTGACGACGGCTTCCTTTCACCGCTGCAGCTTCAGGGTGGCGGCCTTTCCCTCGCCCGCGGCGTTTGTCGCCGAGATGGCAATCGTCGACCCGGGGCCGAGCGAATATCCGCCGATCGTCCGCACCACCGGGTCCGCTGCATTCGAATGGATCACGTCCCATCCCTCCAGGAGCACCCATTTGACCGAAGGGAGCGACGCGACGGAGTAGGCGAGCACCGGGCTGCCGCCGTCCGACACCGGCGGAATGATTTCGATCCTCGCCAGGCCGCCGCTGGTTTCCACGGACGCCGCCTTCGGCGGCGGCGGCGGCTTGTGCTTCTTCTTGCGCTGCGGAATCACGTTCGCGGTCGGAATGGAATGCGGGCCGGCGCCGGTCGCATTGGTGGCGGCGACCGTGAAGTTCATGGCATGGCCATTCTCGAGGCCGCTGAATATCACGTATCCCGTCTTCCGAAACGCCGCGGCCGTGACCGTGATCGTGGCGCCGCCCGACGAGGCGACGGTGTACGACTCGACCGCGGAGCTTCCGTCCAGGCACGGGGGATCCCAGGTCACGTAGGCGAGGCGGTCCCCGGGCGCGGCCGAGACATTGCCGGGCGCGTGGGGCACCGTCGGGCTGCAGAACCGTTCGGCCAGCACCGATCGGTACGCCGCCAGGACGCCGGCATCCGGCGCGGCGGAGTCCCGCGGGTCCTGCTCGGGGGGTCTTCCGTCAAAATCGATCGCGGGCGGCATCATCAGGTTCATCGCCTTGTGGTTCGCGCCGAATTGGCTCCCCTGCGGGAGAATGGCGAACCGCGGGTAATGGTCGAACTGGTCGTGCTCGATCACCACGGCCTGCGAATGGTCGAGCTCGATCGCGGCCCCGTCGTCTTGGGCGAAGTCGACATAGGAGAACCTGCTGTTGTCGACCCGGACCTGCGAGGCATCCGCGATCCTGAGGGCCGTCCACGAGATGTCCCCAAAGACGCAGGCCTCGACGGTGCCGCCTTCCAGGCCCGGCCCGAGGTCGAGCGCCGGCGTCCCGAGATGCACAAACTCGTCCTCGAGGAACTGGATGCCCCCGGCGAATGTGAAACGTACCGCGGCGGCGGGGGCGCCCGCGGGCCTGGACCGGGTGTAGTCGACGTCGAATGAACGCGGCAGGCTGGTGTACTCGAACCGGATTCCCTTGAAGATGAGGCCGGTCACGGGCCGGACCTGGGTTCCGTTGCCCTCGATCAGGGTCCCGGCCTGCGCCGCCTCGACGTCGGCCGCCGCCATGTCCTCGCCGTAGCGCGGCGTGTAGTAGATCCTCCCCGCGGGCCGGTCGAAATACCACTCGCCGGGGGTGCCGAGCAGCTCGAACGCGTTCACCACGAAAAAGGGCGGCGTGCCCAGGCGCTCGGACCAGATCGCGGCGGCCTCGGCCGGCGGGAACAGGACGTCGTCGGGATTCTTCCAGTGGGGCTTGGACTCGGGGATGTCGCTGGCGCCGGCGGTGTCCCTTGCGAATGCCTGGAGCAGCCGGCCCCGGGTCCGGCTCGCAGGCACCCCGTTGACGAAGAGGTCGCGCGAATCCGCGAGGCCCTCGGGGGCGGGCGCCCACCACAGGCTCCGCGAGCGGTCGGCGAGGGTCCAGCCGCCGACCCGGAACCCCCCGGTGAGGACCGGGTGCTCCCCGGGAGCCGCCGTGTAGACGATCGAGAAGCCGTTCGTGCCGGAATCCTCGGGACCGAACTCGATGGGCCGGGCGACCTGGTAGGTCCCCCCGATGAAGACCGTGATGTCGTCGGACATGTCATGGTTCAACGTGCGCACCAGGTCACGGGCCCGCTCGATTGTCCTGAGTGGCTGCTCCTCGGACCCCGGATTGCGGTCGTCGCCCTTGGGCGAGACCCACAGCGACGCGCGCACCCCCGTGGCGGAGGCCAGTACCAGTGCGAATAGCCGGGCAGTGAATGCGCTTTGGGCCAAGGCCATCGGGAAGAACATGGCGGCTAATGCGGGTTCGGCAACATCAGCTGAAGACCTCCCGCGGGGCTGGGATTAACCTCGCGTTGGACAGGCTTTCGGGCGGAGGTATGGGATGCCTTTTACAAAACTCAGCCTGGCGCCCAACATGGTGCGCGGCGTGCAGGCCATGGGTTACACGGAGCCCACCCCCGTCCAGCTCCGGGCCATCCCGGTGGTCATGTCGGGCAGGGACCTGATCGCCTCTGCGCAGACGGGCACCGGCAAGACCGCGGCCTTCGCCCTGCCGGTCCTTTCGCTGCTCGGCATCCACAGGGCGGGCGGCCCCCGGGTCCTGGTGCTCGAGCCCACCCGGGAGCTCGCCGCCCAGGTCGAGACGGCCTTCAGGGATTTTTCGAGGTATTCGGACATCCGGGCGACGGTGCTCCACGGCGGCGTCGGCTATGGCCGGCAGCGCAGCGAGCTGCGCGCCGGGACCGACGTCGTCGTCGCGACGCCGGGGCGCCTCCTGGACTTCATCCAGGAGGGCGAGCTGAAGCTCGGCTCCATCCAGATCCTCGTCCTGGACGAGGTCGACCGCATGCTCGACATGGGGTTCATCCATGACGTGAAGCGGATCATCCAGCGGTGCCCGGCCCAGCGCCAGACGCTCTTCTTCTCGGCGACGGTGCCCCCCGAGATCGCGGCCGTCGCGTCCTTTGCGCTCAAGGACCCGGTGCGCGTCGAGATCGGGGCGGTGAAGGCGGTCACCCAGCTGATCACCCACGCGATCTATCCCGTCCAGCAGGAGCAGAAATTCGACCTGCTGCTGGCGCTCCTGGCCGCGATCGATTTCAACAGCGTGCTCGTCTTCTCGCGCACCAAGCACGGGGCCGACCGGATCGCCCGGCGCCTGAGGGAGGCCAACCACAGCGTGGCGGTGCTCCATGCGAACCGCTCGCAGAACCAGCGGATGGAGGCCCTCGAGGGTTTCCGGAGCGGGCGCTACGAGGTGATGGTGGCCACGGACATCGCGGCCCGCGGCATCGACGTGGCCGGCGTCTCGCACGTCATCAACTACGACGTCCCGGAGAATCCTGAGGACTATGTGCACCGGATAGGCAGGACCGGCAGGGCCCAGGCCGTCGGCGACGCATTCACGCTCACGACGCCGGAGAACACCTCCGACGTGCGGGCCATCGAGCGTTTCATCGGCCGGGAGATCCCGCGGCTCAAGCTCGAGGGCTTCCCGTACAAGGCCGCGTCGGCATTCCCCCAGCACCGGGAGCCGCAGGGGCGCCGGGGCGGGGCGCCCTTTCGGGGGACGCCGTCGCATCATCCGCGCGGCAAGCCGGGCGCCCATTGGGCCCGCCGCTGAGCACCTAGGGCTGGCCATAGGTGGCCCGGGGGCCATGCTTGCGGCGGAAGTGGCGGTCGAGCAGCGCCGGGACGAGGCCGGCGCTGACGGGCTTGAGGTTGAGCGTGAGGAACGCGAGCCTCGCGCAAAGCTCGACCGCCACGGCGTTCTCCACCGCCTTGGCCGCGGTCGGGCCCCACGCGAAGGGCCCATGGCCGGCCACGAGCACCCCGGGCACGTCCTGCGCGTTCAGCTTCGAGAACGTTTCGAGGATGACCCTGCCGGTCTCGATCTCATAGCTCCCGCGGATCTCCCGCCCCGTGAGCGCGCGCGTCGAAGGGATCTCCCCGCGGAAGAAGTCGGCATGCGTCGTGCCGAGCACGGGGACCGGGCGTCCCGCCTGCGCGAAGGCCGTGGCGTAGAGCGAATGCGTGTGGACGATGCCGCCCGCATGGAGAAAGCCCCTGTACAGCTCGGCATGGGTCGGCGTGTCCGAGGAGGGCCGAAGCCTGCCCTCGACGCGCCTGCCCTCGAGGTCGACGAGCACCATGTCCGCGGGCCGCAGCTTCCCGTAGAACACGCCGCTCGGCTTGATCGCCATGATGCCGCGGCGCCGGTCCAGGGCGCTCGCGTTTCCAAAGTTGAGGTGGATGAGCCCGTGGGCGGGGAGCGCCATGTTGGCCTCATAGGCTTCCCTCTTTAGCTCGGTCAGCATGGCGGTTCGGGTCGGGGGGGCTGCGCGGTCATCGGCGGGGGTCCGGGGCGGAGCTGTAGTAGGCCTCGTTCCAGCGGAGCTCCTTCTCAAGCTCGGCCAGGCGGGTGTCCCGGTCGATGAGCACAAGCTCGATCCCCGCGATCTCCGCGAAGTCGCGCAGGTGCTCGGCGGTCACGGCGTAGCTGAAGGCCGTGTGGTGGGCGCCGCCGGCGCGGATCCAAGCCCCGCAGGCGGTCTTGAAATCCGGCCGGCATCGCCAGACCGCCCGCGCGACCGGGAGCCTGGGGAGCGGCCGCGGCGGCTTGACGACGTCGACCTCGTTCACGATGAGCCTGAAGCGGCCGCCCAGGTCGATCAGCGATGCGTTCAGCGCCGGGCCCGCCGGGGCGTTGAACACGAGCCGCACGGGATCGTCCCTGCCGCCGATGCCGAGCGGGTGAATCTCCAGCGAGGGCCTGCCCGCGGCGATCGACTCGCAGATCTCGAGCATGTGCGCCCCGAGGACGAGGCTGCCGGAAGGGTGCAGGTGGTACGTGTAGTCCTCCATGAAGGACGTGCCTCCGGGGAGCCCGGCCCCGATGACCTTCATCATGCGCAGGAGGGCGCAGGTCTTCCAGTCGCCCTCCGCGCCGAAGCCGTAGCCTTCGGCCATGAGCCGCTGGACGGCGAGGCCCGGCAGCTGGCGCAGGCCGTGCAGGTCCTCGAAGGTGGTCGTGAAGCCCCTGAAGCCGCCCCTTTCCAGGAACGCGCGCAGCCCGAGCTCGATCCGCGCGGCATCGCGCAGCGACCCGTGGCGCGCCCCGCCGCGGCGCAGCTCCCGGGCCACCGTGTAGCGGTCGGCGTACTCGGCGCACAGCCGGGTCACGCCGGCCTCCGTCGCCCCCTTGACCTCGGCCGCGAGTTCGCCGACCCCGTAGCCGTCGACCGCGTAGCCAAAGCGCGCCTCCGCGGCGAGCTTGTCGCCCTCGGTGACCGCGACCCGGCGCATGTTGTCGCCGAAGCGGGCGAACCTCGCGCCCTGGAGGTCCTGCCATGCCCGCGCGACCCGCATCCAGGCGCCCAGCCTGTCGAGGACCTCCGGGTCCTCCCAGTGCCCGACGACGATCTTCCTCGGAAGGCGCATCCGCGCATGGAGGAAGCCCGCCTCGCGGTCGCCATGCGCCGCCTGGTTGAGGTTCATGAAGTCCATGTCGATCTCCCCCCAGGGCAGGTCGCGATTGAACTGCGTGTGCAGGTGGGCAAACGGCTTGCGCAGGAGGGAAAGGCCGCCGATCCACATCTTCGCGGGCGAGAACGTGTGCATCCAGAGGATGAGCCCGGCGCATTCCGGCGCCTGGTTCGCCTCGAGGCAGACCCTTCGGATCTCCTCGTCCGTCGTGAGGACCGACTTGAACGCCACGGGTAGCGGGACGGCGGGCGAGGCGCTGAGCGCGCGGGCGATCTTCTGCGAGTTGGCCGCGACCTGCCTGAGCGGCCCGGGCCCGTAGAGGTGCTGGGAGCCGGTGACGAGCCAGATGCCGGATTTCGAAAGGGGTTTCATGTGGAAAGAGGCGTCATGCGGCGCGGGCGCCGGCCTGGATCGCCAGGAGTTCCTTCATCACGCCGGAGAGGTCGGCCCTCCTTCGGACGCCGCCGAACCCATCATGAAGGACGCGGTACTGCGCATAGAGCCGGTTGTAGACCCGGCGGCGGCGGGGATCCGGCCGGTAGGCTTCCTTTTTGAGCCGCGTCATCGCCTTCTCGGCCGCCGGAAAATCTCGGTGGGCGCCCGCCAGCACCGCGGCGCCGATGGCCGCGCCCAGGGCGCACGCCTGGTTCGACCCCGCGACATGCATCGTGCAGCCGGTCACGTCGGCATAGATCTGCATCAGCAGCGGGTTCTTCTCCGAGATGCCGCCGGCGCAGACGATCCTGCGGATCGGCACGCCGTACTCGCGGATCCGCTCGATGATCATCCGGGCGCCGAACGCCGTCGCCTCGATGAGCGCGCGGTAGATCTCGGCCCGCGTCGTCTGCAGGGTGCAGCCGACCAGCAGCCCGGTCAGGCGGGGGTCCACCAGGATGGTCCGGTTGCCGTTCTGCCAGTCGAGCGCGAGGAGGCCGCTGTGGCCGGGTTCCTGGCGGCCCGCCTCCCTGGTCAGGCGGGCGTGCATCTCCCTGTCGCCTCCGCAGACCGTGTCGATCCACCAGTTGAAGATGTCGCCGACCGCCGACTGGCCCGCCTCGATCGCGTGGCAGCCGGGCACGATGGAGCCCGGCACGATTCCGCATATCCCCGGGATGTTGGGGACTTTCCCGCGGGAGGAGACCAGCGCGCAGTCGCAGGTGGAGGTGCCGATCACCTTCACCAGCGTCCCCTCGCGGATGCCGCATCCGATCGACCCGTAGTGGACGTCGAATTCCCCGATCGCGATGGGGATGCCGGCGGGCAGGCCGAGCCGCCGAGACCACTCGGGGCAGAGGGCGCCGGCGGGTGTCGAGGCGTCGAACGCCCGCTTGTAGAGGCGGTCCCGCAGCCGCCCCAGCCTTGGGTCGAGCGCCGAGAGGAACCTCCTGTCCGGCAGGCCGCCCCATTCGTCGCTGTAGAGGGCCTTGTGGCCCGCGGCGCATATCCCGCGCACGACGGCCAGCGGGTCGTCGACCCCGGCCAGCGTGGACGGGATCCAGTCCGCGAGCTCCACCCATGAATGCGCCGCGGTGAAGACCCCGGGGGCCACCGACAGGCAGTGCCAGATCTTCGACCAGAACCACTCCGACGAGTACCGGTTCCCGCACTTCGCGATGTACTCGGGGCGCATCCGCGCCGCCACCTCGGTGATGCGGGCCGCCTCGCGCCAGCTGGTGTGGTCCTTCCAGAGCCAGCACTGGGCCGCGAGGTCGCGCCGCCATTTCCGGTGGAGGGCAAGCGGGCGGTTGCGGCGGTCGACCGGCATCGGGCTCGACCCGGTGGTGTCGACCCCGATGCCCGCCACGCTCCCCGCCGAGAATCCGCGCGTGCGCGTCGCGGCGGCGAGCGCGCCCCGGACGCTTTCCCCGAGGGCGATCAGGTAGTCTCCCGGGTGCTGGCGCGCGAGATGGGCGTCACCCGGGTCGAGTAGGACTCCCTGGCGCCCGCTCCTATACTCCGCCACGCAGCTGCCCAGCTCCGCGCCGTCGGCACAGCGCACGACGAGCGCCCGCGCCGAGTTGGTTCCAAAATCGATTCCTAGGGTGAACGCCATGTTTCTTGGGGAGCGCGGTTCCTGATTTATCGGCGGGGCATGTCGACACGATCCTGTATTGACTGGACGGTCAAGTGAACCGAAGGTCGCCGCGGAAGGCACGGCTTTTTAGCTTCCGCCCGTTACCCCCCGCACCCTGAGCTCGTTAACCCCGCTCGCCATGGCCTCGACGTCCGCTTCAACCCTCACAGGCATAGACTGGCTCGCGATCGCGATCTACTTCAGCATTCTCATCGGCGTCGCCTCCTGGGTCGTCCGGAAAAGCAAGGACACGGCGACCGACTATTTCCTGGCGGGGCGCAACCTCGGCTGGTGGATCATCGGGGCGTCGATTTTCGCCTCCAACATCGGCTCCGAGCACATCGTGGGCCTGGCCGGGTCCGGCGCCACGGACGGCGTGGCCCTGGCCCACTACGAGCTCCATGCCTGGTGCCTGCTGGTCCTAGCATGGGTGTTCGTCCCGTTCTACTCGCGCGCGCTCGTGTTCACGATGCCCGAGTTCCTCGAGCGGCGCTTCAGCGCGCCGTCGCGCTACGTCCTCTCGATCGTCTCGCTCATCACGTTCATCGTCTCCAAGATAGCGGTCGGGATCTTCGCGGGGGGCGTCGTCTTCGCCACGCTGCTTCCCGAGATGCACATCAGCATCGGGGGCGCCTCGATAAACGCCTTTTGGATCGGATCGGTGGCGGTCATCATCCTCACGGGCCTCTACACGATGGTGGGCGGCATGCGGGCCGTCGTCTACAACGACGCCGTGCAGGTGACGGTCCTCATCGGCGGCTCGGCGCTCCTGACGTTCTACGGGCTGCACCGGCTCGGCGGCTGGTCCGAGCTGCGGCACTACTGCGGCTCCGAGATGCTCAACCTCTGGCGCCCCATCACGCCCGCGGGGGTGCAGTCGACGTGGTCGCCCGTCCTCGAGACGAACGCCTCCGGGGCGGTCGTGAGGCAGGCGTGGTACTTCAATGGCAACTATCCGTGGCCCGGCATGCTGATCTGCGCCCCAATCATCGGGCTCTGGTACTGGTGCACGGACCAGTACATCGTCCAGCGCGCGCTCGGCGCGCCCGACCAGAGGACGGCCCGCCGGGGAAGCATCTTCGCCGCCTTCCTCAAGCTCTTCCCGGTGTACCTCTTCATCATCCCCGGCCTCATCTGCTTCGCGCTCGCCAAGAGCGGGAAGATCCCCGAGCTGTCCGGGATGGTGGGCGCCGACGGAAAGCCCGTGCCGGCCGAGGCCCAGGCGGCCTTTCCCCTCATGGTGAAGTTCCTCCTGCCGCCCGGGCTGCGGGGAATCGTGGTCGCCGGGCTCCTTTCGGCCCTCATGGGCTCGCTCGCGGGCGTGTTCAACGCCTCCTCGACCCTGTTCACCGTGGACCTCTACCAGAAGGTGCGGCCGCTGGCCTCGCAGCACGAGCTCGTGCGGATGGGCCGCATCGCGACGGCGGTCATGGTCCTCATCGCGCTCGCCTGGATCCCCGTCATCCAGGGGGCGCACGGGCTCTACGGCTACCTGCAGGCGGTCCAGGGCTACCTCGCCCCGCCGATCTTCGTCGTGTTCTTCTTCGGTGTGTTCTGGAAGCGCCTGAACGCCCAGGGGTGCCTTTGGGCGATGGTGGTGGGCTTCGTGATCGGGGTCTTCCGGATGCTGGTCGACACGCCGGTGACCATGAAGCTCGCGGGCTTCGAGCAGGGCTACCCCCAGGGCTCGTTCCTGTGGATCGTGAACAACATCAATTTCCAGTATTTCAGCGTGCTCATCACGGTCATCTCCGCCATCGTCATGGTCGCCATCAGCTACATGACCGCGGTGCCGGACTATCCGCGGATCAGGGGGCTGACGTTCGCGACGGCATCGGACGCCGACCGCGCGCTCACCCGCTCAAGCTGGGAGAAAAGGGACGTCTTCTTCTCAGCCTTCATCCTGGCCTGCATCCTGGGCGCGTACATCTACTTCTCCGGCTAACGGAGCCGGGCGAGCGCCGCCCGGCACCCTGGAATCCAAACCCCATGAACGCACGAATCACGACCCGGCTCCTCACTTTCATCCTCGCCTGCGGGGCCTGCGCCTTCGCGGCCGGCGCGGCCGGCGGCCCCTCCGTGGAAAAGCAACCTTTCGGGAAAGCTGGGGATCGGGACGTGGACCTCTACATCCTCACGAATTCGAGCGGCATGGTGGCCAAGGTGATGACCTATGGCGCGACGCTCACTGAATTGGACGCGCCCGATCGGAACGGGAAGCTGGATGACGTCGTGCTCGGGTTCGACGGCATCGACGGCTACCTCGGAAAGGAGCCGTACTTCGGGGCCACCGTCGGCCGCGTGGGAAACCGGATCGCGAAGGGCCGATTCACCCTGGACGGCAAGGCCTACCAGCTCGCCACCAACGACGGCCCGAACCACCTGCACGGCGGGACTAAGGGGTTCGACAAGGTGGTCTGGGACGCGAGGGTCGCGACGTCCCACGCCGGGCCGGCGGTGTTGTTCAGCTACCTGAGCAAGGACGGGGAGGAGGGCTACCCGGGCAATTGCCGCGTCAGCGTCCTCTACACCCTCACCGACGCCGGTGAACTCCGGCTCGACTACACGGTGACGACCGACCGCGACACCCCCGTCAACGTGACCAACCACAGCTATTTCAACCTGGGAGGGGCCGAGAACGGCGACATCCTTGGCGACGAGCTGACCCTCTTCGCGGATCGGTTCACGCCCGTCGACGCGACCCTGATCCCCACCGGCGAGCTCGCCCCGGTCGCCGGCACGCCGATGGATTTCCGGCGCCCGACGCCGATCGGGGCGCATATCAGGGAGGTTGGCGGCCACCCGGTGGGCTACGACCACAACTATGTGGTCAACGGCCAAGCAGGGAAGCTCTCGCCGGTTGCCGCCCTCTATGACCCGAAGTCGGGCCGCGAGATGGACGTCTCGAGCACGGAGCCGGGCGTGCAGTTCTACAGCGGCAATTTCCTCGACGGGACGATCACCGGGAAGAAGGGGGCCGTGTACCGGCAATACTGGGCGCTGGCGCTGGAGACCCAGCATTTTCCCGACTCGGTGAACCACGCCAACTTCCCGTCGTACGTCCTCAAGGCGGGCGACACCTACCGCTCCACCACGATCTACCGCTTCAGCGCAAGGTAGCCGCGGCAAGGGCGCGCCGGCGCGCAGTGGCGGCCTTGACAGGGGCGACTCGCCTGTCAGGCATCATCGTCCCGGGAACCCCATTCTATGACATCAGGCAATAGGCGATGCCTCGCGCTTTTCATTTCACTGTCCGTGGGCGCGGCCGCGCTTCCCGCCGCGGCGGCCGAGCCCATCAGCCGGGAGCGGCTTCTCATGGATTCCGACTGGAGCTTCCACCTTGGCAACGATTGGGGCACGGGACAAAGCCTGGCGAAGTCGGGGACGGGCATGGGGCCGGCGAGCGTGTCGCAGAGCGTCGCGAGCTGGCGCCGGGTGAACCTGCCGCACGACTGGGCGATCGAGCTGCCCTTTGATCCGGCGGCCGACGGCTCGCACGGCTTCAGGCCGGTGGGGGAGGCTTTCCCGCAGAACAGCACGTCGTGGTACCGGCGGTCGTTCGACCTTCCGGGATCGGACGCGGGCAAGCGGATCTGGCTGGAGTTCGACGGTGTGTACCGCGACTGCACGGTGTTCGTGAACGGTTGGTTCGCCGGCCACAACGAGAGCGGCTACAGCGGATTTCGCTGCGACATCACGGACGTCGCCAATTGCGGAGGCGCGAACATCGTCGCGGTCAGGGTCGACGCCTCGCAGCCCGAGGGCTGGTTCTACGAGGGCGCCGGCATCTACCGGCATGTCTGGCTGGTGAAGACGGCCCCGCTGGCCGTCGCGCCCGACGGGGTGTTCGTTTCCAGCCGGTTCAAGGACAATGTCCCTGTCGGGACCGACGTGCTTCATCTCGAGGCGCGGCTCCTGAATTCGCAGGGGGCGCCAGCCGACGCGACGGTCACCTGGGAAATCTCCGGGCCGGGCGGCCTGGCGTTTGCGACCGCGGCCAGGTCCGCCCGCGTTGGGGCCTGGGAGGCGCTCGACATTGAGCAGACTGCGGAGATGCGGGCGCCCCAGCTCTGGTCGCCGGAAACGCCGAAACTCTACAAGCTCGTGACGATCGTCGCCAGCGGGGGCCGGATCGTCGACCGCGTCGAGACCGAGTTTGGAATCCGCACGGTCGGTTTCGACGCGGACAAGGGATTCATGCTCAACGGAAAGCCCTATGTGCTCAAGGGCACGTCCAACCACCAGGACCACGCGGGCGTGGGCTCGGCGCTCCCGGACGGACTCCAGTACTTTCGCATCGCGCGGTTGAAGGAGATGGGCTGCAACGCATACCGCACCGCACACAACCCGCCGACGCCCGAGCTGCTCGACGCGTGCGACCGGCTCGGCATGCTGGTCATGGACGAGAACCGGCTTATCGGCGGCGACGCCCAGCACATGGACCGGCTGGAGCGCCAGATCCGGCGCGACCGCAACCATCCCAGCGTGGCGATCTGGTCCATGGGCAACGAGGAATTTCAGACCGAGAAGACCGCGGCGGGCGGCCGCACCGTCGGCACGATGCAGGACCTGGCCAAGCGGCTCGACCCCACGCGGCCGGTGACATTCAACGCGGACCTTGGCAACGAGTTCGCCGGGATCGACAGTGCGATCGAGGTGCGCGGCTGGAGCTACCATGTCGGCCCGGCCATGGACGACTACCACAAGGCGCATCCGCTCCAGCCGAACGTCGGCAGCGAGCAGGGCAGCACGGTCGGCACGCGCGGAATATACGCGAACGACCCGGTCCGGGGCTATGTCAGCGCCTACGACGACAATGCCCCCGAATGGGCCCAGACGGCGGAGACCTGGGTGGGTTTCTTCGCCACGCGCCCGTGGCTCTCCGGCGGCTTCGTGTGGACCGGCTTCGACTATCGGGGCGAGCCGACACCCTACGGATGGCCGTGCATCAACTCGCATTTCGGGATCATGGATACCTGCGGCTTCCCGAAGGACAACTTCTGGTACTACCAGGCGTGGTGGACCGACCGGCCCGTGCTGCACCTCATGCCGCACTGGAACTGGCCGGGGAGGGAGGGCCAGGAGATCGACGTGCGCGCCCTCAGCAACTGCGACGAAGTCGAGCTGTACCTGAACGGCGCGAGCCTGGGGCGCCAGGAGATGAAGCCTCAATCCGTGCTCAAGTGGAAGGTTCCGTACGCACCGGGCGTCCTGTCCGCGCGCGGGTTCAAGGGAGGGAGCGTGGTCGCCGAGACGAAGGTCGAGACCACCGGTGCGCCAGCGGTCGTCCAGCTCAAGCCCGATCGCATCGCGATCGGAGCCAGCGGTGAGGACGTCGCGGTCGTCACGGTCGCAATCGCCGACGCGCAGGGGCGGGTGGTGCCCGTGGCGGGGAACGAGGTTTCATTCGAGCTCGAGGGCCCCGGGCGGATCCTGGGGGTGGGCAATGGGGACCCCAGCAGCCACGAACCCGACACCTTCGTGGCAGTGGCCCCAACCCGGAGCCTCCCGGTGGATGGATGGCGCTGGAAGAAGATCGCCGACCCGTACCCGCACAATCTCCCGGAGGAGGGGGCCCAGTTTGACGACTCGGCCTGGGACACGACCGACGTGCGTGCGGAGAGCGGCCCGCTCGGTCTGAGGGAGCGGGCCATTTTCCGCGCCCGCTTCACCGTCGCCGAGAACGACCTCGAGGCGCCGGTCATCGAGCTCTGGTTTGGACGGATCTCCGGCGGCATATCCGTCTACGTCAACGGGCAGATGGTCGGGGACGCGGCCGACCCCCGCACGCCCTCGATCTTCGATGTAAAGGCGCTGCTCCATCCGGGCGAAAACGTCGTGGCCGTGGCGACCGCCAACTATGGCCCCGAGCACTCGGGGCTGAGCAAGGGCGCGGAGCTGCGCCTGCAGGGGGATCCGCCAGCGGTCCACTGGCGGCGCAGCGTGTTCAACGGGCTTGCCCAGGTCATCGTGCAGTCTTCCACGCAGGCCGGCACCCTCAAGCTGACGGCGCGTTCCGAGGGACTCGAACCCGCGACGCTCCTGCTGCAGTCCCTTCCCCCGGCACCCCTCGCCTCGGTGCCGTGACGGGTCAAACCGGCGGCCGCGGCCCCTCAACGATGAGTCCGCTCAATCCCGCCGAGGTGCGGGTCCTCGGATCGCTGATCGAGAAGGACATCACGACGCCGGATTACTACCCGCTGACGCTGAATGCGCTGACCAACGCCTGCAACCAGAGCTCAAACCGGGATCCGGTGATGTCGCTGTCGGACCAGGACGTGGTGCGCGGGCTCGATTCGCTGCGTGAGAAGAAGCTGGCCTTCATGTTCGAGGGAGCGGACAGCCGGGT
Organism: Opitutaceae bacterium; assembly: GCA_003140665.1. Taxonomy (GTDB): domain Bacteria; phylum Verrucomicrobiota; class Verrucomicrobiia; order Opitutales; family Opitutaceae; genus Palsa-1447. The sequence continues at coordinate 41,458 of PLKS01000060.1, forward strand.
GTCCAAGTACGGGCACCGCTTCGCCGAGACCTTCGAGCTCGCCCGGCCCGGGACGGCCGTCATGTGCGTGCTCATGCTCCGGGGCCCTCAGACCCTCGGCGAAATCCGCGGGCGGGCGGCCCGGATGCATGAGTTTCCCGGCCTTGAGGAGGCCGCGGCCGAGCTCGCGTCGCTGATCGCAAGGTCGCCGGAGCCCCTGGTCCTCAAGCTTCCCCGGCAGCCGGGCTTCAAGGAGCAGCGCTACGCGCACCTTCTTGCCGGAACCGTGTCGATCCCGGCGCCCGAGGCCGGGCGGACTCCTGAGCCCGCTGTCATTGCCGTGCGCGCTGAGAACGAGCGGCTGGCAAGGCTCGAGGCGGAGGCTGCCGCCCTGCGCGCGGAACTCGCGGACCTCAGGGGGCAGCTCGCCGAGCTGAGGAAACAGCTTGAGTGAGCCCCGGCAGTGGGGCAGGACTCCTCTTGGAAGCTATGCATGCAACGACGGCTACCGCGGCGAAGGATCGCTCGGGTGATGGCCACGCACCCGCCGGCGGCGCGCCGCTTTACCTTCTTCTCCTGGCCGGCCTGGTCCTAGCCGGCTGCGCGGACGTTCCCATCATCTATCCCGACACAAATCCCATGACACCACTTCCCACGGTAAGCCAATTCAACAAGGACGAGGCGCTGGCCATGGTCGAGTTCTGCATCGACCTCGACAACCAGGACGACCGGGCGAACCCGAACGCGCGAAACATCTACAAGATGCGCGCGGACCGCTTTTCCGCCTGGGAGCTGGTCGATGACAGCCGGGTGCGCTATGCCGATGCCATCCACCTGACGGGCGCCGACAGGGTCAACCCCTCGCTCAACGGCTTCCCGCCATTCGGGAGCGCCTGGACGCTCTGGAGAAACGCGAACGCCGCGAAGAGCGGCGAACAGGTCTACGCGCTTGCGTTCCGCGGCACGGTTTTGTCATTCCGTCCCAGCGTCGTGGAGGACGCCTTGGTGACGACGGCGGCGAGCAGGCATGGGCTCGAGCTGCCGGTGGGCCGGTTCCTGAACGTCACCTTCGCCACGGAGCCGCGCGCGGAGGTCCACGAGGGCTTCGCCTACGCCGTGTTCGGCCAGCTTTTTGACAAGGACTTCGGCGTCCTCGCCCGGATGCGCGACGAGGTCCCCAACGGCTCGACGCTCATCATCACGGGCCACAGCCAGGGCGCCGCCCTGGCGACGCTCGCGCACGCGTTCTTCTTCTATGCCGCGCAGGAGGGGCGCTTCGGGATCGCCGAAAAGAAGCTGAATCTGAGGTCCTACGTGTTCGCGCAGCCCAAGCCAGGAAACACGCAGTTCTCGCAGGATTTCGCCGGCATCACCGGCGCCGGGGCTTCGTCCTTCACCTTCAACAACACGATCGACCCGGTCTCGATGCTTCCGCCGACACACGGCTTTCTCTTCGGGGCGTTCGAGGATGTCCCACGCGTGAAGAATCCCGGCTGGGAGTTCATCCGCATGATCAACAACGCAGCGAACAAGATCAGCAAGGCCCTGGGCAGCTTCTCGGAAAGGACGACGGCGGGGAAGATCGCCGTGCTTCAGAAAAAAAGCGACGACAGCCTCTATCTCGCCAATGAGCTGCCGGCCGAGCCCGATGTGAGGCCCGCGCCGTCCGTGTCTCAGAACTACGCGTCGGCCGGCAATGTGATCCCGCTCGTCGGCCTCCACAACGGGTCGAAGTACTTTGGCAACCCGCTCGACGCCGACGACGTGTTCATTCAACACCATGCGACCACCTACCGCCGGCTGCTCGAGGCGATGTACGGGCTTCCGCCGACCACGGACGACACGCCCGGCCTCGTGGTGCCGCCGGTCGTTTCGATCCCAAACTGAGGCGGCCCATCCTGCCGGCGCTCAGGGCGCCCGTTTGCCCTGCCTTAGAGCCCTGATCGCCCTTGCGACCCGGCCTGCGCGCGTCTCTTCGCGCTTTGCCGACTCGATCCACCGCGCGTATTCCTTCTGGCTGGTGTAGGAGAGCCCGCGAAAAAACAGGAGCGCCTTCGGCTGGCCCCTCAGCGCCTTCGCCAGGTCCCCCGGGACCTCGACGACCCGCGGCTCCAGGTCCTCCTCGACCACCACGTCCACGGCGTCGCCGGGGCCTTTCCCTATCGTCTCCCGGATGTGCTTGAGCACCGGCAGGATGTGGCAGGTTCCGCCCATCCGCACCAATGAGCCCCGATATGGCTCGGCGTCGATTGTCACCTGGACGGGAACGCGCTTCTTCCCGAAGACCAGCTCAACGTCGAAGGGAACGGAGACAAACGCGCCCCCGCCGCCGGCGCTTTCGATTACGGACCTGAATCTCTGGATCGAGCCGCAGCTCATCGCATGCCGCCCGCGGCGGCCCTCGGCCATGCAGGCGCCAAGATCGGGCCGCGCTGGGACGGATCGGGATTTGCTGGGCCCATCCTGGAGGGCACGTTGGGAAGGGGTCGCGTTTTCAGGGAATGGCTTCGGTGCGGGAAGAGGCAGAAGCGGGGCCCGTGCCCCGGCCGTCAAAGGCAAGCGTATTGGGCTTTCATAGGCAAGAGCTCAGGAATGGGACCGATGGCCCGCGCACCGGCGCAAGGCGGCCACAAATCGCTCGCTTCGACTGCGCGCGGCCGATTGTTTGGACCCGCGACCATGATCACGCCTGCTGACGATGAGGATCGTTTGAGGACGCCACACCCAAGCCGGCCGATGCGCCGATACCTGTGCCTTCTCCTCATCGGCGCCCTTCCCGTCCGCGCCGCGGCGCCGACGGCGGTCCCGGCCAACGACGCGCGCATCGCCTACATGGGGCGCGTCGAGCTCTCCGCGCAGAAGGCGGAAATGGGGTATCCCGGCATCACGATTCGCTTTGTCTACAGGGGTCCGGCGCCGATCATGAGGCTGACCGGCGACTCGCCGAATTGCTTCTTCAACCTCTCGTGCAACGGATGGGATCCGGTGGTCATCAAGCTGAACCAGGGCGCGAACGAGATCCCCCTGCCGACCGGGATCGCCCCTCCCGGCGGCTGGCTGGTCGAGCTGGTGCGGCGGACCGAGTCATGGATGGGCACCGCGTCCTTCGACGGACTGCTACTGCCCGCGGGATGCGAGCTTCTGCCTCCGCCCGCATGGCCGGACCGCAGGCTGATGTTCATCGGGGACTCCCTCACCTGCGGCGAGTACAACGAGCGCTTTCCGCAGGAGAACGACTCCACGCCCCGCTCGACGAACGCCGCGCGTTCCTACGGGATGCTCCTTGCCCGCTGGCTCGGGGCCCAGGTGCACCTGGTCAGCTACGGCGGCAGGGGCATCACGCGCGACTGGTCGGGCAAGACGGATGTGAACATCCTGCCCGTCTTCTTTCCCCTCACGCTACCGGACAGGCCCGGCTCCGACTGGGCGCCCTCCCGCTACAAGCCCGACGTGATCGTGATCAACGACGGGACGGACTTTGACGCGGGTCCGCAGGACGAGGCGAAGTTCACCGATGCCTATGCGGCGTTCGTCGGCCAGGTGCGCTCGGCCTACCCGGGCGCCTTCATCCTCCTGACCGAGAGCGGATTCCAGTCCGACGGCTCCGACGGGAGACCCAGGATCGCGCGGGACCAGTTGATGCGGACGATGCAGGAGGTTGTGGAACGCCGGCACAAGGCGGGAGACAGCCGGATCCGCGTGGTGAGGACGGGATTCTTCCCGGGAACGCCGACCAACGGCCACCTCGTGGCCTTCCAGCACGAACAGATCGCCCTCGACCTCCTCGGCCCGATCCGCGAGGTGACCGGCTGGTGACGGCCGCGACGGGGAAGCGCGGAGGGGCGGCGCCGGGGGCGCCCGGCACGCTCACCTGAGCGCCTGCTCGAGGTCGAGGATGAGGTCGCCCGTGTCCTCGAGTCCAACCGACATGCGCAGCAGGTCGGCGGGCGTGGAGCTCTGCGGGCCCTCGACGCTGGCCCTGTGCTCGATGAGACTCTCCACGCCGCCGAGCGACGTGGCCCGCTTCCAGACCTGGAGCCGGCCGATGAAGGCGAGCGCGCCTGGCGCGCCTCCCCTCACGCGGAGCGAGAGCATGCCGCCGAATCCGCCGCGCATCTGCCGCGCCGCGATCTCATGGCCGGGAAATGTCGCCAGGCCGGGGTAGAGGACCGCCTCGATCCCCGCGTGGCCGGAAAAGCGCTCCGCAATCCGCTGCGCGCTGCGGCTCTGCGTCTCGACCCTGGCATACAGCGTGCGCATGCCGCGCAGGAGCAGCCATGCCTCGAATGGGCCAAGGACCGCCCCGGCCTGCGTTCGAACCGTCTTTATCCGCTGCCAGGAGTCGTTCGCCGCGGCCGCCGTGACCGTGCCGGCGATGACGTCGGAATGGCCGTTCAGATACTTCGTCGCGGAATGCATCACGAGGTCCGCGCCGAGGGCTATGGGCTGGGTGTGGACGGGCGTGGCGAATGTTGAATCGACGGCCAGCGACGCGCCTGCGCGGTGGGCGACGTCGGCCAGCGCGGCGATGTCGGTGACGACGAGCGTCGGATTGGCCGGCGTCTCGATCCAGATGAGCCTGGTCTCCCCGGGACGCGCGGCGGCTGCGACGCGGGCCGGATCCGTCATGTCCACGGACTCGATGCGAAGCCCCCAGTCCGCCGCCCATCCGACCAGCCAGCCGCGGAGGGCCCAGTAGATCACCTTGGGCACGAGGACATGGTCGCCCGGGCGAAGGGAGAGAAACACCGCCGTGGCCGCGGCCATGCCGGAGCTGAACGCCGCCGTCGCAGCCCCGCCCTCCAGCCGCGTGAGGAGCGCCTCGACCTGGTCGTAGTTCGGGTTGTCGGGGCGGGAGTAAAGCCGGCCGGACAGGAGCTGGTTGTCCGGGCCGCGCTCGTAGGTCGTGGCAGGCTGGATGGGCGGCACAAAGGCGCCTGTCACCGGGTCGCGGAAGCCGAGCGCCTGCGCCGCGGCGGTGGCTGGTTTGACGGAATCGGGCAAGCTCACGGAATTCGAGCAAACTGGGGGCCGCGCGAAAGGCAACCGGGGGAATTTGGGGTGGGCCCGGCCGCCGGGATGCGCGCGAGCCGCGCCCGGGGCGCGGGAATTCTCCGGTGGGTCAGGCCCGCACAAACGGGCCTATCCTCCCGTCTGCCCTCAGCTCGGCGAGCTCGGCGACGGTTGGAAGCCGCGGTTTGTCTCGCTCGGTCCGCACGACGCAGAGAAAACCCAGGGGCTCGCCGGCCGTCGCGCGAAACTGGTGCCACGTCTGCGGCGGCACGCGGACCAGGTCATTGGCCTGCAGCGCGTGGATTTCCCGGCCCACCAGCGCCTGTCCGCAGCCGCGCAGCACCATGACCGAGTGAATGTGGTCGTGGCGCTCGAGCGTCGAGTGGCCGCCGGGCGCGATCTCAAAGTAGCGCAACTGGCTGCCGGCGGCATCCCCGTCGTCGAAAAGCACCTGGCGGGTGATGCTCCTGAAGTGCGTGCCGCCGTCCTCCTTGTATGCGAGGACCGGCACGTCCTCCCATCGGAACGGCTCGGTTTGTGCGATGTGGGTTTTCTGGCTCACGAAGGGTAGGGGAAAGCATGCACGGCCTCCACGAATTGGCGACCCCGCAGGAGCAGCGTCCCCGCATTGGGCGCCTCAAGGAGGCTCCCGCCGAGAAGGAGCATCGTGTCGGCGCCGTACGCCTCGAGGGCTTCCGCGACATTCTCGATCCTGATGCCGCCCGCGGGCACCGGCAGCGCGGGCGCGGTGGCCGAATCCGGCGCGCGAAGCGCCCGGGCGATGCCCAAGCACACCTCGGGGCCGTAGCTGAATCGGCCTCCGGCGTTCGGGTAGATCACGGCGTCCGCGCCGAAGAGCGGGAACAGTTTCCCGAGCAACGCCACCGGCGCGATCCGCTGCGCGCCGCCGAAGGCCGGGTGGGCGAGGACCGGCAGCCCCAGGCCTCGCGCGAGCTCGTTGAGGAAGGGCAGACCAAGGAGCATGGGCGAGACCATCACGGCCCCGACGCCCAGCTCCTTCGCCTCCCGGGCCTGGCGAAGCACGGTCGCGGGCGAGCCGATGAGGTTGGGCACATAGGTGGCCCGGCGCCCGGTCGTCCCCGCCGCGTCCGCGGTTGCGGCGAGGCAGGCCCGCGCGCGTTCGACGAACCGGCAGTTCGGGTGGTCCGCCAGGCCGTGGTCGTCCTTGATCACGTCGAGGCCCGCAAGCGCCAGGGTGCGGCAGAGCGCCGCCGCCCCGTCGACGGTAAGCCCCATCGGCTTGAGGACCGAGGCGGTGAGGGCGCGTCCCCGGACGCCGGTGAGCCGGCGCAACCCGGCGGCGCCGAAGCGGGGTCCGCCGAGCGTTCGCGCCAGCGCCTGGGGAAGGCGAACGTCCTCCAGCTCGACATCGGGCTGGAGCGAGCAGTTGCCGAAGAGGACATTGAGGAGCTGGGCCGGATCGTTGGCGGCCGCCTCCGCTGGCTGGGCGAGGCGCACCCGGAAATCGCCGGTCCCCACCTCCTCGGTCGCGATCACCCGGCCGACGAAATGCTCGAGCACGTCGGGCGAGCGGATCGCCGCGCGCCGCAGCTCGACGGTCTGCTCCAGCAGCAGCGCCTCGACCCGCTCGCCGAGCCCCGACGGCTCGGTGCGCACCCGGTAGACCGCCTCGATTTCGTCCTTGGCCATTCGGGGCCACGCTACACGGCGCGGCCCTCCCAGGAAGCAGAAAGCGCGCGTCCGGGCTCCGCTATAACTTTGCTTTGTCGGCGGAAGATTATTCGCTTTGGGAACGTGAGCAACACCCCCGACCCTCACCGCTTCGGCTTCGAGACGCGGATGGTCCATGCCGGTCACATCCCGGACGCCGTGACCGGCGCCCGCGCCGTGCCCATCTACCAGACCACCTCGTTCGTCTTCGACGACGCGGAGCAGGCCGCGCAGCTCTTTGAGCTGAAGCAGTACGGCAACATCTACACGCGCATCAGCAACCCCACCACGGCGGTGTTCGAGGAGCGCATGGCCTCGCTCGAGGGCGCCACCGGGGCGGTCGCGACCGCCAGCGGCATGGCGGCCCAGCTTGTGACGTTTCTCACGCTTCTTCAGCCCGGCGACGAGATCGTGGCCTCGTCGCAGCTCTACGGCGGCTCAAACACGCAGCTCGTGCACACGCTGAAGAAGTTCTCGATCGGCGTCACCTTCGTGGACCCGTCCCGGATCGGTGACTGGGAGGCTGCGATAACCCACGGGACCAAGGCGCTCTACGGGGAGACCATCGGCAATCCCCGGGGAGCCATTCTGGACCTCGGGCGCCTTGCCGGCCTCGCCAGCTCGCGCGGGATTCCGCTGATCGTGGACAACACGATGGCAACCCCGGCGCTCTGCCGGCCGATCGAGCACGGCGCGACGCTCGTGGTGCATTCGGCCACGAAATTCATCGGCGGCCACGGAACCGCGATCGGCGGCGTCCTGCTCGACTCCGGCACGTTTGATTTCAGCGGCTTCCCCAGCATAGCAGCCCCCTCGCCGGCCTACCACGGCCTGCGCTTCTACGACACGTTCGGCCACTACGGCTTCCTCACGAAGGCCCGCGCCGAGACCATGCGCGACACGGGGGCATGCCTCTCGCCGTTCAACGCCTTTCTCCTCATCCAGGGCCTTGAGACGCTTTCGCTGCGCATGGAGCGGCAGACTTCGTCGGCCCTGCGGGTCGCCCGGCACCTGGAGGAGCATCCGGCCGTGGCATGGGTCGCCTATGCCGGGCTTCCGAGCCATCCCGACCACGCGCTCGCCGCGAAATACCTGCCGAAGGGGCCTGGCGCGGTGTTCTCGTTCGGCCTCAAGGCCCGCTCCGGGGAGGACGGGCGGGCGGCCGGGAGGAAGTTCATCGAGGGGCTCAATCTCTTCTCGCACCTAGCCAACATCGGCGACGTTCGCAGCCTGGTGATTCACCCGGCGTCGACCACCCACCAGCAGCTCACCGACGAGGACCTGGCGAAGGGCGGCGTAAGCCCCGAGCTCATCCGTCTGTCGATTGGCCTCGAAAACGTGGAGGACCTCCTATGGGACCTGGACCAAGCGTTGCATGCGCTATCACGCTGAACTCGGCGCTCACGCCCGAGCAGCAGAGGCTCTACCAGGACCCGATCGTGATCCAGCGGCTCCTTCGTGACGTGCGGACGATCGCGATCGTCGGACTGTCGACGGATCCCCAGCGCGCGAGCTGGTTTGTGGCGAGTTATCTCAAGAAGGAGGGATACCGCATCTTCCCGGTTAACCCCAAGGCGGACCGGATCGTGGGGGAAAAGGCCTATCCGGACCTCGCGAGCATCCCGGAGCCGGTGGACCTGGTGGACGTTTTCCGGCCCGTGGCGGAGTGCTCCGCCGTCGCGCGGCAGGCCGTCGCGATCGGAGCCAAGGCGCTGTGGCTGCAGCTCAGGCTCGTCAGCCTCGAGGCCGCCGAGCTCGCGTCGCGGAGCGGCCTGGACATCGTGCTCGACCGCTGCGTCAAGATGGAGCACGGGCGCTACCGTGGGCGGCTGCACTGGGCCGGAATGAACACCGAGATCATCTCCGCCCGCAAATCCCGCTCCTGACCGGCCGCAACCATCGAATGATTTACCCATGAAGCCCAAATCCATCCTGCTCATCGCCGCGCTCGCCGCGTTTTTCCTCATGGCCCGCGTGGGCACCGCCGACGTGCCGCCCCAGGCCACGCCGGCGCTCCAGGGCGATGCCGCCCGCCCCGGGGCCGCGCGCTGGCTGCGCAGCGAGCTTTATTTCGGCATCGGGCCGGTCGACGTTCCCGACGGCGGCGTCGGCGAGCTGCGGTGGCGCGCGTTTCTGGACAGGGAGGTCACCCCGCGCTTTCCTGACGGGCTCACCGTCTTTGAGGCCTATGGGCAGTGGCGCGACAGCGGGCAGGCCGTTCCGAGCCGCCTTCGGTCAAGGGTGCTCGTCATCCTGCATGAGGACACCCCGGCGAACCGCGCGGCGATCGACGCGATACGACTCGCGTGGAAAACCGCCACCCACGACCAGTCCGTGCTCCTTTCAAGCGGCAGCGTGGACGTCTCGTTCTGATCTAGGCTTCGAACCGCCCTGGCCATGCCGCACGCGCTTTTTCCAACACAGTTTGGGACCTGTGGAGTAGCGTGGAACGAGACGGGACTGACGGCCTTCCAATTGCCCGAAAGCACGGAGGCGCTGACGGAAAAAAGCCTCGCTGCCCGCGGGCGCACGCAGCCGGGCGATCCACCGGAATGGGTACGGGAGGTCGTCGTCCGGGCCCAGCTTCACCTTGGTGGCAAGCCCCAGGATTTTTCGGGCACGGCGCTCGACGCCTCATGCGCCAGCGATTTCCAGATGGCCGTCTACGTCCAGACACAGGCCATCCAGCCCGGGTTCAAGAAGAGCTACGGCGAAATCGCGAGGCTGATGGCGATGGGAAATGAGGCGGCGAGGGCGGTTGGCGTGGCATTGGCCGCAAACCCGTGGCCGCTCATCGTTCCATGCCACCGCGTGGTTTCGGCGGGCGACAAGATGACCGGTTTCTCGGCGCCGGGGGGTGTTCGCACGAAGACGCGCCTTCTTGCGCTCGAGGGGGCCGAACTGCTGTCCGAGTGAGTCGGGCTGCCGGCGGCCCCTGGCCCCCGGATGCTGCTTGCGGCTGCGGTGTCGGGGATTACAAGAGCGTGATGCGCGCTCTCATCCTGTTCATCGCCACGGCAATCGCCGGGAATGCGGCGGCGGCCGGCCTAATGCCGGTGCCCCCGACGCCCAAGCAGCCGGTTGTGGAGTACTACCAGGGGGTGAAGGTAACCGACGACTACCGCTGGCTCGAGGACGGGGGTTCGCCGGCCGTGAAGGAATGGAGCGACGCCCAGAACGCCCGGACGCGGGCCTACCTGGACACGCTCCCCCACCGGGCGGAAATCGGCTCCCGGGTCGATCGCCTGATCCGGTCCACCTCGACGTCCTATATCGTCACCGCCAGGCGGGGCGGGCGTCTTTTCGCATATAAGACCGATCCCAAGCTGCAGCAGCGGATGATCGTCACGCTCGCCTCCGCCGATGATGTTAGTTCCGAACGCGTCCTCGTCGATCCCAACAAGCTCGATGCCTGGGGCGGCACCGAGATCGACTGGTTCGTGGTGTCCCTCGACGGCAGCAAGATCGGGGTGTCCCTCTCCCGGGGCGGAAGCGAGGACGGGGACATGCACGTCTACGACGTGGCGGACGCGCGGGAGATCGGGGAGGTGATCCCGGGGGTTCAAAAGGGCACCGCCGGGGGGAGCGCCGCGTTCACGCCGGACGGCCTCGGGTTCTGGTACACGCGCTACCCGCGCGGGAGCGAGCACGCTCCCGAGGACGCGGGATTCTACCAGCAGGTCTGGTTTCACCGGATAGGCACCAAGACGGAGAGCGACACCTACGAGCTCGGCAACGGGCTGCCGAAGATCGCCGAGATCGCCCTTGAGACCAAGGAGGATGGGAAGTGGACGGTTGCCGAGGTGAGGAACGGGGACGGCGGCGAGGTGGCCTATTACCTACGGTCGACGTCGCCAGGATCTCCCTGGGCCGGGGTTTCGGGCTTCTCGGACAAGATCGTGCGGTACGCCTTCGGGCGGGACGACGCGATCTACCTCATGTCGCGGACGGGAGCCCCCAAGGGAAAGATTCTCCGCCTCCCGCTGGACGCGTCTCCATCCCTCGGAAACGCGGTCGAGATCGTGAAGGAGTCCGAGGGCTCGATCGAGGAATTCTGCCCGACGTCTTCCCGCCTGTACGTCAACGACCTTCTCGGCGGCCCGTCCCGCGTGCGCGTCTTCGATCTCGCAGGCAAGCGGCTCGCGGACCTGCCCGTGCCGCCGATCTCGTCGGTCGACGGCATGGTGGCCGTCGAGGGCGACGACCTCCTCATTGAAATCGGCAGCTACCTTGAGCTGCCGGCATGGCTGCGATTCTCGGCTGCCGGCGGGGCCTGCCGGAAAACCGCCCTCCTGCAGACGTCCATCGTAGACTACTCCGACACCGAGGTGATCCGCGAATACGCGAGGTCCAAGGACGGGACGATGGTCCCGCTTGACATTCTCCGGAGGAAATCGGCGAGGCTCGACGGAGCCAATCCCACCATCCTGTACGGATACGGGGGCTATGGGGTCAGCATGACCCCGAAATTCTCGGCGTCCCGCCGGATCTGGCTGGACCAGGGCGGAGTCTTCGTCCTTGCGATCCTTCGCGGCGGCGGTGAATTCGGGGACGAGTGGCACCTTGCCGGGAACCTTCAGAGAAAGCAGAACGTCTTCGACGACTTCTACGCATGCGCCGAATGGCTGGTCGAGCACAAATACACATCGCCGGCGAAGCTGGCGATCTTTGGCGAGAGCAACGGGGGGCTGCTGATGGGCGCCGCTCTGACCGAGCACCCGGAATATTACCGCGCAGTCGTGAGCCGGGTCGGCATCTACGACAGCCTGCGAGCCGAGACCACCACGAACGGCCGCTTCAATGTGACGGAATACGGGTCGGTCAACGACCCGGAGCAGTTCAAGGCGCTGTATGCCTATTCGCCCTACCACCACGTCGTGGACGGCGTGAAATATCCGTCGATCCTGCTCACGACGGGCGCAAACGACCCGAGGGTCGATCCATGGCATTCACGGAAATTCTGTGCCCGGCTTCAGGCTGCGAGTGCGTCGGGCAACCCGATCCTCCTGCGCACGAGCAAGACGTCCGGACACGGCATGGGAAACTCGCTCGATGAGACCATCGCCGAGAGGACGGACATTTTCGCCTTCCTGATCCATGAACTCGGGGTCGAGTTCAGGCCGGCCATGTAGCCTGTCGGCTGCGATGGGAGGGCGTCAGGCTAGCCGCCCCGGCCAATCATGTATCGGGGGCCGTCGACCCCGGGCGCTAGGCCCTCTTGCCGCCGAACAGGGAGGCAAGAAACAGGATGAGGAACAGGACGAAGAGAACCTTCGCGATCATGGCGGCCGTGCCGGCAATGACGCCGAACCCGAGGACGCCCGCGATGATGGCGATGATGAGGAAGGTGACTGCGTAGCTCAGCATGGCAATGTTGGGTTCAGTTCTCTCTGGATCCGCGCATTACCCCGACCAGGCCGATGAGGGCCGCGGCGCCGCCGCCGATGAGCAGCCATAGGGTCTTGTCAGTGGGGGAGCCGGTGAACATCCGGGAAAAACCGGAGCCGACCGAGTTGGAGGCGCTGATGCCGTAGACGATGAGGACGATCCCCGCGACGAGGAGTGCGAGCGAGACTGCTTTGTTCATGTGGTTTATGTTTCAGGAGGCTTGCGCCTCTTTGATTTCGATCCGGGACCCGGCCGTCCGGGCCTTCCGTTTTATGCATTTCATTGGGACCGTCCGCAATTATGTCGGTTCTCCCAGCCTAAAATGGGTGCGGCCGGCAATGGCCGGCCGCACCGCTTGAATGAAAAAGAGCCATGTGGGCCCTGCTGCCTGTTTTATACTTAGGTCTTTATCGTCATGTCATTGACGACCGACTTCACGCCTCGCGTGTCTTGGGCGAGCTTGGTGACGAGAGCTTTCTCGGCATCTGAGCCCGCAACACCAGTGATGCTGACAACGGCGTTCTCGGTGATGACCTTGGTGGTCAGCGCGCTTGTCGAGCGATGGCTCAGCAGCGCGTACTTGACCTGCGACGTGATTGAGGCGTCGTCCATGTCTTCTCCGATCGTGCTGTCGCCTGCGCCAGGAACCTCGACTACAAGCTGGTTCCTGACCGCCTTCACGTTGTCGATGTCCTTCACGTAGGCCTCGGTCAGATCCTTCTGGGCGAGATTCTTAACCGTGCCTGTCAGGGTGACAACGCCGTCCTTCACGTCGACCTTCGTCGAGGTGGCGCTCACATTCGCCTTCACGAGGAGCTCGCTGCGGATCTTGAGGGCGATCCAGGCGTCTGAGTGCTCCGGGACGTCGGACTTGACCACGATCTGGTTGTCTACGCTGACGACGCCGGGGAGGTTCTCCACGGTGTCCTCGGCGAGCGCCCGGTCGTCCTTGTCCTGCACGGTTCCGGTCAGGGTCACCGTACCGTCGGTCGCCTTGACCGATACTTCGTTATCAAGGACGGTGCGATAGTTGTAGGAGGCCTTTGCGGCATCTTCGATCTTTCGATCTGTTGCTGTGGAGGCGAAAAGCGCGACCGGAAGGGTCGCGGCGAGCAGTAATGCTATTTGTGCGTGTGTTTTCATGTATTGTTCTTGTTGGATAAGATTCGGCCTGCCCCCGGGGTGTCCCGGGTCAGGAGGCGAGTCGCCCGGCCTTGCGGTCGCCGCGCGCGGCCCTCTTGCGTTCGCCCTTGGCGAATGGACTTGTCGGGGTGTGGATTGCCGCCATGGGGGTACAGTACCGCTAACCCACCGCAGGCACCATGGGGTGTTCAGGGCATACCTGAAATGGGCCGGGTTTCACCCCATGTTCGCCCGGTCGCCGTGCATGTAGAGTGGGCACGGCAATGGTAGCAACAGCTTCACAGATTGGCGCCTCGTATTCAGGAGGCATCGCAGCGGGTCCCTCCGCGCGTGCCGCCATTTCAGGCCAGGCGGCGGCGCATGACGCCGAGCTGGTGCGCCGTTTCAACGCCGGGGAGGAGAGTGCGTTTGTCGAGATCGTCACGCGCTATCGGGGAAAGATGTTCTCAATCGCGCTCCGCCATCTCCGCAACCACGCCGACGCAGAGGAGATTACCCAGGACACGTTCATCCGCGCCCATCGGGCCCTGACGCGTTTTAGGGGCGACTCCTCCCTCGCAACGTGGCTGCACCGGATCGCCTTCAACCTCTCCCGCAACCGCTGCAAGTACTATTTCTGCCGCCGCCGGCATGTCACGCTTTCGCTCGACTACGCATTCGGCGAGGACAATCAGGCCAGTTTCGCGGACCTTGTCGCAAGCGAGGCTCCGAGCCCCGCGCGCGAGGCGACGGCCTGCGAGTTTTCCGAGCTTGTCCTCGTGTGCATGGAGAAGCTTGGCCCGCACCAGCGCGAAATACTCGCGCTGCGCAACGGATTGAACCAATCCTATGGCGAAATAGCCCGGGAGCTGGGTATCAGCGTCGGGACCGTGAAAAGCCGCATCGGGCGGGCCCGCGAGAGCCTCCGCGCTCTTCTCGCCGAGGCCTATCCCGAATTGGCGCCTGACGCCTCACCCTTCGACTGGTTCGAGCCCATGCGTTCCTATCGCAACGCGGGCGTCGCCAGCGCCTGAGGGACAAAGGCGGCTTTTCGATGCCGCTCGCGGGTTGACGGGTCAGACAATGGTGACCTGGACGCTGCTCTCGATTATTCCCTGCGCTATCGCATAGCGGGTCAGTCCAGCCGTGTCATGGATGTTCAATTTGTCCATGAGATGCTGCCTGTGCTTCTCAACCGTCTTTATGCTTATGTTGAGCCCGGCGGCCACCTGCTTGTTCGCGTGGCCCTCCGCGACCAACTGGATGACCTCGAGTTCGCGCGATGTGAGCCCGGTGGCCTTCTTGATCATGAGCCCCCCGATCCTGTCGGGTTTCTGGTAGTGGTCGCGCAGCCGTTTTGAGATCTGCGGGCTGTAGAACGAATTGCCCGCCATCACCTCGTGGATCGCCTTGGCGAGGATCTGGGCCGACGTCTGCTTGACGAGGAATCCGACGGCACCCACGGAGACGACCCTGTCGATGTAGGCGTCGTCGCTGTGCGCGGAAAGCATTATCACCTTGATGCCCGGGGCGGCGGCAAGGATCTGGCGGGTGGCCTCCAGCCCGTTGAGAAGCGGCATCGCGATGTCCATGACCACCACGTCGGGGCGAAGCGACAGGGCAAGTTCCACGGCCTCGCGCCCGTTGTGCGCCTGGCCGACGACATCGATTCCGCCGTCGGCGAGCAGCAGGGCTCGCAGCCCTTCCCGAACGACTGTGTGATCATCGGCCAGCAGGGTTTTTATCAGTTTCATGGGATCGGTTTATTTATTGTGCTTGAAAGGAATCCTTGCGGACACCGTGGTGCCGCTGCCGGGAGCGGAAGTGACATTGAAGGTGCCCCCGATCATCTCCACGCGTTCGCGCATGCCTATCAGGCCCAGGCGCTTGTTTCGGCGGGAGTCCAGCACGTGCGCAACATCGAACGATTTTCCATCGTCCTTTATCTCCATGTTGATCGCGTTCGGTATCTGCTTGATCACAACGGTCACTTTGGTCGCCTCGGCGTGCTGCGATATGTTGATGAGCGCCGCCTGCGCCACCCGGTACAGCACCGTCCTCTCGTCATTGCTCAATTGCTCGATTCCAGAAAAAGTCGAGAAGCTGACCTGCACCCCCGTCCGCTTCGTGAAAGTCTTCATGTAGGCGTGCAGCGCGGGAATGAGCCCGAGGTCGTCCAGGAGGGTCGGGCGCAGATCGCGCGCGAACTGGTGAACGATATCCACCGATTTCTCGACGAGACGCTGCGTGTAGGTGATATGCTTCGAGAAGCTCTGCTTGCTGACGCCGGACTCTATCTTGAGGGAGGCCAGCTGGACATTGATTCCCGTGAGGGTCTGGACGATCTCATCATGGAGCTCGCGGCTGATCTCCTTTCGCTCCTCCTCCTGGGCCGACAATATCTGATGCGAAAGGTGCCTTAGGCGATGCTGCATGCGGCGCGCCTCCCTGAGCAAAACGACGTGATGTTTCTCGCTGAGCCGCAACGCCCGCTCCGCGCTTTTTCTTTGGACAACCTCCGTCTGCAGGCGCCGGTTGCTGGCGATGAGCTGATCGCTGCGCAATTGAAGCGACTCGTTTGTCTGCTTCAGCTCCGCGATGTTCTCGATCGTCGCGCGACGCGTCGCTTCGATCGGGGCAAGTACGTCGAGGAAGAACGACCCCGCCCGTTTCACCGTCCTTTGGCGCACGGATTCCGAGCCATTGGAGGGCATGAGGGAGAGGAGCGCTTGCCCATGGATATAGGCCAAATCGAGAGTGCCCAAACCGTCCAGGACCGCCTTTCTTCCCAATCCGTTCGCCGGTCGCGAGGACGGACGCAGTCCATTGCGCAAATGGCTGCGCAATGCAGCATGATAAGGCCCCGACAGCCTGGATGGCTTTTGTTTTAAGGAAATCAAGCGATGGCTTCTTGGGATTGCGCTGTGTTCGGGCCCGACAGACGGCCAGTCCTAGCCTGTCCCGCGGGCCGCCGTAGAGTCAGCATCGCATGGAGGGGGGGTAAAGTCGATGGGGTATTGACCCACCTTCCAGCGTAATCGGCTGCGCAAGATGTTGAGAAATCTTTCCCGTGGGCCTTCGCGCAGTAGGGAACCCGCTTTTTGGACGCGCGCCCGGCTCTCAGCAGGTTTGGCTTGCGCCTTCAGCGGCTGGAACAGTCCGAGGAAAATGCTCGGAATGGGGCCAATCTCGACAATTCCCTTGCCGCGATGCCGCACTCATTGGCTCAGCGCGTGGCAGGGGAGGCCGGCTTCTTGAGGACTTCGTCGACAATCTTGAGCAGGGTTTCCCCGGTGTAGGGTTTCAGGAGAAAGTGCCTAACGCCCGCGGCCCTTGCAGCTGCGACATTTTCCAGCGAGTCGATGCCGCCTGCGGCGATGACCACTTCGATCCACCGCAGCCTTAGAAGGCAACTTACGCTTGTTTTGCCGCTTTACAGTATTCATGTCCGCATAGGGTGGCTCATCCGTATGAAAACTCGTCACGGCCTTTTGTGGCTCGAAAGCGGTCCATTTGGGGACATTCGAGCAAGCGAGGCACCGCCCTTCCCGAAAGCATCTCTATCACGCGACCACGGCAGGGAGAATGTGCTCCCTCAGAAGCACCCTCTCGGGGAAGGCCATGTCGTTCGGCGTCCACGCGGCAAAGAATACTGTCATCTCCAGTTCCGGGATAACGATTAGCCTCTGTCCGCCCCAGCCAAACGCACCCGCCCATCCCACGACCCGGCCATTGACGTTCGATCCACCGATCCACCATTGGTAGCCGTAGAGGTACGAAGGGGGGCCCTTGTTTTGCGCCCTTATGGACTCGTTGATCCAGGCCGCGGGCACGACCTGGGCGCCCCGCCAATTGCCATTGTTTAGGACAAGCTGGCCGATCTTCGCGGCATCGCATGGCCGCAGCCGCAGGCCACCGCCCGCCGACGGATCGCCCTGAGGCATTCGTTGCCACTCGGTGTCGTCGATGCCTAAACGATCGAATAGCTCCTCTTTCGCCAAATCGTCGATCGGTTTGCCCGAGGTCTTTCTCAGGATGAGGCCGAGAAGCGCCGTTGAACCGCTGTTGTAGTTGAAGGTCCGGCCTGCAGGAATTGCCACCGGCCTTCCCAGAATGTAACGATATGGATCTACGGACCTACGCATTTCCATTACCGAATCGAATGGCGGAACAAATTCGTGCCATTCAAGACCGTCGGACATAGTCAACAGATGGCGCACGTTGATTCGGTCCTTTTCTGGCGTGCGGAGATCTGCGTACTCGGGAAAGTATGAGAACACTGGGGTCTCCAATCCCATTATCCAACCGCGGTCGATCGCGATGCCCACTAGGAGCGACACCACGCTCTTTGTAGCTGAATTCACATTATGTTTTGTCGTCGCGTTAAACATGACGCGAGCCGGCGGCTCGCGACCAATCTGGTCTTCGCCTGCGAAATACCGCTCGTGGACCAACACCCCTTCGCGGGCGACAATGATCGCATGCACATTGGCGCCATGGGCTGTGCCCACGCGATCGTCCATCGAAATGAGCGGCGCGGAACTCATCCGATGCTGCTCCGGAACGCCAACCAACCAGCCATCATGACGTTCGGTTGTCATACGCGAAGATTCGTCGGACATGGATCGCTCCAAAGGATTGGTCGGGGACTCGGCCCAGGCGATCCTTAAGGAGTTGTTCGACAATGGACCCGTTATTGAGACAGCCGCAACGCGCGTATGCCGACAATTATGTCAGCTAGACCTCGAAATTAATAGACGATACCTTCGCTTAAATGGCTTCAACTCAACTATAATGGCCGCTGACAATATCAGCGATATTCCTCCCCGGTCGTCGCGTTGATGATCTTGAAGTTCTCGATGTGGTAGTTCGGGTCGGCGCGGAACGCGAGCTGGACGCCAAAGCTCTTCTCCATGCGCACGAGGAGATCGGCATCCTCGCTGCGCAGGCGCTCGAGGACAGACGGATGGACGAGCACGCGAAGCGAATACACCTTGCCGTCATTTCGCGCATGGAGGCGCCGGACAACGGACGAAAGGCGACGCTGCAGCTCGACAGACATTGTCGTGTCGGACTTGACGATGCCGCGACCCCTGCAGTACGGACAGTCGGTGTAGAGGTTGGACGAGAGCGACTCCTGCTGGCGCTGGCGCGTCATCTGCATGATGCCGAGCTGCGAGATGGGAAGGATGTGGTTCTTCGCCTTGTCGCTCGACATGAGCTCGACCATCTTCTCGTAGACAGCGTTCCGGTGCCGCCGCTCCTTCATGTCGATGAAGTCGAGGATGATGAGGCCGCCGAGGTTGCGCAGCCGGATCTGGCGCGCAGCCTCCTGAGCCGCCTCGAGGTTCACGGCATAGAGCGTGTTCTTTTCATCCCCCGAGCGGTTCTTGTGCGACCCCGTGTTGACGTCGATCGCGATGAGCGCCTCGGTCTCGTCGATCACGATCTCGCCGCCGCTCGGAAGCGGGACCTTTCGCTGCCCCGTGAGCTCGATCTGGCGCTCGATGTTGAAGCGCTCGAAAATGGGGATGCTGTCCGTGTAGTGGGCGATCTTGGAGCGCGAGCGCTTGGAGATGAGGCCCACGAGGTCCTGCGTGCGGTCATAATCGGCCTTGTTGTCGATAAGGACGCGGTCGACGTCCTCTGTCAGGAAATCGCGCACCGTGCGCTCGACCAGGTCGGGTTCCATGTACAGGCAGCATGGCGCCCGGTCGGACTGCATCTTGCGGGCGATCTCCTCCCATTTCTTGAGGAGCAGGTGCAGGTCGCGCACGAAGTATCGGGGCTTCTTGCCCTCGCCGGCGGTGCGCACAATCACGCCCATTCCCTCGGGAATCGTCAGCTCGTTGATGAGCTGCTTCAGGCGCTTGCGCTCCTGCGGATCCTCGATCTTTCGGGAGATGCCGCAGCCGTCGCTGAAGGGCGTCAGGATCAGGTAACGGCCCGGCACGGAAAGGTTGGTCGTCGTGCGGGGTCCCTTCGTCCCGATGGGCCCCTTGGTCACCTGGATCACGATGTCGGAACCCGGGGGGTATAGCCCGGGGATGTCCTTCACGGTCACGTCGCCCTTGGGAACCGAATTGCGCTTCTTGTTGACGCGCACGACCTCGATCGAGGAGTCGGTCGCCGCCGGGAGCATGTCCCAGTAGTGCAGGAAGGCGTTCTTCGCGTATCCTATGTCCACGAATGCGGCCTTCAGCCCCGGGTCGAGGTTCTTGATCCGCCCCTTGTAGATTCCGCCAACCATTCGGTTGTCGGATTCGCGCTCGATCTCGTACTTCTCGAGGCGCCCGTCGACGAGGAGCGCCACGCGCTTCTCAAGGGGCTCCGAGTTGATGATGAGCTCCCGATAGGAGCCCTTCTCCTTCTTGAAGGCCGCGACTATCTTCTGGAGGAGTGGACGGTGCTGGGCCCGTTCGGTGGCGCCTGCTTTCAGCTCTGCGGCGCTGACGGATGCGACCTCGCGCTGGATCGGCGGGCTTGCGAGTTCGGAATCATATTTCTGTCCGACGTCCTGAGTGGCGTCGGGATTGGGTTGCGATGTTTCGCTCATGGGGGTCTCTGTCTTGGTTGGATGCGGGGCCCCCCGGGGCGCGAGTTGCGGCGCAGGAAATTCCGGCAGAGCGGTCGATATCGCGGGTCGGACGCATGGTCATGCGAAGTCCTTCCGGAAGCGATAGACGCTCTGGACCAGTCCTTGCAACAAGCAGCAACTGAGCACGAAGGAGCCGCCGTAGCTTATAAAGGGAAGCGGTATGCCCGTGATGGGCACGAGCCCGATGGTCATGGCGATATTAACGAACACATGCACCATGAAGAGCACGGTGACGCCTAGGGCGAGCAGCGTGCCAAAGCGGTCCCGGGAGAGACCGGCGATGCGAATGCCGTTGAATAACATCAGACCAAACAGGCTGAGAACCGTAATGCTTCCCAGAAATCCTAGTTCCTCGGCGATGACCGAGAAGATAAAGTCATTGGGCGCCACCGACCGCGGCAGGTATCCAAGCCGCGCCTGCGTCCCGGCGGTCCATCCCTTGCCGTAGAGGCCGCCGCTGCCGACCGATATCAGCGACTGGCGCTGGTTCCAGCCGACGCCGAGCGGATCAATCTTGTCCGGGGCCACGAACGGCAGGATCCGGTTGCGCTGGTAGTCGTGCAGCGGCACCCAGCTGTGCTTTTCATAGAGCCCGCGGTCGTCCTGGAAGGAATATCCGCTCCTCTCCATGAAGTCCACATAGCGCCAGGTGTCCCACGCCACGATGCCTGTCACCAGGAGAAAAGCTGCCAGGGCGCCCGCGAAAAATCGGCCGGAGAGACGCGACACGTAAAGCATGGAAAAGACCATCGGGGGGAGAACAATCGCGGATTTCAGGTCCGGTTGTTTCAGAATCAAGAGCATGGGCGCACCCACAGCAAGGGCCAATTTCCCGAGGACCCCCAGCGATTGCTTGACCGTCCCTATTTCGCTGCGCACCAGCAGGCTGGCGGTTATCAGGAGCACGGCGACCATCGCCATCTCCGACGGCTGAAAGGAGAAGGGGCCAAGGTGGATCCAGCGCTGTGAACCATACACCCTTGTGCCGATTCCCGGCACCAGCACCAGGACCAGCGGAACGAGGCAGAGGGCGTAAAACCAGTGCGCGACCGCCAGCCAGAACTGGTAGTCTATGAGCGAAACGGTGACGTAGACGCCAGCCCCGATCAGCAGCCAGAGCATTTGGACGATCCAGCCGCGCCCGTGGACGGGCAGCTCGGCGGAATAGATGAAGGCGATCCCGAACGCGCCCAGGCCCGCCATGGCAATCGGCGTCAGGAGATCCCACCTTTCTCGGGTGGTGGTGTTGAAGACGCTGGCGCCGTCGACGGGCAGGCGGAGGTTCACCGTATGCCCGATTCAGTACCCAACGGGCCGGCCTTTGCAACCGGCCATTCGTCCGGCGCGGGGTCCGCGCACTCGGACGGTGACGGCTTCTCGAGCGCCGCCGAGGGCTGCCGGGAGTGGGAATTGGCGAGTCCGAGCACGGTCCAGAAGATGACGGCCCCCATCGGCGACTCCAGAACGACGCCGACGCACGCGCTGATCCAGATCACGCAGGTCACGCTGGCGAGGCCCAGGCTGTCGGCGTCTCCGCGCCTGAACAGTCGCCACGCGACCCCCGCCATGCTGGCGGAAACGGCGACCCAGATCGCGAGCCCGAGGAACCCCATCCGGCCGAAGGTGGTCACGAATATGCTGTGGGGGCTGCGTGCCGCAAACGTCTCGTCCGAGAGAAGGTCATAATCAGCCAGGAAGCGCGCCGCCAGGTCGCTGCCGAAGCCCAGCCCGAAGACGGGGTTCGTGCTGAGCGTCTGGTCGCACACGTCCCGCCACCAGATCCAGCGGAATCGGTTGTTGTCGCCCGGATCCCCGCTTTCGCCGTTCACATAGGAGCCCGTGCCCTCCGGGTCGAAAATGGAGATGGCATGCTCGTACGCGGAATATGGGGCCGAGGTCCGCAGGTCCTTGCCGGCAATGGCGAGCACGCCCAGCGTAACGGCCCCGCCTCCGAGCACGATGCCCGCGAGCGCCGCCGCAATCCGCCAGCGACCTACGAGGAGCCAGAGCGCCATCGTGATGACGGTGGCCGCCATCGCGGCGCGGGGCGACACCATGACACCGATCAACAGGATGCTCGCGGCCGCGAGCAGCGGCCACAGGTACCGGCCTTTCGGGTTCCGGCGCGTCCAAAGCCAGAAAAAGCCCGCGGCCAGGGACGTCGCGATGAGATCGCTCTTCTGGTAGATGAGCGGAATCCCGTTCCAGGTGAGGTGCTCGATCAGGTAGTCCGGAAACAGATGGATGCTAAGGACCACGGGCAGCAGGGCGACAAATGCGGTGGTGAGGACGCCCTTGAGAACCCTGGTTGACCCGGCGTGAGCCCCGAATGCCTGGCCGATGTAGAAAAAGGCCGCGTAGTAGATCATCGCGTAGTCGCGAAGGGCCATGATCCCGAACTGGCCCAGGTCGAACGGCAGCCGCGTGGTCCCGTACAGAATCCAGAACAGCACCGAGTAGTTGAGGCTGTCGCTTCTGAATCCGATCGTCCTCTTCATGGCCATCCGAACGACCAGCGCGGGCACCGCGACGAGGAGCACGGCTTCCGCGGGGAGAAGCGGAATCTGCCTCGACGGCTGGAATTGAGCGAATCCCCGGTTTCCGACGACGTAGCCGACCAGGGTGGCGCCGAGAAGCCAGACGTCGGGAGGGGCGCCGCTTGTCCGCTCGACGATCACCCAGCCGGAAACCAGCGCGACAACGACGGCCACGCCATAGTCCTCGTTCGAGATGTCGACCCCGATGAAGACCGCGATCGCGGCCCCAAGGACGAGAAAAAGGCAGAGCCGCAGCTTCGGCGTCATGGCACGCGTCCGTCGGCCCGCTCGAGCTGCCGCCTGCACGCGGCATCGACCCTTTGGGTGGTCCAGTAGCCCAGGCAGGCCATCGGGTTCGCGGTGTTCATGCAGCCGGGAAGTTCCGCCGTGAGTTTTTCACAGGGCGCGCAGTACAGGTCCGGATGCCTCAGGGCAATCCAGCGATCCCGGTGCCAGTACGGGTCCCAGCCGATCGCCGTGGGTCCGGTCACGGCGACTCCCGGGCACCCCAGGGCATTCGCCAGGTGCATGGGCCCCGAGTTGTTGCCGAGAAAAAGATCGGCGCCGGCGAGCCACGCGGCGAGGCCCGCGAGGGAGTCGACCGGGGCGGCCGTCGTCCCGGGGGGTGCGCGCCCGGTGGTGCCCCCATGTTCAATCCAGACCACCTCGAAATCCCGGGAAAGCGACGCGGCGACCGAGGCAAAGCGCTCCAGCGGCCATTGGTTCATCCCGCGGCTCGCGCCCGCGTGGACGACCAAGCGCCTTCGGGCGCCGGAGGGTGGGCGGCTCCCCGTCAGGAGATGGCGCAGGTCGGGCGGGGGAGGCTCGTCGGGCCAACCGGCGCCGCGGCCGAACGACCGGGCGAGCGCGCCGGTCATCCTCCAGTTCCATGTCACCGGGCTGGCGTCCTGCGGGAGGGGGATCTCCTCAGTCAGCGACCGGCCTACGCGGATTCGCCCGAGGTTTCCGCCGATCCGGACCGCGGCGCCGCTGAATTTTGCGACCGCATGCGCCGCGTTCGACTGGTCGAAGGCGATGAGACAGGCGCCGGGCCGCCTTCGCCTGATGGTCCACAGCCACCTCGCGAGCTCCCACGGCCTCCGGTAGGATTTGTCGAACGCGGGCTTCGCGCAGGTCAGGATCTCCTGGGGGCCGAGGGGGCCGCCATAGAGCTCGGCCGCATTTGGCGTCGTGAGGACCGTGATCTGCCAGTCGGGGCACCTCTCGCGCAGCGCCTGGACCGCGGGGACAAATGCGATGTTGTCTCCCAGCTGGTTGATCTTGAAGAGGACGACCCTCATGCGCGTAGACCCCCGCTTTCCTGCTGCCGCATGGCCCGGACGGTTTCCCACGCAAGCGGAAGGAGCGCAAAGGCGAGGCCGATGGAGCCCGCCTTGAGGACGCCGCCCACGGTTCCGCCTCGCGAGGCCCAGAAAAGGGCCGACGCGGAGATCAGGAAGCCCGGCGTTGCGGCCCAGGCGAGCCGGTGAAGCCTGCCGACCCCGATCAGGTAGTAGATCAGGGGCTGAGCGGCCATCTGCAGGACGCACCATGCAGCGGTGAGCGCCGCGACCCGGTGCCCGGCAAACACCGCCGACGGTCCGAGCCAGAGCCTCAGGACCGCCTGTGACTGCCACGCGAGGATGGCCACGCCGGCCGACAGGGCGAGGAAAGCGGCGGCCGTCCGCCAGAACGTGCGGATGACCCACGGATGATCGCCGCGCGCATGCGCCTCCGTGTAGGCGGGCCACACCGGGGTGAGCAGGATCACCTGCCCCTGCTGAAAGGGGCCGAACAACCGCATGAGCAGCGTGTATCCCGTCACGGCGGACGAGCCGGCCGCGAGCGATATGGCGAGCGCGGGGGCCGACTGGACAAGCGCGAGGCCAAACTGGGGAAAGGCGAAGAACAGGCTCGAGCGAAGGATGCTGCGGATCTCCGAGGCCGCCGCCAGCGGTGATGGCCTCATCCTCCACCCGAGGATTCGCAGCATGTGGACGAAAAGGCCGGCGCCCTGGATGCAGGGCACGAGCAGGCTCGCGGCGAGGAACCAAAGGAAGCCCCAGCGGCCGAACGCCGCGGCGGCAACGAGCGCAAGGGAGAGCACGCTGCCCGCGGCGATCCATCCCGCGTGGATCCATCCGCGCTGGACGGCGGCGGCAAGCCGGGCCACCGCGTTGAAGGGCAGCCCGACGGCGACGGCCCCGATCGAGACCGCGAGGGCGCCGCCCGTCTCGGCGCGCAGGTCCGCATCGTGAATATGCAGGACATCCGGCCAGGGCACGATGAAGGCCGCTGGCAGGCCTGCCGCGAGCATGAGCAACCCGAGGATACCCAGGACGGCAGCGCCGGTCCAGAAGACGCGCTTTGCCGACTCCATGTCGTCGTTTCCGTAGGCTCGGGCCATGGCGTGCTGCATTCCCACTCCCAGGCCAAAGTCCACGAAGTTGAGGACGACGACGATGCTGAAGAGCGTGACCCAGAATCCGTACGCCTCGGTCCCCAGGTAATGGAGGGCCAGAGGGACCTGCACGAGCGCGCAGGCCCCCGAGATGCATTTCGCCCCGACCGACGCGGCCACGGTGAGCCGTATCGCCCGGTCACGGCGAACGACGTTGTGTGGATGGGGAACGGACACGCCGGACCACGGTGAAGCCGGCGGCCTTGAGTGACAACACTGCGCGTGGGGCGGGGGAATTTCGCTTGGCGAAAGCCACGGGGCGTCTGGAATGGCGTCCATGCGCGTTAAGCTCGCCCTTTCGACGCTGTGCGAAAACCCCGGCAGGCGCACGGGGTTGAGCACCCTGTTCCCCGAATTCGTGGCGCACGCCCGGCGCACCCACCCGGATGTCTCGTGGATCGTGTTCGCCGGAAGGGACGCGCCCTGGCCGCACGACGACCCCGATGTGGAGGTGTGCCGGGATTTTCCATCAAATGAGCGGCCCCTTCGGCGCCTCATGGCGGACCATTTCGGGGTGGCGCCGGAGGCGCGCCGGCGCGGCGCGGCCGCGCTCCTGACAGTGGGATTCTTTCCGCTTCGGTCCGCCGCGCTTCCCGTCGCGATGCACGTGGTCGCCGTGGGCCCCGCGAAGGGGGGGGGCGCCATTCGGGCGGCGTACCGCCGATGGGCCATGGCCCGGGGCCTGGGTCGGGCGGTCCTGATCATCGCCAATTCCGCGTGGACGCGGTCGCGCCTCGCGGCCGCCCGGGCGCCCGTCATCGTGAGCCCCGAGGGACTGCAGCACGACCGGTTCAACCCGGTCGGTCCCCGGGGTGCGCCCGGGATTCCCGCGCGGTATCTCCTCTGGGCCTCCAATCTCTACCCCTACAAGCGCGCCGAACTGGCCCTCGCCGCATATGCGGGCCTTTCGCCGGCTCGTCGCGCGGAGCTTCCGCTGGTGGTCGCCGGGGGCGACTGGGGCGGCGGGCGCGTGCGGGCGCAGGCCGCCGCATGTCGGCTGGGGATAGGCGCCGATGTCCGGTTTCTCGGCTGGGTTGAGGACGGGGTCCTGCCGTCGCTTTACCGGGGCGCGCATGCGCACATCCTTTCCACCGCGCAGGAATCCTTTGGGCGCAGCGTTCTGGAGGCGATGGCCTGCGGGTGCCCAAGCGTCATCCAGGACCTTCCCGTTCTCAGGGAGGTGGCCGGCGATTGCGCGGTGTACTCCGACTACGCCACCCCCCGCGCTGCCACCGCCGCCCTGGAGCTGGTCTGCTCGGACGTCGCCTTCAGGGAGCGGCTGAGCGCCGCGGGGATCGAGCGGTCCCGGCAGTTCAGTTTCGAGCGGCTCGCCCGCGAGCGCGTCGGGGCCATCCTTGAGAGGCTGGGGAAGGCGGCCCCATGACGGCTGCATCAAACAGGCTCAGGGCGGCGCCCGCCGTCGCCTGCGGGTTGGCCGGCCTCGTAGTCTTCCAGTTCTGGGGAAATGCGACCCGGGGTTACATCGCCACCAACTCGCTCTTCCATTGGTGGTTTTACCAATGGGTGAATCCCGACTCCGAGACCGAGCACGCGTGGCTCATCCTTGCCCTGAGCGCCTTCCTGTTCTGGAAAAACCTCCGGCGCGAGGACGGCGGGGGTGGCTCCGAGGTGGGCAAGGCCGCTTCGGCGCTCCTTTGCGGCCTGCTGCTTCACGCGATCGGATACATCGCCCAGCAGCCGAGGATCTCGATCGTGGCGCTGCTCCTGTACGCCTGGGGGGTTCTCGCGCTTGCGGGCGGCGGGCGGTGGGGCAGGTCCGCCGCGTTTCCGATGGCCTTCATGGTGTTCGCAATCCCGGTCAACGCGCTCGATACTGTGGGCTTCTGGCTCAGGATGTGGGTGGTCGACGCCGGGGCGCGGATCGCGCACGCCGTTGGAATCGGCGTGATTCGCTCGGGCACGCAGCTTCTGGCGCCGGACGGCCGCTACCAGTACGACGTGGTCGCCGCCTGCTCGGGAATCCGGTCGCTGATGGCCCTCGCCGCCCTGTCGCTCTTCATCGGCTACCTCTGGTTCCGGCCCGCCTGGCTGAGGGGGGCGATGCTTCTTCTGAGCCTCCCGCTGGTGTACCTGGGCAATGTCCTGCGCATCTCATCGATCATTGTCGCCGCGCAGTGGGGCGGGCAGGCCTGGGGCGACCGCGTCCACGACGTGATGGGATTCGGCGTCTTCATCATCGTTGTCGGGGGGATCGCCGCGGTCGCGGACGCCATTGCGCGGGGCAATCCGCGCTGGACCGGCGAACCCGCGGGCCGGGCGCCCGCCGCTTCCGC
>PLKS01000115.1:0-292 GCA_003140665.1 Opitutaceae bacterium
TGCAAAGGCCGAGCGGCTCCTCCTGGCCGACGCCCCCGTCATACCCCTCTACCACTACACCCACGTGTTCCTGATACGGCGATCCGTGCACGGCTGGAACCCGACGTGGCTCGACCATCATCCCTACAAGGACGTCTGGCTCGGGAACTGACCGTGACCGGACTCAGCGCGCGCGCCAGCGCCTGAGGGCGGCGCCGGTCTCCGAGCGCTCGCACGCCTCGATCTCGCCCCTTGGGCCCGCGTAGACGAGTTCGCCGCCGTTGCGTCCCCCGCCCGGGCCGAGGTCGATGAT
>PLKS01000115.1:309-3018 GCA_003140665.1 Opitutaceae bacterium
TCGGCTCGTCCAGGATGTAGAGGGTCGCGCCCTGCTGCCGCTTGCTGAGCTCGAGCGAGAGCTTGAGCCGCTGCGCCTCGCCTCCCGAAAGGGTCACCGCGGACTGGCCGAGCGCAAGGTAGCCCAGGCCGACCGCGTCCAGCGTCTGGAGCTTGTCGAGCACGCGCGGGATGTTCCTGAAAAGCTGCGTCGCCTCGCGCACGGTCATGTCCAGCACGTCGGCGATCGACTTGCCATGGAACAGGACCTCCAGCGTCTCCCGGTTGTACCTGCGCCCCCCGCAGCTGGTGCACGGGGCGTAGGCGTCAGCCATGAACTGCATGTCGAGCTTGATGACGCCGTCGCCCTGGCAGCGCTCGCAGCGCCCGCCACGGACGTTGAACGAAAACCGGCTCGCCTTGTAGCCGCGCACCCGCGCGAGCGGGACCTGGGCAAACAGGTCGCGCAGCAGGTCGAGCAGCCCCGTGAAGGTCGCGGGGTTTGACCGCGGGCTCCGGCCGATCGGCTCCTGGTCCACCTGGACGAGCTTCTCGAAGAAATCCAGGTTCTCGATATGCCTGTGCTTCCCGGGAATGGTCTTCGCGCCGTTGAGCCTGCGCGCCGCCGCCGCGGCGAGGACGTCGTTGACGAGCGTGCTTTTGCCGGACCCCGACACGCCGGTCACGCAGGTCAGCAGCCCCATCGGGAACCGCACGTCGATCCCCCTCAGGTTGTGCTCGCGGGCCTCCCGCACCGTCAGCCATGTTCCGTCGGGCGACCGGGCTTGGGCGTCCCTGGCCACCCACAGGCTGCGGGAGAGGTAGGGACCGGTCTGCGAGAGGCGCGCCGGCAGGGCGGCGCATGCGGCGGGTGTGCCCTGGAAAAGAAGCCTTCCCCCCTCCACGCCAGCCTCGGGCCCGAGCTCGATGATCTCGTCGGCGGCGCGCATCGTCTCCTCGTCGTGCTCAACCACCAGGACGGTGTTGCCCCGGTCGCGCAGGCCCCGGAGCTGCGCGAGCAGCCTGTCGTTGTCCTTCGGATGGAGCCCGATGCTCGGCTCGTCGAGAACGTAGATGACGCCGATCAGGCCCATGCCGAGCTGGGTGGCGAGCCGCACCCGCTGGGCCTCCCCCCCGGAAAGCGTCGCGTAGTCGCGGTCGAGCGTCAGGTAGCCGAGCCCCGTGTCCAGGAGGAACCTGAGCCGCTGGTCGATCCCGGTGACGACCTCGCGCAGGGCCTCGCTTGAGCCGAGCGCCTGCGCGGGGCCCCCCGCGAAGGCGTGGGCCGCCGCGATGTCCATGGCCATGAATCCGGGGAAGCCCTGCGTGGCGCCGGGCGGCCCGATGCGGACCGCGGCGCTCCGCGCGTTCAGCCGCGACCCGCCGCACTCCGGGCAGGGTCCCGCGACCATGAAGGTCGACAGCCGGGCCTGGAACCCCTCGCTCTGCGTGTCGCGGAAGCTCTGCGCGATGTCGGCCATGATGCCCGCGAACGGCATCGCGCGCGCCTCGCGCATGCGGCGAAGCTTGAAGGCGAAGAGCCGTCCGCCCGTGCCCTCGAGGAGTGCGGACCGGGTCTCCTCGGGAAGGTCCTTCCAGGGCGTCTCGGGGTCGAACGGCAGCTGCTCGGCGAGCTGCTTGAGGATCGCATTGTGCTTTATGATGAGATTCTTGCCGCCGATCCGCCACGGCTTGATCGCGCCGCCCCGGACGGACTTCTCGGGATCCGGTATGATCAGCTCCGCGACGGGGCGCAGCTTGCGGCCGAGGCCCCCACAGCCGGGGCACGCCCCTTCGGGATGGTTGAAGGAGAAGTGCCGGGGAGTGAGCTTCTCAAAAACGTCGCCGCAGATGTCGCAGGCGAGGTGCTGGCTGAGCGCCATCTCCCTCCACGGGTCTGCGGCGCTCTTCTGCGAGAGGACGAACGCGCGGTCGCCGCCCTCGCGGAACGCGAGCTCAAGCGAGTCCGCGATCCGGCTCCGGTGCTCCGGCCCCGCCACCAGGCGGTCGACGACCACGTCGACCGCGATCTCCGCCGTCCCCGTGGGGACGAGGTTGGGCTCGTCCAGCTCCCGCACCCGCCCGTCGAGGCGGATCCTCTGGAAGCCGCGCTGGCGCAGCCTTGGCAGCTCGTCGCGCAGCACGCTCGGCTTGGCGCGCAGCACGGGCGCAAGGAGCATCACCCGCTCGCCCGCGCATTCGGCGAGGACGCGGTTCACGTTGTCGTCGAGCGACCGCCGGACGACCCGCCCGCCGTCCTTCGGGCAGCGCTGGTCGCCGGCAATGGCCCAGAGCAGGCGCGCGTAGTCGGACACCTCGGTGACCGTGGCGATCGTCGTGCGCGGGGACACCCCCCCGGTGCGCTGCTCGATGGCCAGCACGGGCGAGAGCCCGTGGATGAAATCGACGTCCGGGCGCTTGAGCTGGTCAAGGACCTGCCGGGCCTGGGTCGACAGGCTCTCCATGTACTTGCGGTACCCCTCGGCGTAGATCGTGTCGAACGCGAGGGACGACTTCCCCGACCCGCTGGGACCCGTGATGACCACAAGGCGGCCCCGCGGTATGCGCAGGTCCAGGTTCTTTAGGTTGTGCTCGCGCGCGCCTTTGACGTGAATATGGGTGACGGCCTCCATGATCGCAAACCTCAAACGTATTCAAAAGCGCGGTGGAGCAAACGCATTCAGCCATATTTTGAGGCGCGCGGGCCTGGCCTGCGCGGCGGCCGCATGCG
>PLKS01000022.1 GCA_003140665.1 Opitutaceae bacterium
GACCAGGGGCGGCGAGCCGAGCCGGTCCGAATCCTGGAAATCCCTTCCCTGGAGCAGCTTGATCCCGTAGATCTTGAAAAATCCCGGGCTGGCGCTGTTTCCCCCCGCGTACTCCTCCTTGCCGGCTTCCGGCACAGGCTGCCCCTCGACCCGAAAGGTCGACTGGCGAAAACCCCATGCCGGGGAGTCGAACGTGAGGCCGGCAGCCTCCACGCCGGGCAGCGCCTGGAGGGCGCCCAGCATCCTGTTGCCGAACGCCACCGAGCGCGGGTCCCTTTGCTCCCCGAAGTGGTCGTGATCCAGCTCGATGAACCCGACAAGCACGTTGTCGGCCTGCCAGCCCAGTTCCTGGTGGGTCACCTTGTAGATGCCGTTCACAAAAAAGGCCGCCGCGGCAAGGAGCGTCATGGCCAGTACGAGCTCGACGACGACGAGGCCCTGGCGCATCCAGTGCCGGGAGCGGTCCGACGTCGAGCCGCGGCCGCTCGTCTTGAGCGATGAATTGATGTCGGTGCGCGAGGCAATCCCGGCGGGGACGGTGCCGAACATCAGGCCGGTCAGCATCGACACGGCGAACGTGAACCCGATGACCCGAAGGTCCAGCGGCATGGGGTATTCGAAAAAGCGGGCCAGATAGGCATTGCTCCAGTAGGCGATCAGCATGCCCAGCGCGCCGCCCGCGACCGAGAGGATCAGGCTCTCCGTCACCAGCATCCGGATCAGCGTCCACTTCGGGCAGCCCAGCGCGAGGCGGGTGGCGATCTCCTGGGACCTGCGGGACGTTCGGACGAGCTGGAGGTTGGCCAGGTTGACGCAGGCGATGAGGAGCACCATCGCGGTGAGGGCCATGACGAGCCAGGTGAGCTGGGAACCGAGGTCGCCCATGGCGTCCGTCGGATACGGGACCACCTTGAGCCCGCGGCCCTTGTTCGTCTTCGGAAAATCGTGGGCGAACTTCACGGCCATGGCCGCCATCTCGTCATTGGCCTGCTTGAGCGTCACGCCCGGCTTAAGGCGCGCGGCGACGTGGTACCACCCGCCGTCCCGGTAGCCCGTGTTCACCCGCGTCCCGTCGAGAAGCCAGAAGGCGGGCTTGCCGTTGAACAGCAGGGGATCGTCCATGAATGGCGGCAAGACGCCCACGATCGTGTACACCTTGCTGTCCAGCTTGGCGGTTCGCCCGAGGATCTTGGGATCCGATCCGTAGTGCTCCCGCCAGAAGATGTTGCTGACCATGGCGACCGGATCGAGGTGCCTGTCCTCCTGCTCGGTGAAGGTCCTCCCGATCTGGGCCTGTATCCCGAAAAGCGGGAAGAAATTGGCCGTGGCCTTGTTCGCCACGTATTGGACCGGGGGCTGCCCGGGCTCGGCGAAGCTCGCGCGCGACCCCGGCACATAGGCGGCGCAGTTTTCGAAAACCGTGTTATGGTCGCATTCCTCGATGTAGTCGCCCGGGCTCTGCCCCGCGAATGGGTTGCGCGGCGTGGAGGCCCAGATCTGCACGATGCGGCCGGGGTCGCGGAACGGGAGGGCCTGCAGCAGCAGGCGGTTCATGGCGGTGAACGCCGTGGTGTTGACGCCGATTCCAAGCGCGAGAGTGGCCAAGGCCACGACCGTGAACCCTGGGTTCTTGATCAGCTGGCGCAGGGCGTACTTCATGGGACCATCGACATCTAATGGAGACTCGAACCTCGGAGGTAAAGAGCAGGATCGAAAGCGGCAAAAGCGGGAGAGAAAACGCAGGGCCCGACCGTGACTGAAAGAGGACGGGCTCCAGCGAGAAACGAAGGCGCAGTCGCCAGACATTGCGCCGCGCACGCGCGACACGACAGATCCTTCTTCGCGCGACGAAGGAGCGTCGCATAGGCACGCCACTTGACAGGAAGAACCATTGAAACAGAAAATGTTTGATGCCCCCTGCGAACCTCATTCTGCGGCCACGCCGATGGCCCGTGATAGGCCCGGCGACAATTCGCGAGCGATGAAACCTGACACGCCGACGAACCCGCTGTTGACCGACGCCTCGGCGCGGTCGATCCGGTATCTTGACGGCTTGGGCACGCGCTCGGTGGCGCCAACAGCTTCAGCCATCGCCGGGCTGAAGGCCTTTGACGAAAGGCTTCCGGAGAAGCCGAGCGATCCGGCCGCCACCCTTCGGATGTTGGACGAGGTGGGCTCGCCGGCCACCACAGCGATGGCCGGGCCGCGATTCTTCGGCTTTGTGATCGGTGGCAGCCTACCGGTGACCCTCGCCGCCAACTGGCTCGCCGGCGCCTGGGACCAGAACACCGGGCTCCATCGGCCGACCCCGGGCACCTCCTTCCTGGAACAGATTGCGCTCCGCTGGCTCCTGGATCTTCTCCATCTGCCCGCCGATTGCACCGGCGCATTCGTGACGGGAGCGACGGTCGCCAACCTCTGCGCCCTGGCCGCGGCGCGTCACGGCGTCCTCAGGAAAATGGGATGGGACGTTGAGGGAAAGGGCCTGTTTGGCGCTCCGCAGATAACGGTGATCGTGGGTCAGGAGGTCCACCCATCGGTGACCAAGTCGCTTGGAATTCTGGGCATGGGTCGGAATCGGATCGTGAAAATCCCGGTCGACGGCCAGGGGCGCATGCGTGCCGACTGCCTGCCGCCCGTCTCGGGACCCACCATCATTTGCGTCCAGGCCGGCAACGTTAACACCGGCTCATTCGACCCGATCGATGCGATCTTCCAGCGGGTCCGGACGAAGGGCGCGTGGCTCCATGTCGATGGAGCGTTCGGTCTTTGGGCGGCAGCGGCCCCGTCGCGGCGAAACCTGACCGCGGGCATCGCCGATGCCGATTCCTGGGCAACCGACGCGCACAAGTGGCTGAACGTGCCGTACGACTGCGGGCTGGCCTTCGTTCGCGACCCGGAGGCGCTCAAGGCCGCGATGGCGATTTCAGCCGAATATCTCCCGACCCAAAGCGAGTTCCGCAACCCGAGCGATTTCACGCCGGAGCTCTCGCGGCGCGCGCGGGGAGTCGAGGTCTGGGCGGCCTTGCGCTCGCTCGGGCGCGAGGGAATAGCGGAAATGATCGAGCGCAACTGCGCGCAGGCCCGGCGCTTCGCAGAGAAGCTGTCCGGCGCAGGATTTGAAATTCTCAACCAGGTCGTTCTCAACCAGGTGCTGGTGTCTTTCGGCGACGCGGAGAAGACAGTCCGGACGATCCAAGCCGTCCAGGACGAAGGCACCTGCTGGTGCGGGGTCACGGTCTGGCAGGGCAAGACCGCGATGCGCATCAGCGTATGCTCATGGGCGACAACGGACGCCGATGTGGACCGCAGCATCGCGGCCATCGTCAAGGTTGCCGGTGGGGTCCGTGGCGCGCACCAAAACTAGCTCTCCTGGTACACGTCATACCATTCGCGGGAGCGCTCCTGCCCTTCCTCCAGCTCTTCCTTGGAAAGCTCGGACTTCAGCTTGTCCAAGACCGTGCGGATGCGCGACTTCATGGGTTTGTCGCTGCTGTGCAGCGTGAAAAAGCGCGCGAGATTCACCCACTTGTAAGCCTCGACCGGGTCGCGAGGCACGCCAGCTCCGTCGTGATAATCCAGTCCGAGATTGAGCATGGACTCGGGAATGCCGTGCCGAGCGGCCTTCAGGTACCATTGGTTCGCTTCCTCCATGTCTCGCGCGACACCAAGTCCAAGCTCGAACATCATCCCAAGGCTGTTCTCGGCGGCGGCAAATCCTTGGGCAGCGGCCTTTCTGTAGAGTTCAACGGCCTTCGCGGGGTCCTTGGGCACGCCCAAGCCTTCCAGATACAGATTTCCCAGGCTGTCCTGCGCCGTCTCATCTCCGGCCTCCGCGGCCTTGGCGTACCAGCCTGCAGCTTCAGAGTAGCTCTGCGTCACGTGCCTGCCCGCAAAGTAGTCGCTCGCAAGGGCAGCCTGCGCACTCGGATCACCGGCCTCGGCGCCTGCGCGAATCTCCTCGGCTGACGGGCCACCGCCCGCGGCACAGCCGGAAAGGATGATCGCGGCGCCTACAATTGCTGCCAGGTGGCCGTTCTTCCGGGTCATGTGGTGCAATACGCCAAGGTCGGGCTCGGAGCAAATCGCCTCCCAATGGATCTACCTCTGGAGGGCACGTTCGCGTTCTGCCAATGATGGGTGAGAATGGTAAACAGCGCTGTAGACCGGATGCGGCGTCAGGTTGGCCAGGTTCTCGCGCGAAAGCATTCGCAATGCGCCGATCATCGGCGCACTTGAGCCGAGGGCGTTCCTTGCAAAGGCGTCGGCCTCGAACTCGTTCCTGCGCGAGAGCCAGCTGCCCGCGGGCGCCAACCAAAACGTCACCAGACCGCTCAGCAGACCGACAAGAAGGAAAGTGGGCGCAAGTTCCTCGTCGGGCAGGCCGAACGCGGCGTTGAACCCAGGTGTCCGGGCCAGCCATGCAACGATCGCGAACGCCCCGACTTGCAGCATGGCCATAAGAAGCATGATCTTGGGGACGTGCCCGCGTTTGTAGTGACCTATCTCGTGGGCGAGGACGGCCTCAAGCTCCCCTGGCGCAAGCTGAGCGATGAGGGTGTCGAAAAGCACGATGCGGCGGAAGCGGCCGAAGCCGGTAAAGTAGGCATTGGAATGTCCGGAGCGTTTGCTTCCGTCCATCGTCTCGATGGTATTCGCCCGGAAGCCCGTGCGCTGAGAAAGCGCCAGGAGGCGTGTTCGCAGATCGCCGTCGGGCAACGGTGAGAGCTTGTTGAACAAAGGAAGGATGAGCTTCGGATAGAGCACCATCATCAGCGTCTGAAAGGCAAACAGCAGCGCGAAACCGCACAGCCACCAAAGCGGCCCGACCCAGTGGACCAATGCCAGCAACGCCCACGTGACGGGGAAGCCGATGCCGAGCACGAGCAGCGCAGATTTGACACGGTCGACTGCCCATAGACCAAGCGCGCTGTTGTTGAAGCCGAATCTTTCCTCAAGCCGGAACCGCGACCACCACTCCAGGGGCAGGCTCAACATCCCGAGCGACATCATCGTGACAACAAGGAAAAGCGCCCCGGCCCACGCGGCGCCGGGCGCGAGAGCGTTGAATCTCGCCCACAACCAGGGCAGGATGCCACAGAAGAGCAGCGCCAAGAGGATCACCCCATCGTAGACCGCCTCGACGGAATTGAAGCGCGCTTTTGCCAGGGTGTACTGGACCGATCTCGCATAGGTCGCGTCCTCCATCACGCCGGCCAGTTCATCCGGACACCGACCCGCGTTCCGGCGGACCTCCCTCCGATTCAGCGCTTCCAGCTCAAGCTGGGCCGCGAGTCGCAGAGTCGCCATCACAACCACACAGAAAGGAAGCCACCCCATGGCATAACCTCTTCGGTGTCTTGCAACACGCCAACCTCAAATGATCGCCCAGGCCGGCCACCTCCCAAAGTTCGCTCNNGAAACCGGCTCGCGAAATTCCGGTCACGGGGCGAGCGCCACGGTGACAATACGGCTATGGGCAATGACATGGAGGACATGGCCTGCGGCATCCCAACTCATTGTGGCGCCGTGAATTCCGATGGCGGTTGATCGCCCCAGCTTAAACAGCTCCTCGGATTCGGCTTCGAATTTCTCATACCGGATCTCGGCCCTGTCGTATTTGATCGATCGAATCACGGACGAGGTGCGCAGGAGATGGTCCTGGTCCGCCGGAGCCAGCTCAGGATCCGAGGCCATGGCCCGAAGGTAGTGCCGGACGAAGTCGCCATAGCCATCGGTAAGCCATATGTCGTCGCCCGGATATCGGTTCTTGCCGTCGAAATCGACCCAGTACGTGGCCCAGCTGAGCCCGCGGATAGCCGCGTCCCTGGCGGACCAATCGCCCGTTTTCTCCGCGTACTGGAGCTCGACCGAGCCATGCCGGGAGGTATGGCTGTTCCCGGGGACGGGAAATTGCGTCTGTTCATTGATGACCACGACCCCCCATTTGTCGGCCTGGTGATTCGCAAATGTGCGGTAGGACCAGTCAAGGATACCCCGCGCCTCTGCCTTCCAGTCCTTGTCCCAATCGGGATGTTCCAAGATGTAAAACGCCAGGGTATCGGCGTTGATCTCCGTATCGGAGTAATCCTTGGTGCTCACGTCCTCAAAAAACGGACCCCAGCGGTTGTTCTTCAGGGGATAGGCCTTCAGCCATTCCGTGACAAGCCGCGCCGTGGCCCGGTATTTCGTGGGCTGTCCCTCGTTCAGGGCCGCCAGGTCCTCGAAGAGCCTCAGCGCGCCCGTCCAGTTTGTCGTGTAGGAGGCGCGGTAGATGAGGTGGTCGCGGTCATTGCGTTCCTCGTGGACCCTGCCGGTTGTCGAATTCACCCGGAAGGGCCACGGTGAATTCGCCTCATCCCCCGCCTGCACGTTTCGGACCAAGCGGTCGGCGATCTTGATGGCCTGCCCAAGGTAGCGTCGCTCGCCACTCATCTTGTAGAGCATGACGAGCTCGGCGCCGAAACTCGCCGCCTTGTCAGGCTGGAGAAACCCCGGGCCCGCCCTCATGTCTCCAGCATAGTTTCCCGACACGGAATCCATGTTGTACGGGTATGGGAGGTCGCCCCACATCTGGTCGGCGGGCGCGAGTCCGTGCGCCATCCAGTAGTCGGCGATCATCCTCATGTTGGCGTGGACCGCCGGGTCTCCCAGGTAGCCGTAGAGCAGGTTCCACGAAGAAAGCGCCATGTTGATCTGGTCCCCGCCAAGGCCTCGAGGGTCGTCCTGGTCCGGCTTCCAAACCTGATGCAGCAGATAATAGGGCACGCCGTTCGGGCAATTCCGCATCGTGCTCCAAAAGGCCCAGATCTGGCGGATGTCATGATCGTAGGCCTGTGCCGGGGTCTTGCCGTACCACGGAACGATCTTGCCGCCGGCATCCGTTACAACGTCATGATATCCGATTGTCTCAGCGGCCTTGGCCGGAATGGAGACCAGGCCCGACGCCGCGGCCAAGGTTAGGGCCGTCCTCCTCGCGCAGGACCACAGGCGAAAATCGGTGGCACGGCCGCTTTGTCTCATGACTTGGATGCTCCGGCCTTTCAGCCGCGAAAGGGTGCCCGGGTACGACAGCTCAATTGGGATCAGAAAATTCAACACCTTTGTTTTTCGTCATTATCCGTAACAAATATTGGAAAGCCAAGTTATGGGAAGTGAACCGATGCTCAGCGACATGCAGACAGGCGGGATCTCAGATCTCATTCAGGCGCGCATAGGCAGGAAAATCGACGAAGTGACGGCCGCTTTCGATCGGGAGGCTGCCCGTCGGAACGCGATGAGGGAGAAATTGGCCGGAATCAACGCGGAGATCCTCCTCGCTGCGATCGACTGCCTTGGATCCGTCGACGGGGCGGCTTTCTGGCTTTCGAGCCCGGAGGCCGGCCTCGCAGGCGGATGTCCCCTGGACGTTGCACTGTCAGCCGAGGGCAAGGAGAAGGTTATGGATCCGCTGTGGCGCCTCAATCGGGGCCCGTTTGCATAGGCACGTGCGACCGAGTGTGCGGGGCATTGCAAGCAATCCGGGCCGCTTTCCCGCGAGGTGGGATCCCGCCAGACCCGCCGTGGCCCCGGACGCGGGGAAAGCTGGGTAGAGGCTTACTTGGTGATCTCGTGATACGTGCCGTTGCCGATGGTGGTGCGGACCTTGGCCGCCGAAGGGTACCAATCCTTCAGAAGCGCCTTGTCGACGAAAGCGTCGAGAAGCTCCGCCACGCGCATTTGGGAAGGCAGCGAGATGACTGCCAGGTGGGTCGCCGTGGCGCGCCCAGCGCTGGCATGCCAGAGGCTGACTCGGGCGTCTTTGAATCCGTTCGCGTCGAAGATGGCCTTCAGGGCGTCCAAGGTCTTCAGGTAGCCGTCCTCATCGCTGCAAACGACGCTCGTGTTGAACACCGCCCCTCCGTCGTAGACACCCTCGTTGCGAACCGACTTGTACAGGGTGCTCGGGCCGAGGTGGCGCATCCCCTTCAACTGCTCCAGCAGGAGATCCATCTCCGGATAGTTCTTCAATTTTTCCTGCACCTGGTAGATTTCAGCCGCGGAGGCATATTGGGTCACGACGAATAGGCTGTGTGAGTTCTCGCCCGCGAAATCGCCTTCCCAGACATGCCGGTAGTGCTCGATGCCCGTGCGGGCCTTCACGAGGGCGTTGATCTTGGCGATCATCGCGACGTAGGCGTCCGCGTCCTTTGTGGTCACCTCCTGAACGGTCAAAGCCGGGTTGGGGTCGGCAAGAAGCGATCCGGCGACCATCGCCAGGATGGCGGGCAACGCTAAAAGTCTTTTTGCATTCATCGGTTTCTAATTTTGGGCTGGCGACGCATCTAGCGGATTAAAATCGTTCGGTAGCGGAACTCAGTTTGGGGTTGCAGCGGCTCGACGGCAGCGGGCGTTCGGCTCCGGATTTCTATCCTGTCTCGAATGGAGAATTTTGCCTTAGGGGCCGCCCGGAGCGCAATGTCGAATTTTTCAGGCGCTGCGGCTCAAGGTGTCCCATTCTTGCCCACCGATGCTCAAACTCGGACCCGTGGAAGCAAAGAAGGATCTGCCGGTCAGTTGGACAGCTGAAAGTCCTTGTGGCCCGTCTGCCAGAGCATGAATGCAAATTGGCCCGCGAAATTCTTGAAGGTGACGGTCTTATCCTCGGTGAAATGCCCATTGTCGTAATTGACCTTCATCAGGACGGGCTTCCCCGACGTGGATTCGTTCTGGACCGCCGCCACGAACTTGGCCGGCTCCCATGCGGGGACGCGGGGGTCGTTCCACCCCCCCACACCCAGGAGCGCCGGATAGCTCGACCCGGGCTGCACGTGCTGGACCCCGTCCATGTCATAGAGGGCCGCGCACTCCGTGGGATCCTTGACCGTCCCGAATTCCGGCGTGTTGACGGGACCGTTTGGCGTGAACTCCATGCGCATCGCATTTGCGCATCCGACGTTGCAGACCGCGGCGGCAAACAGGTCCGGCCGCTCCGTGATGGCGCGGCTGATCGTGATGCCACCCGCGCTTGTCCCGGTGCCCGCGAGCTTCTGCGGGGAGGTGTAGCCCTGCTTTACGAGGAACTCGGCGCACGAGATGAGATCCTTCCACGTGTTGGGCTTGGTTGTCTTGTAGCCCGCCCTGTACCAGGATTCACCCTTCTCGCCGCCCCCGCGCACATGGGCGAAGGCGAGAACAACCCCTCGAAGCGCGACCGAGTTAAGGATGTCGAAGTACGGAGAGAAGGTGTTGCCATAGGAGCCGTATCCCTCGAGGATGCAGCTGTGGCTTCCGTCGAGCGGAAGGCCCTTCAGGTGGACGATGGAAAGGGGGACCATCACGCCGTCGTGCCCGGGAACCTCTATCTCCTCGCTCACCAGGTTCTCGAACCCGGGATAGGAGACTGCGGTGTTGAAGATGCTCTTGGCGATGGCGCCGGTGTCGGCATCGTAGTCGTAAAGCGTCAGGGGCAGCGTCCACGAGGTCAGGTAGACGATGCATCGGTTGGTGTGCCAGTCGGGACAGAGCAGGAACACGGTGCCCGACGCGGGCAGGGCGACGTCCGAGGTCCTTCCGGTCGCAAAGTCGAGCTTCACGACGCGCCCCACGATCCCGTTGGAATAGGTGACAAAAAGGAAGTCCTTGGTCTTCTGGATCGAGTCGATGGAATCCCTGGCCTCGGCAATCACGGTCTCCGCGTGCTTCCAGTCGGGGTGCTTCACGAGCGTGCGGACAAGCTTGTAGTTGGGCGCGCCCTCGTGGGTCACCCCGTAGGCATATTCGCCGTGAAACTCGACGCCCTTGACCAGGTTGTCGGAAACCTGGCACAGCACGCTCCACTTGAGCGGCGCATGGCCCATCTCGGAGATCGGCGCGAAATAGATCCGGTTCTCCTCCTGGACCGTATTCACGGACCCGAAGACGTAATCGGGATAGGATTCGTCGATGGAGACATTCGGGCCCTCTTTCGGCGCGATGCCGAGCTCCGGATTGCTCTCATTGCTGAAGAAGTCGGTGTCCGTCGCGGTGTCCGTGCCCAGCCTGTGGAGCCGGACCTTGCGGTTCAGCTTGAACTCGAGGCTCTTCGGATCGGTCACCTTCCGCGAGTCATAGAAAAAGGCCCTGTTGTCCAGGGTCCACGACATGGGGCCCGAGGACGGATAGATGCTCTCCGGCAAAAATGTGCCGCGGTCCACATCCAGCACCCTGATCTCGGAGATCTCGGCTCCGCCGGATGACAATCCCAGGGCAATGTAACGGCCGTCAGGCGACGGAACGACGCGCTGGACGGTGGTGGTCACGCCGGCCTTGTAGGTGCCGGGGTCCATCAGGAGCTTCTCTTCGCCATTCCATCCGTCGCGATAGTAGAGCTTGCCCACTTTCTCACCTCCCAGGGTCTTCTTGTAGAAGACGCGACCGTTTTCGTAGTCGATGGACCGGTACCTGGCGGGTTGAAGCTTATCGAGGGCCGTCCACTCCTCCACGAGCGCATCCCTTCCCGCGATTCTCGCCAGGATGCCATCGGTCAGCTCAGCCTGCGCCTTGAACCACGCCTCGACGTCCTTGTCCTTCAGGTTCTCCAGCCACCGGTAGGGATCCTTGTACGTTCTCCCAAAGTAGGTGTCGGATGCGTCTACGGTCTTGGTGACGGGATAGGCCCACTGAGCGTGCGATGGGGCCGGAAGAAGCGCCGATGCCGCGAGGCAGAAAAGCCATCGGCTGGAGCGCGATCGCCCGTCACGAGGCGCGGTTCGGAGACGTTTCGATTTCGTTGCGATCGGATTCATAATGGTAACTCAAGTATCGGGGAAGCGGATTGCGGCAATCACGGAAGGGAACACGCATACATGGCCCGACCTCCAGAATGCCCACGGTGGCCGTTTCATCACCCGGCGCGCCCGCGGGCGTCGGCCTCGATCAGCTGCTTCAGGCGGTCGAGCTCGCCCCTGACCCTCGCCTTGACGGAGGGGAGCTCCGACAGTCCTCCCGCGCGGTCGGAAGCAAAGAGGTAGAACTTCATCTTGGGCTCGGTGCCGC
Source organism: Opitutaceae bacterium (assembly GCA_003140665.1). Lineage (GTDB taxonomy): Bacteria > Verrucomicrobiota > Verrucomicrobiia > Opitutales > Opitutaceae > Palsa-1447. The sequence continues at coordinate 11,017 of PLKS01000022.1, forward strand.
TGCCGCGGGCGGCAAACCTGTACCCGTTGGAAAGCGTGGCGACGTAGAGGTCCTGCCTGGGGATCTCGTCGCCGTCGGCGTCGAGGATGCGCTCGCGCCCAAAATCCTGGAAGGCGGTCACGCGCACATCGCCAAATGCGCTGGGGCGCGACGTGCGGTAGGTGTCGAGGATGCGTCGTATCTTCGCGCTCCCCGTCGCGCCTTCGTAGTAGATGTTGATCGTGTCCTCGAGATAGAAGCCATACTTGAGATAGATCCGGTCGAGGTGCTCGGGCACCGTGAGGCCCTGTCCCCCCACCCAGGCGCAGAGTTCCGCGAACATCAGGCAGGCCGCGTTTCCATCCTTGTCCCGGACGGAGTCGTTGGGCAGGTAGCCGTAGCTCTCCTCGGTGCCAAAGACGAGGAACGTGCTGTGCCGAAGGAGAAGTTTCCTCCTCTCCGTCGATGGCGTCCTGTCGTAGCTCCAGCCGGGCCCCATGGCCGCCTTGAGGCGCTCCTCGTACACGCGGATCTTGGCCGCGATCCATTTGAACCCGGTCAGCGTGTCGATCACCTTGACGCCGTGCGCGCGCCCGATCGCATCCTGAAGCTGGGTCGTGACAAAGGTCTTGATGATGCAGGCGTTGGGCGAGCCCTCCCGCGGGATCAGCCCCATCTCCTTGAACTTCATGAGGCGGTATTCCGCGATCAGCGACCCGATCTGGTTGCCCGAGAGGAGCTCCATCGCCCCCGACCGCCCGCGCACGGCGACGCCCATCCGGTCGCAATCGGGATCGGTGGCCATCACGACGTCGCATCCGCGCTCGTCCGCGGTCGCCACGGCCATCGAGAGCGCCTCGGCGTTCTCGGGATTCGGGGACCTGACCGTCGAGAACCGCGGGTCGAATCCCAGCTGCTCGCCGACCTGCGTGACATGGCAGCCCGCGTGGATGAGCAGCGGCGGGCAATGGACGGCGCCCGTGCCGTGGATGTTCGTGTAGACCACCTTCAGCTGGGCGGCGCGCAGCATGGCCGAGTCCACCACTGCGGCGGAGGCTATCTCCAGATAGGAGTCGTCCATCTCGCGGCCGAGGAGGGTCACGCGAGAAAGGTCCTTCCGCAGGAACTCGGACACCTCGCCAAGCGGCACGCCCGCCACCTCGGCGACGATCGCCTTGTCGTGCGGGGGCACCACCTGGCCCCCATCGGCGAAGTAGGCCTTGAAGCCGTTGTNNGCGGTGATCACGGCGCCGGCATGGGCCCCGATGCAGCGCACGGTGAAGCTCAACTGGGGGGTCGGCCTTGGGCCGTCAAAGAGAAAGGCCTCGCCCCCAAGGCGCGCCCAGACGGAAGCCGAGAGCTCGCTGAAATGCCTGGAAAAGAACCGGACGTCGTGCGCGATCACCAGCCTCGGCGCGGACCCGTCGCCCCGCCCGCGAAGGTATGCCGTCGTGTACCGGAACAGTCCGATCACGGCCCGGGAGAGCGTGAAGTCGTTCATCATGTTGCTGCCAACCGCGGCGTGCTCGGGCGTTCCGCAGGCGTCCGGCGTCCCGGTCTCGGCGGAGGTCGCCAGGGCGCCGATGGTCCTGCCGCGAATCCCGCCCGTGCCGAACTCGAGCTCGCGGTAGAAGCGGTCGTTCAGTTCGCCCCAGGACTTAGCCTCCAAAAGCTCGGCAATGCTGGACCCGGCCCAGGAGGGAAGGCTCGCCGCAAGGTATGCGGTGAGGTTCGCCGCGGCGGCGGGCATGAGCTGGCCCGCGCGCACCGCCGCTTCGACCCTCCGGGAATCCGTCATGGAGTCGGGGCCTCCAGGCAAAGGCCCTCCGCGATGGCCGGCTTCGGGTCGAGCCGGGACCAGCTCTCGGCGAAGGAGTCCTCGTCGTAGCCAAACAGCGGCGAAACCTCCAGCGAGGCCGCGGGGAGCCCCGACGCGTCCGTCGGCACGGATGCGCCCGCCGACCGCAGCCAGCGCGCGAACTGGCGCAGCTGGTCCGCGCGGCAGGTGGCCGGCGAGTCGACTCCCTCGGCGTTCTTCACGGGCGAGAAGTCGTCGGCCCGGCTCGTCTCCACGACGACCGGATTCCTGGCGAACGGCAGCGCGTCGAACACGAAAAGCTCGAACTTGACGCCGTTTGCCTTCTCGGGCCTCACCTCGCCGCCGGCCGCGTCGACGGTCGCGATCTTCTTGTCCGCCCGGTGGAAGGGAAGGCCGTCCGCGCCGCGCGCCATCCTCCGGACGAACTCCCTGTCGATCGCGTGGATGGCGATGCTCCCCGCCTCGTAGCGGAGACCGCCGGTCGAAGGGTCCTTTTCCCTCTGGAGCCCGAGGGGAAGGTCCGAGTACTCGATCACGACGACGTTGCCCTTCCTGATGCAGAAGTGGCCGAGCTTCTCCTCGGGATACGCCTTGGAAACGGACTTGCTCGACATCTCGGAGCCGCGGACGAGGTGCCAGCCGATGAACGCCGGGTCGACGCAACGGACGAGCGGGTTGTCCACCTGGAAATAGCTCAGCGTGTCGATCCCCTCCCCAGCCAGGAGGTCGAGGGCGCCGCTGCGGTCAAGGGCGCGCAGGGATCCCCCGTGCCCGTCCGGGGACAGGGCGAGCGAATCCCTGGTCTGCAGGAGGATCTTGCCGGAGAAGTCCACGGCAGGCATGCGTCCCTGCCTGAAAAAGTGGACCCGCGCCCTGTCCAGGCCGAAGTGCCCGTTCTCCCCGAAGAAAGCCTCCGTCTCGGAATGGTTGCCGTGGCTGGTCATGATGAACCAGTGGAGCGGGCGCCCGTACCGCCTTCCCGCCGCCAGGATCTTCCAGGCGAAGACCTGGAACAGCGGGCGGTGCCGGACGGGCGTCACCGGGAAGGTTCCCTTCGGGCCGTCGTATCCCAGGCGCGTTCCCTGGCCTCCTGCCACGGTGAACGCGGCGACCCTTCCGGCGCGCAGCGCGGCCTCGCCGGCCGCCTTCGCCTCCGACCAGGACCTGGGGTCGCCCCCGCGCGAGGGCAGGTGCTCGTAGGGGGCGGGCGCGAGCCCCTCCAAGTCCACGGCCCGCGCCTCGCCGCCGGCGACTAGCGTGCGGACCAGGCGGTCGACCTCGCCAAGGTCGATCTCGGCCGCCTCGGACAGCAGGCGGGCCCGGGCGTCAGGCAAGAGCTGGTCGTAAAAGGCGAAGACCTGTCCCTGTCCCGCGCGGCGAAAGGAGTCGATCAGCCCGGTGGGATCGCCAGTCATGCGGAGTTACTTGTCATTCCCCGGCCCGGAGGACGATCCCGCCGACCCGTTCGGCTCGTCGCTCTCAAACCTGAAGATGTACTCGTCCGGCTTGGCGTAGAGCAGCCTCATCCGGATCACCTTGTCGACATATGCGGGGTCGTTCCGCAGGCGGTCGAGCACCCGCTCCTGGTTGCGCAGGTGCTCCTGCGCCTCGGCCAGCCTCCGGCGGTTTGCGGACTCGACCTGTTCCAGCCGGCTGAACTCGTCATGCGCATCCTTGAACAGGATTCCCCCCGCGATTCCGAGTCCCGCAAAAAGCAGGACGTAGAGGCTGAGGATAAGTTGGCGGAAATTCACGGATCTTCACTTCGATAAACAGCGGGGCATCACGGGTTCGCAATGTTTTTTGCGGCTTGCCCCCTGTTTCGTTCATGGGATCGTTGTCTGCCATTTACCGAGACTCCCCCGCTCGATATCGTCCTGAATATGCCGCGCTCCCACAGGAAGGCCCGGCCCGGTCCCGCCGCCGGCGAAAGCGGGGCCCGCGGCGGCCACCCGGCCCGCTTCCGGCGGCGCACATGCCGCGCATGACCCGGCGGGCGTTCCGGCTTCTCCCGGTCCTCCTCGCCGTCGCCTTGACAGCGCCCGCGGGGGGGCAGGAGCCGCAAGGGCAGCCGAGGGTGCATGTGACCTACTGGGAAAAATGGGTCAGCTTCGAGGCCCAGGCGATGCAGCAGGTGATCGACGCCTTCAACCGGTCGCAGGACCGGATCACGGTGGATTACTATTCGACCTCGCTCGTTGACCGCAAGACGCTCGTCGCGACGGCGGGAGGCGATCCGCCCGACGTGGCGGGGCTCAACGCCCAGAACGTGGCGACTTTCGCGGACGCCGGCGTGATCCAGCCCCTCGACGACTTCATACGCGGGGATGGAACCTCGGACAAGGAATGGCTGGCGCGCTATTACCCGATCTATGCGCGGATATGCTCCCACGGCGGCCACGTGTACGCCGGGATCAGCACGCCCGCCGTCATGGCGCTGTACTGGAACAAGACGCTGTTCAGGGAGGCCGGTCTCGACCCGGACCGGCCGCCGCGCACGCTGGCGGAGTTCAACGACTACTCGCGACGGCTGACGAAGCGCGACCCGAAGACCGGCCGGCTCACCCAGGTCGGCTTCCTGCCCCAGGACCCGGGATGGTGGCCGTGGATCTTCTGCCGCTGGTTCGGGGGATCGCTCTTTGACGGCCGCAGGATCACGTTCGCGACCGATCCCAGGAATGTCGCCGCATTCGAATGGATCCAGTCGTTCACCAAGTTCTACGGCTTGGAGGACGTGAAGCTCCTCTCGTCCGAATTCGGCCCGTGGGCCTCGCCCGCGGCCCCGTTCTTCACCGGGAAGATCGCCATGGTCTTCCAGGGCGTCTTCTACGACAACTACATCCGCCAGTACAAGCCGGGCCTTGATTATGGCGTGGGGCCGTGGCCCGAGGCGGTGCCGGGCGTCAGGGACTTCGCAATGGCGGAGGCCGACGTCCTCACGATACCGGTGGGCGCCCGGCACCCGCGAGAGGCATGGGCGTTCATCAAGTACATCAATTCCTGCAACCCGAACGCCCGGACCCGCGGGGAGCTGAGGGGCGCCGAGCTGCTCGACTACCTCCAGGTCAAGGCCTCGCCGCTGCAGGTTTGGAGCCCGTTCTTCGCGGAGCACAACCCGCATCCGCACATCGACATCATGCGGCGGCTGTCCGCGAGCCCGGACGCCGTGTGCATTCCGGACCTGGGGATCTGGCAGGAGTACTTCCGCGAGGTGATCTCGGCCTTCGACCGGGTCCGGCTGCTCGACGCGACGCCCGAGGAGGCGCTCGGCTATTCGCAGGCCCGCCTGGAGAAGAGCTGGGACCGCTACCGGCGCAGCCTCGAGCGCCACGGGCAGTGGTCGGCATTGGGGGAGGTCGCACCGTGACACGCAGCGAGAGAAAGCGTCTCAGGTCCGGGATCGGCTTCACGAGCCTATGGATCGTCGGACTCGCCGCGTTCACGGCTTACCCGGTCGTCGCGTCGCTCTATTACAGCTTCTGCGACTACTCCATCCTCAAGTCGCCAGTGTGGTGCGGGCTGGAGAACTATCATCAGCTGGTGCGCGACGACCTTTTCTGGAAGTCGCTTCGCAACACCCTCTTTTACGCCGGCCTGTCCGTCCCGCTCGGCACCGTCGTGGCGCTCGGGCTGGCCGTGCTCCTCAACTGCGAGGTGAGGGGGCGGTCCATCTACCGGCTGCTTTTCTTCATGCCGTCCATCGTGCCGGCGGTCGCCTCCGCCATGCTGTGGCTCTGGATATTCAACGGCGAGTACGGGCTCATGAACGGGTTCCTCAACCCGATCCTCGCGCCCTTCGGCCTGCACGCCCCGACCTGGCTTGCCGACCCGGCCTGGTCCAAGCCCGCCCTCGTCATCATGAGCCTCTGGGGAACCGGCAACGCGATGGTCATCTACCTGGCGGGCCTCCAGAACGTGCCCGGCGAGCTCTATGATGCGGCTGCAATCGACGGTGCGTCCGCCTGGCAGCGGTTCTGCCACGTGACGCTCCCGGTCATCGCCCCGGTGGTCGCGTTCAACGCGATCATGGCGATCATCAGCGCGATGCAGCTGTTCGCGCAGGCCTACATCATGTCCGAGGCGGCCAACGGGAACGGCAACGCGTCCGATGGGAACCCCGCCCGCTCGACGCTCTTCTACACCATCTATCTCTTCTCGACGGCCTTCCAGGACCTGAGGATGGGCTACGCGAGCGCGATGGCCTACATCCTGTTCCTCGTCACGGCCCTGTTGACCTGGATGGCCGCGCGGCTGTCGCGGAGCCGCCATGGGGACGCAATCTGAAATGCCGGGCCGCCGCACGCTTTCCCGCATGGTCGTGACGACACTCCTGGTCGTCTTCTCGGCCGCGTTCGTCGTCCCGTTCGTCTGGCTGCTGAGCACGTCGCTCAAGCCGATCGAGCAGACCCTGTCGCTCCCCGTCTCCTTCGTGCCGAAGGCCTACTATGCCTCCCTCGGCGGCACGCGGATGGAGGTGACGATGGATTTCCAGGTGTCGAAGGCCGGCGCCGTGGTCAGGTTCCTCTCGGGGGAAGGAGCGGGGACGCTCGGCTACCTCGGGCCCGAGCAGCTTGCCGCGCAGTCGGCGTCCGTCGTCGTGGTGCACCCCGTCGCCGGGGGGTGGTGGCACGTCACGCAGCGGATCGACCGCAGGCTCGGCGAAGGGGGACCCAGGCCGCTCTGGGACGTCCTGCCGCGCGAGCAGATCGATTCCCATGTCAAGTTCCGCTGGGAGAACTACCCCCGGCCCCTCGCGGCCATCGGCGGCGACGCGGAATCGGACCGGCACCGGGTCGGCTTCATGACATTCCTCGGGAACTCGCTGACCGTGGCGATCCTCGGCGTCCTGGGGACCGTGATCTCGAACGCGATGGTGGCCTACGGCTTCGCGCGCCTGCGGTGGCGCGGGAGGGACGCGTTCTTTGCCCTGACGCTCGCCACCATGATGGTCCCCTTCCCCGTCCTCATGGTCCCCCTCTACGGGGTGTTCAAGGCGCTCGGTCTGATCGGGACGCTGCTGCCGCTGTGGCTGCCGACATGGTTTGGAAGCGCGTTCAACATCTTCCTGATGCGGCAGTTCTTCCGGACGATTCCGGAGGAGCTGAGCGAGGCGGCGCGGATCGACGGATGCAGCGAATGGCGCATCTTCTGGCGGATCATCCTTCCGTTGAGCACGCCGGTCCTGGTCGTGGCCGCGCTCTTCCACTTCATCTTCGTCTGGAATGATTTCCTGCNNGATTTCCTGGGGCCGCTCCTCTACCTCACGCGCAAGGACACCTATACCCTGGCGCTCGCGCTCGAGAGCTACCAGACCCAGAACGGAGGCGTCCAGTGGCACTACCTCATGGCCGCGAGCGCGGTGACGATCCTGCCGGTGATCATCCTTTTCCTGCTCGCCCAGAAGACGTTCATACGCGGCATCGCGACCGCCGGCCTGAAGGGATGAGGCGTCCGCCCGTCCGGGACGGGTTCGTCAGGCGTCCGGCTTCGCGACGACGCGGCCGGGCGGCGGCATCCTGACCGAGGCCCGGACGGCGAGCTTCACGGGAAAGACCGTCGGTGGGGGCGGCGGCGCGCCGCTCCCGATCGGGCCCTCGTTCAGCCTTGCAAGGAGCTCCACGACCGCCCTGCGGCCCATCGCCCGCAGCGGCTGGCGGACCGTCGTCAGCTGGGGCACGGTCGTGCGGGCGGCAAGCGTGTCGTCGAAGCCCGCGACGGAAACGTCCGCCGGGACCCGGATCCCGGCCTGCGCCAGCGCCTCAAGGCAGCCGACGGCGCAGCCGTCGTTCACGCAGAAGATGGCCTCGGGAAGGTTCCGTCGCCCCGCCCGCGCCAGCCACTGGCGCATCGCGGTGCTGCCCGCGTCGATGGTGAAGCCCGCCTCGGCGACCAGCGAGGGATCGAAGGGGATCCTCGCGGCGGCCAGCGCGCGCCGGTACCCGCGCAGCCGGCGCTCGGATCCGATCCGGCCGGGAGGCCCGCACAGGTGGAGGATCCTCCGGTGGCCCTGCGCGATCAGGAATCGGACGAGGTCGAACGCGCCGCGTCCCTCGTCGGACTCGAGGTTGAGGACCCCGGGCAGCGGGCAGTTCGCGTGGAGCGCCACAAACGGCGCATGGTCAGGAAGGGATTTTACCGCCTCGGCTGAAAGCAGCGGGGCGATGAGGATCAGGCCGTCGATGCGGCCGTCGCAGAAGGACGCCAGCCGCGAGGCGTCGCTCCAGTCCGGAAGCGTGAAGATGGTCGCCGTCTGGCCGTTCTGCGCGGCGCCTTCCAGGATCCCGTTGAAGACCTCAAGGAAGTACTGGTTGAGCTCGCCGCCCTCGATCACCACCGCGATCCCGATGGTGTTCATGCGGCGCGTCGCCAGGGCGCGGGCGGCCGCGTTCGCGCGGTACCGCAGCATGGCCGCCGCCTCGATGATCCGGTCGCGCGTGCCCGGGGCGGTCCTCGAGGACGTGCGCGCGCCGTTCAGGACGGCGGAGGCCGCCATGGCGGAAACGCCAGCGGCCCGCCCGACGTCGGCCAGCGTGGCGGCGCGGTGGGCCCGTATCCTTGCCAGGCGGCTCATCGCGGTCAGCCGGGCACCGTCAGCGCGAGGCGGCTCGCGCCGCCGGCCGCAACCGCGATGATCCCCGCGGGGTCGGACACGACGCCGGCGCCCGACGCCGNNCGACCCGGGCGCCCCGGCGGGTCACCTCGAGCCGGCCCGCGGGCTCGCCGTCCGTCCCCGCGAGGTCGCACGAGGCCGAGCCCCCGTCCGCCAGCTCGTGGACGCGGAAGGTCACCCCGTCCGCGAAGGGATAGTCCGGCCGGCTGTCGACCGACCCGAACGCGATGACGCTCCCGGGCCGCGCGAAAAGCGGCAGGCTCAGGAACCCATAGCTCTCGCGGTGCCACCGGCCGCCCTCCCGGACCTCGCCCGTCAGGAGGTGCGTCCAGCGGCCGGCCGGCAGGTAGTAGTCGACAGGGCCGTCCCCGCAGAAGACAGGCGCCACCAGGAGCGAGTCGCCCAGGAAATACTGGCGGTCCAGGAGCTGGCAGGCGGGGTCGCCGGGGAATTCCATGAGCATGGGCCTCATCACCGGGATGCCCTCGCGGTGCGCGACGACGGCCTGCGCGTAGAGGTAGGGCATGAGGCTGCACTTGAGCTTCGTGAAATGGCGCAGGACGTCGCATTCCTCGTCACCATACTGCCAGGGCACCCGGTAGCTCGTGCTTCCGTGGAGCCGGCTGTGGGAGGAGAGGAGCCCGAAGGCCACCCAGCGCTTGTACAGCGCGGCCGGAGGAAGCCCCTCGAATCCGCCGATGTCGTGGCTCCAGAAGCCAAAGCCGCAGAGTCCGAGCGAAAGGCCGCCGCGCAGGCTTTCGGCCATCGACTCGAATGTGGAGTCGCAATCGCCGCCCCAGTGCACCGGGAAGCGCTGGCCCGAGGCGTAGGCGGAACGGGCGAACACGAGCGCCTCGCCGGCGCCCCGCGCCTCCTCCAGCGCCCTGAACACGGTTTCATTGTAGAGCACGGAATAGTGGTTGTGCATCCGCACCGGGTCGGAGCCGTCGTGATAGACGACATCGGTGGGTATCCGCTCGCCGAAATCCGACTTGAAGCAGTCAACGCCCATGTCGGCGAGCCGCCGGAGATGGCCCGAGAACCATGCGCGCGCTCCCGGGTTTGTGAAGTCGACGATCCCCATTCCCGGCTGCCAGAGGTCCGTCTGCCAGACGCCGCCCCCGGGCCTCCTGAGGAGGAAGCCCTCGCGGCGCCCGACCTCGAAGAGCGGCGACCGCTGGGCGATGTACGGATTTATCCAGACACAGACGCGCAGACCCCGGGCGTGCAGCCGCTGAAGCAGGCCGACCGGGTCCGGAAAGGTCCGGGGATCCCATTGGAAGTTGCACCACTCAAACTCCCGCATCCAGAAGGTGTCGAAGTGGAAGACATGGAGCGGAAGGTCCCGCCTCGCCATCTCGTCTATGAAACCGGTTACGGTCCCCTCGTCGTACTCCGTCGTGAACGACGTCGTGAGCCAGAGGCCGAACGACCACGCGGGCGGCAGGGCGGGCCTTCCCGTCAGCGCGGTGAGCTTGCGCAGGATGTCCTTTGGGCCGGGCCCGTAGATGAGGAAGTACTCAAGCGACTCGCCCGAGATGCTGAACTGGACCCGGGAGACCTTCTCCGACGCCACCTCGAATGAGACGGGGCCCGTGTCGTTCACCAGGACGCCGTAACCCCGGTTCGTCATGTAGAACGGCACGCACTTGTACGCCTGCTCGCTGCTTGTGCCCCCGTCGCGGTTCCAGGTCTCGACCACCTGCCCGTTCTTGACGAAGGCCGTGAACCGTTCGCCCAGGCCGTAGACGCATTCCCCAACGCCAAGGCCGAGCTGCTCGTGAACAAACTCGCCGTGCCCCTCCCACTGGATATAGCCCATGCCCTTTGCGCCGCTGCGCGTGAGCACCCGGCCGCCGGCCTCGAAGGACAGGCTCCATGGGTCCCGCGTGAGGCGCGCCGTAAGGGCGCCGGAGACAAACGTGCCCTCCAGGGCGGCGCACGTGACCACGACCTCCGGCAAGGGATGCGAAACCAGCGGGATGTCCGGGCCCCGCCTCCCACCGCCGCTAAAATGCTCGATACGCACCTTCACAACGTCGGCCATGGGCGAGCTCACGCTGATGGTGAGCAGCGGGCCGCCCAGGGTGTCGCCCCGGTGCCTCACGGGCCGCGTGGGCGCCAGCGCAACAAGCCCGTTGCCCTGCGCGGTCACGTCCCGGGCGGCGACAGGATGGAACGCCTGCACGCCCGGCTGGATCAGCCAGTTGCCGTCCGTGAATTTCACGGGCGCGGTTCCTGGCGTTGGGGCCGATGGGTTGCAGCGGCGACGAAGACTTGGGGAAGCGGCAGCGTCACGGGTGAGAAAGACGACCGCAATTGCACCAGGAACGCCTTCCAAGGCAATAAAAAATTTAATGTTAAATCATTTTCACGTGATAGCAGGGGATTTGAATTCCTTGATTCGTTACCCATTCATAGATAGTTGCTAATGACCCCTGGGTCGCGATTCAGGGCGGGGAACCGCGCGCAATGCCGGTCAAGGCGCCCGCGCAGGTGGCTGCCGCGCCGCATCCCGTGATCCGCGCGGGAGAAAGATGCGCTGCCGGGGTTTTCGCTAAGCCAAACCGACCGGGTGAAACGACTCCCGATCCTTCGGCGCGACGTCGTTGCGCCGGCACTACACCGTGTCGGAGTGCGCACTTCCAATGCGAGATGCGATGCGGCGGTGGGCGTCAAGCCAGTCAAAAACCCACGAATACGGGCGGCCCACGGATTTTGGCGTGCGTTTTGGGACCAGCCCGGCTTACTCCAGTGCGCACATGTATCAGAGCTATTACGGCTTCAAGGAGATGCCATTCAACATCACTCCTGATCCAAAGTTCCTCTTCTTGAGCCCGACGCACCAGGAAGCCCTGCAACACCTTAAGTTCGGTGTCCGCGAGCGGAAAGGGTTCATCGTGCTCATCGGGGAGGTGGGCTGCGGCAAGACGACGCTCTGCCGGCGTTTCCTGAACGAGCTGGATCCGGCCCGGTTCGACACCGCGCTCATCCTCAATCCGCGCGTGACCGAGACGCAGATGCTCAAGGCGATCCTGACCGAACTAGGGGAGACGAAGCTCGCGCGCAGCCAGGTGGACCTCGTCTCGCAGATGAACCGCGTGCTTCTGGAAAGGATCGCGCGCGGACGCGACATCGTCCTCATCATCGACGAGGCCCAGAACCTGTCCTTCGAGGTCCTCGAGCAGGTGCGCCTCCTCTCCAACCTCGAGACCGACAAGCAGAAGCTGCTCCAGATCGTCCTGATGGGCCAGCCCGAGCTGAAGGGGCTCCTTGCGCGCGAGGAATTGCGCCAGCTCCGCCAGCGCATCCTCGTGCACTACGAGCTGCACCCCCTGTCGTACCGGGACATGATCCATTATATCCAGCACCGGCTCACGCTCGCCGGCAGTTCCGGGCGCCCGGCATTCACCCCATGGGCGTTCCGAGCCCTCCACAAGGCCAGCCGGGGAATTCCCCGGATCGTGAACAACCTCTGCGACAAGGCCATGCTTTCGGCGTTCATCCGGGAATCGGACGAGGTGAACTACTGGGACGCCCGTCGCGCCGCCCGCGACATGGAAAAGCTCACCACCTGAGCGACCTCAAATGAGCCTTATCAACGATGCGCTGAAGAAAGCGGCGCGGCAGAGGTCGGAGGAACAGGCTGACGTCGCCCCGCCGTCGCAATGGGGCGGCCGCAAGCGCATCCCGCGGCGCGGCGCGCCGATGACCGTCAAGACGCTGGTCCTGCTGCTAGGCGGCGGCGCCGTCCTGATCGTCGCGTCCGTGATCGTCACCTTCGTCATGGTTGCGAGGAAGCCCGAGCCCAAGGCCGCCGTCGAGGCCACCCCCACCCCTGTGGCACCGACGCCGGAGCCGCCCCCGACCGTCACGGTCAAGATTCCCGCCGCGACGGTGGTGTCCGTTCCCCACCCGAGCCCTCCGCCCCCGACCGCGGCGCCTGTCGCCGAGGAAGTGCCGTCGCCGACGGCCGCCCCCGCGGCGGAGGTCGCCGTGCCGGTCGCGGCAGCCGATGGGGTGCGCGTCGCACCGCCGCCGCCGCAGAGCCGGGCGGAGCGGATACAGACCTACATCGACAATCTCCGCGTCACGGGAGTCCGGGCGGCCGGGGCCGAAAGCAAGGCGCTCGTCGACGGCCACGTCTACCGCGTGAACGACCTGCTCGACCGCGCGCTTGGCATCAGGCTCGTGCAGGTCGACATCGACCACCTCACCCTGGTGGACTCGACGGGCGTGACCTACATAAAGAGCTTCTGAGCGCCGGGCCTGCGCACCGAGCCTCAGAAGGCGGTCGCCGGCGGCGCAACGACCTGCCAGAGGGTCTTCGCGGTGATCTGAAGGTCGAGCCAGACGGACCAGTGCGAAATATAGTAGACGTCCCAGTAGACGCGTCGCCGGACCATCTCCTCCTCGAGCACGGCGCCGCGGAAGCCCAGGCTCTGCGACAGGCCGGTGATGCCCGGCTTCACCAGGTTTCGGATCCTGTAGCCCTGCGTCTGCTGGCGGAATTCCTCGTCCAGGAGCGGCATGTAGGGGCGGGGCCCCACGATGCTCATCTCTCCCACGAGAACGTTCCAGAACTGGGGAAACTCGTCCAAGCTGCGGCGGCGCATGAAACGCCCAAAAGCGAAGACGCGCTGGTCCTCCGAGAGGGCCTGCATGGATTCCGCCGCCGCATCGGCGGGCGAGACGAACATCGATCGGAATTTGAGCATGCAGAACACCGCACCGCGCATCCCCCGGCGCTCCCGGGCGTGAAAAAGGGGCCCGGGCGCCTGGAGACCCTGCATGATGGCCACCCACGCGCAGAGCAGCGGGAGGATAAGGAGGACGACGGGAAGCGCGATCGCGATGTCGAGGGAGCGCTTGAGGAGCCGGTTGAAGGGATCCTCCAGGGGTTCCTCCTGGAGCGTGTAGAAGTGCCGCCCCTCCTCGGTAACGGGCACGAGAGGCTGCGTGTACCGCCCCTCGATGTCGCTGTGGATCAGCAGCCGGCAGCCCCGCTCGCGGCACGCCGTGATGACCCAGCCGGCCTCGGCGTCGTTGGCCGGCAACTCGAGCATGATCACCTGTCCCACCAGCGCCTCGTCGAGAACCCGTGGAAGGTCGGCGAGCTGGCCGAGCCACGGGACGGCAACGGCGCCGGAGGGCGACGCCGGCCGCTCGGGCGAAAGGAGGCCGACGGGGTGGATGCCGAGCGGTTCCATGTTCGCCACCCAATCCCAGAACTTGGCGAACGATCCAGGCTTGCCGATGAACACCGTCGGAAGCCGATGGCCCTTCTGGAAGACAAAGCGCGCCAATCTGCCGGGAACCCATGCATTCAGGAACACCAGGCCGAACCAGCACCATACGAGAAACGTCCCGAGAAAAAGCCGGCTGATCCGGTGGTCCTGCGTCGCGAACATCATGGCGAAGATGAGGAGCGCCATGATCGCCACCTGCCGGAACGCAAGGCGGCCCGAGCCCCCAAGGTCCGGCAGGTGAAACCGGGCGGCGAGGCGCCGGGAGACATCGCGGGCGGACAGCAGCATCCCCCCGATCACGCACAGGAAATACGGCAGCAGGTTCACCTCCCTGCTCAAGTGCACGAACGGGACGTGATAGATCAGGTTCGCGTAGGCCCAGAAGAACACCCCGATGAACACGGTCATCAGCGCCGCGTAGATGTTGGCCAAACCGCGCGCGCGCGCGTCGATCATCGGCGCACCCGTTTCTTGCCAAGCCAGCCCTCGATCGCCTTGAGCGGACGCGTGTTGACGACGTCGTCCCGCGTGAGCCAGCCCTTGCGGGCCGAGTTGACGCCGGCCCTGACCAGCTGCAGGTCCTCCGTGTTGTGGGCATCCGGGTTGATCGAGCACTTGAGCCCGCGCCCGAGCGCCCGTCTCCAATGGCGCCAGTCCATGTCGAGGCGGAGCGGGTTGGCGTTGAGCTCGATCACGACGTCGTTCGCGATGGCCGCATCGATCACCTTGCCGGCGTCCACCCGATAGGCTTCCCGCTCGAGCAGCAGCCGGCCGGAGAGGTGCCCGAGCATCGTCGTGCGCGGGTGCTCCAGGGCCCGGATGATCCGGGAAGTCATGACGTCCTCGTCCTGGCTGAACGCGCTGTGGACCGAGACGACGACGTAGTCCAGCCGGGCGAGAAGGCTGTCCTCGAAATCGAGGCTCCCGTCGGGGAGGATGTCGCATTCGGTGCCCGCAAGGACGCGCGTCTTGAACTTGCGCGAAGCGTTCAGGGCCTCGATTTCCTTCAGCTGGCCAAGAAGGCGCTCCTCGGTGAGGCCGTTCGCCTGCCGGCTCGACTTGGAATGGTCGGCGATCCCGAGGTATTCCCAGCCGAGGGCCTCCGCGGCGGCCGTCATTTCCCGCAGGGTGTTGCTTCCATCCGACGCCGTGGTGTGGTTATGGAAGACGCCGCGAAGGTCCGCCAGCTCGACAAGCCTCGGGATCTCGCCCCGTTCGGCGGCCTCGATCTCGCCCATTCCTTCTCGAAGCTCCGGCGGGATATAGGCCAGTCCAAGGAGGCGGAAGATGGCCTTCTCGTCGGCGGCCGGCATCCCTTCCTTGCGTTCCGCCTTCTCGCGAGCGGTGCCCTCCCCGGCCGACTTGACCAGGCCCCATTCGCTCAGGCTCATCCCCTGGTCGAGGGCGCGCTGGCGCATCTGCACATTGTGGTCCTTCGATCCCGTGAAATGGTGCAGCGCAAACGCGAATTGGTGCGCGGGGACGACCCGCAGGTCGGCCTGGAGGCCGCCGTCAAAGCGCACGCTTGCCTTGGTCCCTCCCTTGGCCGTGACCTCCTGCACGCCAGGCCGCCCGGCGAACCAGTCGGCGACCGGGGCCGTCTCGTCGGCCGCGACGATGAAATCGAGGTCGCCGATCGTCTCGAGACCGCGCCGCAGGCTGCCGGCGATCTCGGCCTGTCCCACCTGCGGAAGCGCCCGGAGCCCGGCGACGATCGGCTCAGCCACCTGCATGGCCTGCCACCAGAGGTGCCGTCGCGAGTAGGCCTCGCGGTTGCGGATCCCGGTCAGTATCTTTTCCTGGGTCTTTTCCCCGAATCCATCCAGGACCGCCACCCTCCCGTCCTTGCAGGCCTTCTCCAGCTCGGCGACGGAGGTGACCGCGAGATCGCGGCGCAATGCGATGATCTTTTTCGGGCCAAGGCCGGGGATCCTGAGCATCTCGACCAAGCCCGGCTCGATTGAGGCCTTGAGCTTGTCCAGGAATTCAAGGCGCCCGGTCGCGTGCAGTTCGCCTATTTTTGACGAAAGGGCCTCGCCGATGCCCTTGACGCTCCGGAGGCTGCCCTCGGAGACGAGCTTCTCAAACTCCTCGTTCTCGAGGCCCTCGATCGCCCTCGCGCCGGCCGTGTAGGCGCGAACCTTGAACGGATTCTCAGCCCTGAGTTCCAGAAGGGTGCCGATCTCGGTGAGCACATCCGCGATCTCGGTCTTTGTCATCCGCCCAGTCCAGACGGCCACGCCAGCGACTTCAACGCCGTAACACCAGGCAGCGTTTTCCGGATTCCTCCCCGAAAGGGAGGATGGGAGCGCAATTTGCAGTCGCTGTCGCCAGAAGCAGGCTTGCCCAGGGCGGGGTGTCCCCTCTGACTGGCCAGCAGTCGGCTCCCTCCCCACCCGCCGCGGCCCAAGACACCCGCGGGCCGCATGTGCAACCCCTCCACAACCATGGGATTTCTCGGTCGTTTGCTTCGATTTTCCGCTGTCGGACTTGCGCTGGCACTTGCTGGCCCGGTCTCCGCGCGCGCTGCGGAGCTCAACGGCATTTGGAGGATGGACATTCACAAGGCCTTCGGGGTGACCCTGCAGAACTACCTGATATTGAAACAAGGTCCCACGAGCATCGAGGGAAGTGTCCTTGTGAACAGCTCCTACAAGGCCAGGATCCAGGGCGCGCACATGGACGGCCAGGACGTGGTGTTCCATATCGAATGGGGATGGAATTTTCGCGTGAGGCCGGATGGCCAGAATCTCCACGTAGTGATCACCTACGACGGCGGAGGAAGGGACGAGGCGATCGCGGTTCCCGTCGCCGAATCCGAGATGAATCCCCCTGCCCGGATCGAGCCTCCCGCGGTGCGGGACGTGACCTACAATGGACTCGCGAGGACGCCGCCCATGGGATGGAACAGCTGGAACCACTTTGCGGAGCGGGTGGACGACGCTGTCGTCCGCCAGACCGCGGACGCGATGGTCAGCTCCGGCATGGCTGCCGCGGGCTACCTCTACATCAACATCGACGACACCTGGGAGGGCGGCCGCGACTCAAAGGGCAACATCGTGCCCAACCGGAAATTCCCGGACATGAAGGCGCTTGCCGACTATGTCCATTCCAAGGGGCTCAGGCTCGGGATATACTCCTCGCCCGGGCCGGTGACATGCGGAGGATACGAGGGAAGTTACGGCCATGAGGAGCAGGACGCCCGGACCTATGCCGGCTGGGGAATCGACTACCTCAAGTACGACTGGTGCAGCGCGGGGCGCATCTACCCCACCACCGAGCTTCGCGCGATCTACCAGAAGATGGGGGAGGCGCTCCAGAGCTCGGGACGGCCCATGGTGCTCAGCCTTTGCGAATACGGGATGGTCGACGTCTGGACGTGGGGCCCCAAGGTGGGCGGCAACCTCTGGCGGACGACGGGCGACATCTCGGACAACTGGAAATCTATGTCCGACATCGGCTTCAACCAGGGCCGCCTGGCGCCTTATGCCGGCCCGGGCCATTGGAACGACCCGGACATGCTTGAGGTGGGAAACGGGGGGATGACTGTGGAGGAGTACAGGACCCATTTCAGCCTTTGGAGCATGCTCGCGGCGCCGCTCATGGCGGGCAACGACCTGCGCAGCATGTCCGCCGAGACGCGCGAGATCCTCACCAACCGCGAGGTGATCGCCATCGACCAGGACGCCCTGGGCCGGGAGGCCGTCCGTGTTTCAGACGCCGATGGGGTGGAGGTCTGGGTAAGGACCCTCGCGGACGGCGGCCATGCGGTCGGCGTGTTCAATCGGAACTCAGAGGAAAGGCAGTCTGGATTCTCGTGGTCCGCGGTCGGCCTGGCCGCCGCTCCCGCGAATGTTCGAGCGCTTTGGCGGCACGAGAGCGTCACTCCCGGCGCGGGCGGCTACGACGGCCTCATTCCCGGCCATGGCGTCGTCTTGCTCCGGCTTAACTAACCTTCGGGGACAAGCCTCTCAAACTCGTCGTTTACAAGGCCCTCGATCGCCCTCGCGCCGGGCGTGTAGGCGCACTCCACTTGAAGGATTCTCGGCCTTGCGTTCCAGAAGGGCCCCGATCCCGGTGAGTACATCCGCGATCTCGGTCTTTGTCATCCGTCCACGCCAGACGACCAAACCCGCAACTTCAACGCAGTGAGAGAACGGACTCAAGCCAAGCGGGAGCCCCGCCGGCCATGGGGGCGTGGAGGTCCGCAACCCAAGTCACGGCATTTCGTATACCTCGACGAGGACAATGCCGGTTGAGCCGCTCGCGCCGTTCACCTGCGCCGTATAGGAGCCCGGAAGGAGCGTGACCAGAGCGGCCGAGTCCTTCGATGTCGTGGGAAGCGGGAATGCGGACACCGCGTCGAACGCCGCCTGGAGCGTGGCCGTCCCGCCCCAACCGCTATTGGAGCCCACGACGTCTTGGTTCGAGTCGAAGACCATCAGTTCCGGTTCCGCCATGGCTCCGGCAATCGAGAACGCCGCGAGGGTGGGACCTATGCCCCGGATGAGAACCGTCTTGCTCGTGGCCCCGGTGATCACAAACCCGACAATCAGCGCATTCGGTCCGCCGTCCGCGAATCCGCGGCTCGACACATTGATAAAATGTGCGGTTGGAGCTGCTGTCGTATCGGCGTCATAAGCCTCCAGAAGCACCGTGCCTGTCCCTCCGCTTGCTCCTGTCACCTGCGCGGTGTATGGGCCAGGCTGAAGGCTGGTCACGACGGCTGCGTCCAGGGAGGCCGCGGGCAGCGGAAAGGCGCCCACCTGTGTGAATACTGCGGAGAGCGCGGCCGCGCCGCCCCAGTTGTCATTGGAGGCCACCGTCGCACCGGTTGACGAAATCAGGACCAGCTGCGGATCGGCCAGAAGGCCCGTCAGGCCGAACTCGGACAGTGTGGGGCCGACCGCGCGCACGAGCGCGGTCTCGGTGCCAGTTCCCCCGACCACAAGCCCGATGATAAGCGTCTGGCTCGCGGTGCCGCTGAAGCCGCGAACCGATACATTGGTGAGACGGCTGGGCGCCGCCACCGGCGTCACGGTCAGGGGTGTCGGGAATGAGATAATGGCCGAGAAGCCGTTGGCGACGTCGACGTCATAAGTTCCGGCGTCCGAAGCTTTCACATCGACGATGGTGAACGACGGGTTTGTCGCTCCGGCTATAGGGGACTGGTTCTTTCGCCACTGGTAGGTGATCGACGCATCTCCGGTCACCGCAACCATGAAGGTCGCGGAGCCGCCCACCGTCGCCGAAACGGGTGTGGGCTGAAGCACGATGTACACGGGAACCGGCGGACCGCCGGCCGGATCCACCATGAGGGTCGCGTTCGAGCTTGTCACCGTTCCACCCGGATTGGTGATCGCCACCGAATAGACGCCCGCGTCGGCTGGCGTCACGGTTGAAAAGGTCATGCTCGACGAGGTCGCTCCTGGAATCGCAACCCCGCCGTCCGACCACTGAAACGTCAATGGAGGGGACCCGACAACACCCACGGACAGGCTGGTCGTGCCTCCGACGGTGACAAAGGTTGAGCTAGGCTGGTATTGGAAGATAGGGGCGGTGGCAACCGCGGGCACCGTCAGAACGGCTCCGGCGCTCACCGCCGAGCCGGCNNTGTTCACGACGACCGAATAAGTGCCCGCGTCCGTCACCTGGACGTTCGGCAAGGTAAACGTCGCCGTTGTGGCGCCCGCGATCGGCACCCCGCCCACCTGCCACTGATAGGTCAGCGGCTCGGTGCCGGATGCCCCCACCGTGAAGCTCACCGAGGAGCCGACGGTGGCCGAACTCTTCGAAGGCTGCGTCGTTATGGAGGGCGGGACGTAAAGCGAGAGGATCGTCAGGCTGACTGGCGCCGACACGCTGGTGCCGATCGAATTCGTCACCGTCACCGTGTACAAGCCCGCGTCAGTCGCCTTGACGCTGGCAATCGACAGCACGGATGCGCTCGCACCCGAAATCAGGACGTCGTTGAGGGACCACTGATAGCTCATCGCGCCGGTACCCACGGCGGTCACCGAAAACTGTGCGGTGGATCCCACGATCGCCGACTGCGGCAGCGGCGCGACAAGAATCAGCGGGGCGGTGAAGCCGGCTTCTCCCGAGGTCGGGTCGGTCACGGATAATGTGATGGCTGTGGAGGGGCCGGTGCCCAATGCGTTGTCGGCGCTCGCAGTCAACGTGTAGGTCCCGGACGTCGTGGGGGTGCCCGAGACGACGCCCGTCGTGAAGTTTATCGAGAGCCCGGACGGCAGACCCGTCAGGTTATAGTTCACCGGGTTGTTGCTCGCCGTGAGCGCGTAGGAGAATGCGTTTCCGGCCGGTCCTGTTGCGGTGGTCGCGCTCGTGATCGCNNCGCGGAAAAGCTTCCGATCGTCAGAATCAGGTCGAGGGGGAGGCTGCTGCCATAGGAATTGCCAGCAGAAATGGCGACTCTCACGACCTGCGGCACGGTCGGCGTCCCGCTGATGAGACCCGAGGACGAGTCGAGCGAGAGGCCCGCCGGGAGCCCGGTTGCGGAGAAGGACGTCGGACCATTCGCGGCGGTGATCGTATAGCTGAAGGGAGCGCCCACGGGATTGGAGAACAGCAGCGTGCTGGTGATGGTGGGAATCGGACCCGCGGGACTGATCGTGAACATGAGGACGAGGACCGCTCCCTGACCGCTTCCGTTGTTCGCGCTGATTGAGGTGAAGAACAGGCCCGCCGTCGTTGGAACGCCGCTGATCAGGGCATCCGAGGCGGTCAGCCCCGGCGGCAATTGTGCGATATTGTAGCTCGTCGGGCTGTTTGACGCGGCAATCGCGTAAAGGAACGGCGTTCCAACCGTTCCGACGGCCGCTCCCTCGCTGGTGATTGTCGGCGCCCCGGCGGCGGGATCCACTGTGATCTGGTAGGGATATGTGCTGGTCGCAGTGCCGAACGAAAGGCTCAGGTTGCCCTTGAAGATCCCCACGGTCCCTGTCGTGCCGCTGATGACACCGGTCGAGCTGTCGATCGAAAGGCCCGCCGGCAGCCCGGCGGCGGCGTAAACCGTGCCCGCGGGCTGGGGTGGATTGGACACGATCTGGAATGAATACGGCTGTCCGGCGGTCGGGTCCGGAAGTATCGTCTGCGCGCGGCCCACCACCGTCAGTCCGAGAAAGGCGAAAGCGAGCGCGACAAGGCGCGACAACGAGATTGGCGGACGGTTCATGGAGCACCTGGGGTTGAATCGGCCGGTCAAGGAAGGGCGCTGGGCGCCAGGCTGAAGAGCCATATGGACCATGCTTCAAATATACACCCCGGGCCGGATTCGCCGAAATGGGGCAGTAACCTACTCCGTTGCCGCCCGTGACCCCTCCCAGATCGCCGACCTGTGCGATTGCCCGATCCCTGGCGCGCGACCGCACTGCCCGATGCGACTCTCCCGCCACCCCAGCTCGAGGAGGCGCCCAGGTGTGAAATCTATGCAGCGGCCGAATGCCCCCTTCGTTCCGCTTTTCGACGGATTCCCGTCGGCCGTGTCATGGCTCGGGGCCACCCAAGGCGCTGTCTCAATGCATGTCCCGCAGCTGCCGCGCTTCCGCTCCTTTCGCAGCCGGCGGGAACCGCCTCCTCCCGCTTGATGCGCCTGATAGGCACCCAAGCGCTGTGGGCGTGCAACCTCTCGCCAACATGAATTGGCGAACGGACAATTGCACGCGCCCTGGCGCTCAGCCGCGACTACGCCGACGCGCGCTCCATCAACAAAACCCCAGCCTCAATTGCTGTGCGTACTCGAGGTGGTCGTCGTGACCGGAGCGGGCACCGTTGTTTGTTCCGACGTGGTGGTCGTACTGCTTGTGGGTGCAGGCGTAGACGTAGATGAGCAGGCGGACAGCGACACAAGTGCTGCGGCGACGATGCATGGGATGATAAGTCTCTTCATATATATGACGGTTGTTTTTTGTTACTCTAGAATCCACCGCATGATTGCATGAACAAGCGATCCGGCGATATGGGGTGTATACCTCAAGCGCGCACTGCACCCTTGCCGCCCGGATTTGAATGTGGCGGATTTCGATCCGTGCTTATGGCGCAGGAAGCAAGATTGAGGATCGGAACGCTCGGCGCTTGAAGGCGATGAAACGCCTCGCCGCCGGGACCCGGTTGGGCGAACGCCATATTGTGGGGATTGCCCATCAGGTGCGGAATGGGCGCGGGGAATGTCGTCTTCTTAGACACTCTGCTCCGCCAGCGCTTGCGTGCCGTTCCTGTGGACTGCTTCCTCGCTTTGGCAACCATAAGGCGGCTCATTGATGGCCCCCCAGAAGTTCATGATCTTCTGGACGGCATTCATGAACTCGGAAACATCCACGGGCTTCACCACGTAGGCGTTGACGCCGTGCTGATAAAACTCCCGCAGATCCGACATCTCGCGCGAGGAGGTGAACAGCACGACGGGAATCATCCTGAAATCGTCGCTTGCCTTCATGTATTTTAGAACCTCGAGGCCGTCGACCTTGGGCATCTTGTTGTCAAGCAGGACAAAAACTGGGTTTCCGGTTGTGCGCGTTGCGAATTTCCCGTCGCGATTGAGATAGTCGATCGCCTCCGCGCCATTGTCGACAACCGTGACCTGGCTGGCTTGGCGGGCCGCTTCCAGCGCCCCCAACATGAGTTCAACGTCCCACGAATCGTCTTCGACAAGGAGGACGTGCTTGAATTTTGCTATTTTAGCGGCCATTGCTCTCTCCGTTTTTCTTGGGGATTGAAAAATAAAATGTGGCGCCTTCATTCGGGGCGCCTTTGGCCCAAGCCCGGCCGCCATGCCGGTGTATGATGCGCTGGACGTTAGCCAGTCCGATGCCCGTGCCAGCGAATTCTGACTGCTTGTGGAGGCGCTGGAACACACCGAATAGCTTCTTCGTGTATTTCGGATCGAATCCCGCGCCGTTGTCTCGGATGAAGATCACTGTCTGATCGTTGTCGTCGGGAGCGCATCCGATCTCGATTTCGGGCTTGTCCCGGCCGCCGGTGAACTTGATCGCGTTGGAAATCAGATTGACCAGCACCATGCGCAGCAAGGCGCGGTCGGCCCGCACCGTTGGCAGCGTGTGGACCTTCCACATGATTTTCCGCTCCTTTGTCTCGGCCCTGACGTTGTCCAGCGCCTCTCGGACCAACTCGTCGAGTTTGACCTCCTTCTTCTCAAAACCCGTGCGCCCGACGTGCGAGAAGGCCAGCAAGTCATCGATCAGAATTCCCATCCGCTTGGCTTCCAGGAAAATCGTCGTCAGCCGGCTCAGGCTTTTCTCTGAAAGCGACGGGGCGGCCTCTTTTTGCAGGAGTTCCACGAACGCCGCTATATGGCGCAGGGGGGCGCGCAAGTCATGAGATACCGAATAGCTGAATGCCTCCAGTTCCTGGTTGAGTGCCTGAAGCTGGGCCGTGCGCTCGACCACCCGTTCCTCCAGTTCCTCGTTCAGGTCACGGATCACCTTTTCTGCCTGTTTGCGCTCCGTGATGTCGCGAACGTTGCATTGTATCACCTGCTTCTCGCCGGCCTGATACACATTGCTGACGAATTCCACCGCAACGTGGCGGCCCTCCCTTGTTTCCAGGGGCAGGTCGTCATAGCGGACGCAGCCTTCCTTCTGCAGTCGCTCAAGCATGGCCTGATTGGGCTCAATGTCCTTGAACGGGCTCATCTCCCCGACGGTCTTGCCGAGCATCTCGCTCCGGGAAAACCCCAGGAGTCTGACAAGGAAGGGATTCACGTCGGTGATGCGCCCCGTGGCTACTTCCAGGATCAGGATGCCGTCGTTGGCCGCTTCAAACAACCTGCGGTAGCTGAGTTCGGAAGCGCGCAGTTCGTCCTCAAGGCGAGCGCCGGGCACGTGGGCGCGTCCGCCCGTCATCGCTGCGTCATGTTCAGGAGGGACGGCCGTGCCCTCTTCCGAGTCCGGCATCGGCGGGCGCTCTAAGGTGGGAGGGGCTTGCGGGTTCATGGTTGTGGTATTCCGGCTACAGGGCGTCGCACCGCCTCACTTCACCTCGTAGACCTCGACCAGCGCTATGCCGGACGAGTTATTGGCACCGCTGACTTCAGCCGTATAGGTGCCTGCGGGTAAGGTAACGAGGAGCGCCGAGTCCGCCGAGGCGGCCGGCAGGCCAAATGCTCCGACTTGGGCAAATGCCGCGGTCAGCACGCTACCGCCTCCCCAACCGGCATTGGAGCCGATTGCCTCTCCGGCGGAGTTGAATAATGTGAGCTGCGGCGTGGCGAGGATCCCGCTGACTCCGAATTGTGTCAGCCCGGGACCGATTCCCCGAATGAGCAGCGTTTCGGAGCCCGTGCCCCCGATAACGAAACCTGCTGTCAGGACGGCGCTTCCCGTTCCCGCCAGGGCGCGGGCGGACACATTGACGAGCCGCGCCGGTGGGTTGCCCGCGTCGGCGTCGTACAGCTCGGCAAGGGCGACGCCGGTCGATCCGTTCACGCCGGTTATCTCCGCGGTATACGTCGTGCCGGCCGCAAGCGAAAGGAAGAGGGCCGAGTCGGCCGAATCGGCCGGCAGCGCGAATGCGCCCAGGGAAGCAAAGACGCTGGCGAGCGAGGCGCCGCCGCCCCAGACCGTGTTTGTGTCTATCATCACGCTGGCGCTATTGAAGACCGAGAGCTCCGGGTTGGTGAGCACTCCGCCTACGCCGAAGGAGGCAAGCGTCGGGCCATCGGCACGAATCAGCAGCTGCTTCGAGCCGGTGCCGCTGATCGCGAAACCGACGGTGACCGCGCTGGCCCCGGTTCCGACAAACGATCTTATCGAAAGGTTTATGATCCGGGCGCTTCCCGTCGGGCCGCCCGTTGTCACCGACCCCGACACCGTGAGCGTGCCGGACCCGCTGACGCTCGAGCCTGCCGGATTTGTAAGCTGCGCCCGGAAGACGTCGCCGGACATCGACACCGTCGTATTCGTCACGGTAAGGGTCGTGGTCGTCGCGCCTCCGAAGGTCGCGTCGTCGCTCACGTTGCTCCACGTCGTGCCCGCGTCCGTTGACATCTGCCACTGGTAGACCGTCGCCGGGACGGCCGCCCCTATGGTGAAGCTCGCATTCTGGCCAGATGCGACCGACACGCTGGCGACCGGCGCGCCGCCCGGCGGCGCGGTGATGGCCGCGCCTGCGCTGATGGCCTGGTTGTCGCCGTCGGCGACATAGAGGTTTCCCGAGGCGTCCACCGCGATCCCCTGGGGATAGTAGAACCGTGCCTGAGCCCCGTCCAGCGTCGTGACCGTTCCGCCCGGGGTGATCATGCGGATTGCGCGGTTGTACGTGTCGGCAACGTAGAGATTTCCCGAGCCGTCAACCGTCAATGCGTAGGGCTGGTTGAACCTCGCCACGGCGCCGGCCCCGTCCGCGAAGCCCACAAGTCCGGCGGAGCCCGCGAGGGTCGTTACGGTGCCGGAGGTGTCAATTTTTCGAATCGTCGCGTTGGAGAAGTCCGCGACATAGACATTCCCCGCGGCATCCACCGCCACGGCACTCGGGCCGTTGAAGCGTGCGGAGCCGCCCGCGCCGTCTCCGCTCCCGGATTGGCCGGCGACACCGGCCAGCGTCGTGACCGTTCCGCCGGCGGTGATCTTGCGGATCGTGTTGTTTCTCGTGTCCGCCACATAGATGTTGCCCACGGTGTCCACGGCCACCCCTTCCGGCGCGTCAAACAGCGCCGCTGCTCCCGTGCCGTCGGAACTGCCGGTGGTGCCGGCGACCCCGGCGAACGTGGTCACGACTCCGCCCGCGGCGATCTTGCGGATGGTGGAGTTCCCCGTGTCGGCGACGAAAACGTTGCCGCTGCCATCCGCTGCCACGCCGGCCGGCGCGCTGAAACGCGCGGCGCCTCCCGCGCCATCCGCGCTGCCTGGGAGTCCCCCTGAGCCGGCGACGGTGGTCACGACGCCGGCCGTGGTCGCCATTCGGATCGTGTCATTGCCGCTGTCAGCGATGTAAAGGTGCCCGGAACCATCGCTTGCAACCCCGTACGGATACGCAAAGAGCGCCTGGCTGCCGGTGCCGTTTGCGCTTCCCTCAACGCCCGCGGCGCCAGCCAGGGTAGTCACCACACCCGGGGAAGCGATCGCCCGAATCGTGTGGTTGCCCGTGTCGGCGACATAGACGGCGCCCGCGCCCGTCGAAGCAATGCCGCCCGGATAGAAGAACCTTGCCGCCGCCCCGGTGCCGTCCGCGCGGCCGCCCATGCCCGCCGTCCCGGCCAGCGTCGTCACGTTGCCCCCGGCGGAGATTTCCCGCACGGTCTGGTTGGAGGTGTCGCTCACGTAGACATTCCCCGCTGCGTCCACCGCCACCGCCTCGGGATGATTGAAGAGCGCCTCGCTGACTGGTCCGCCGATGCTGCCGGATGTCCCCGCGATGCCCGCCAGCGTCGTGACCGATCCCGCGGGCGTGACCTTGCGGACCGCGTCGTTCTCGAAGTCCGCCACATAGATGTTTCCGGCGGCGTCGACGGCGAGCCCGAAGGGGTAATTGAAGCGCGCCGAGGCGCCCGCGCCGTCAGCGCCGCCCGTCTGGCCCGCTGCGCCGGCCAGTGTCGTCACGACGCCGCCCGTGGTGATCTTCCGGATGATGCTGTTGTTGGTGTCGCTGACATAGACGTTCCCCGCCGCGTCCACCGCTATTCCCTGTGGCATGTTGAAGAGGGCGGCCACGCCGGTGCCGTTGGTGCTTCCCGTGACGCCGGCGGTGCCGGCCAGCGTGTATACGTTGCCGGCGGCCGAGATCACGCGAATGTTCTGGTTGCCGCTATCCGCCACGTAGACGTTGCCTGAGGCGTCGACGGCGATCCCGTAGGGATACAAGAAAAGGGCGCCGGAGCCCGAGCCATCGGTACTGCCCGGTTGTCCCGAACTGCCGGCGAGAGTCGTAACGACCCCGCCCGCCGTGACCTTGCGGATGGTATGGTCGCCGCCGTCCGCGACATAGATGTTGCCGGCTGCGTCCATGGCGACCGACGTGGGATTAAAGAAGCGCGCATTGGTCCCCGTCCCATCGGAGTGGTCGAGCACGCTCGCGTTTCCCGCGAGAGGAGCGAACGCATAGGTGGCCGCGCTCCCGCGAGCCGCAAAGGCAACGGCCACGAGCGCGGCGGCCATCATACGGCCGAGGCGGGGGCGCCGCTTAGCCCTTGCTGTAGCGACCTTTGACTGCGGGTGAACTATGTCGATTGTGGCTCCCATGCTTCCTCTCCTTAGATGCGCCGCAAACGCCCATGGTAGTGGGGTCCAGCCCTACTAACGGGGGGGGCCCGCGCCTATCGCGAGCTGATGGGCACCGGCCGCTCCGCGCGTTCGCGAGTGATCTTGCCGTAGTCCAGCTTGACCAGCCGGTCGGCGCAGCCGAAGTAGCGGTCGTCGTGCGTGATCGCGAGGACCGCCTTGCGGAGTGAACGCAGTTCCGGGAGGAGCCGGGTGTAGAATACCTCCTTGAACAGCGGATCCTGGTCGGAAGCCCACTCGTCGAACAGGTAGAACGGCCGGTCCTCGATATAGGCGCAAAGGAGCGCTAGGCGCTTGCGCTGGCCCTGGGACAGCTGCGTCGTGGAAAACACGCCGTCCTTGATCGAGACCTTGTGTTCCAGATGGAGGCGCTCGAGGTATTCCCGGGCGCGCCGATCGGCGTCGGCGCCGCCGCCGGCAACGATCCGGTCGAAGAGGAAATAATCCGCGAACACCGTGGAAAAGCACTGGCGGTAGTCATCGCGGTTGTGATCGCCTATCAGCGTCCCGTTCAGCCGGATCTCACCTCCCGCCGGCGGGTACAGGCCCGTGATCACCTTTGCGAGCGTGGATTTTCCGCTGCCGTTTCCGCCGATCAGGAACACGAGCTCTCCCGGCCTCAGAGTGAGGTCGATCGGCCCAAGCTCGAAATTGTCATCCTCGTGCTCCCGATAGTAGTGATGCCTCACCTGCACGAGATCCAGAAATTCGAATGGATCCGATGCAAACTGCCTGCGCGCGGCGACCCGGTTGTCGCTGGGCTGCGCGGACAGCGCCAATCCGAGCTGCTCCACCTTCCGCAGGGAGACGTTGGCTCGGCTGAACACGGAAAGGCTGCCCAGCAGGCCTGCCAGCGGCCCCATGAGGTAGAGGGTTGCGATGATGTACCCCGTCATCGCCTGGGGGCCCACGCTCTCGATGCGGGGAAGGAGGAAGAGGATCAGGCCGATCAGCCCGAGAAAGAGCAGCTGATTCCAGTTCTGCGCCACGATGAAGCGCCACTCGGCGGCGACGTTGTGCTTCTGGCACACGGCTGCGGCGCTGGCGACGTCGTCCCGAAGGTAGGACTCGCGGCGCGCGCGGTGGAGTTTGAGCTCCTTGATGCCATCCGTAAGCGAGCGAAAATGTTGGAAGAGGCGGTCCTGGCCGTCTCGGGCCGCGCTCAGGTGGCCGAACCCGCTCCGGATCAGCACGCGGTAGGTGACGGCGCCGACGACTCCGAACGCGAACATGCCGAGGAACACGGGAAACGAAAGCCACGCGAGATAGACCGCGCCGCCGAGCAGCACCGCAAAGTTGACCGCAAAGATCGGGATGCTCAGCGTCGCCTGCGTAATTTCCAGGATGTCCTCCGTGAGCGCGACCATGAGCTTCGGCGCCCCGAGCTCCTCGATCTGGCGCAGCGGCACCGAGAGGATCTTGCTCACCAGGTCAAGGCGCAGGCGCGCTGTGGTCGCCTGGGAGAAGTGCGCGAGCGTCAGCTGCGCGAGCGCATTGGTCAGAATCCGGCCCAGCCCGAGTGCGGCAAAGGCAATGACCAGCCCCGTGCCGGGAGCGCCGCGGCGGTTCAGCGCCGAGTTGATGAGCGCGATCAGGCCTGCACTGCAGGCGCCGCTGAGCAGAGCCGCGGCCGACGTCCAGATGACCATGGCCGGCGAGTAGCGCACAAGGAATCGCAGGAGCGTCATGGTTGCGCATCAAAGTATCCGGCGGCCGGCGCAAGTGGAAGTAGGTGTCCACCCCAGCCGCCAGTCCCATGGGGGCCCGCCACATCCATATTGGGTCGGGAACCCTACCCCGGCCTGCCCCCGGGGCGTTGTCGGAAGAACCATGCCACGCGCTGCCCAGATGCCCGCCTATCCAACGGTCATGGAATGGCCCGTCGTCATACTTGGCGTGCCCTTCGATCCCATGACGCTTGCAGGCGCCGTCGATCGCATTGAGTCGATGGTCGCCGAGGGAGGCACCCACTACGTGGTCACTCCAAACGTCGATTTCCTGGTAAAGGCTCAGCGCGACCCCGAATTGCACGATATCCTGGCCCGCGCGGATCTCGTCCTATGCGACGGCAAACCCCTCGTGTGGGCCTCGCAGTGGCTCGGCGACGCGCTGCCCTGCCGGGTGGCCGGATCCGACCTGATTCCTTGCCTCCTCCATAGGGCGGCCGAGCGAGGTTGGCGAATCTTCCTGCTCGGCGGCGGCCCCGGGGTGGCATCCGAGGCGGCGCAACGCATCGCAGCCGCGCATCCGCGGCTCCCCGAGATCGCGCACTATTCGCCGCCGTACCGTCCGCTGGGCGAGATGAACGACGCCGAAATCATCGGGCGGGTGCGCGAGGCAAAGCCGGACTTGATGCTCGTCTGCTTCGGGTGCCCAAAGCAGGAAAAGTGGATCTCGCGCCATCGCAATGAGCTGGATGTCCCGGTGATGATAGGCGCAGGCGGCACCATCGATTTTCTTGCCGCCAGAATGGCGCGGGCGCCGGTATGGATGCGCCGGAGCGGCACCGAATGGCTCTTCCGGCTCTTCCAGGAGCCGGGGCGCCTGGCCCGGCGCTATGCCGACGACCTGCTCCATTTCCTGCCGGCGATCCTGGCGCAACGCTGGCGCCGGCCGTCCGAAGGCGCCGGAAATAGCCTGAAGGGCCGAGCGTGAGGATCGCCCTGTCGACCTCCGTCATACAGCGCGGCCGCTCCGGGGTCGGCCATTATGTATTCTCGCTGCTGCGCGCCCTCCGACCGGCGGCGGCGCTGCATGAGTTCACGCTTTTCGTCCTTGAGGAGGATCTGCCGCTCTTCGGCTTTGCGGCGGACGCGATGCGCATCGAGCCCGTCTCGGAGCGCCATCGTCCGCCGATCAGGGATATTCTCTGGCATCAATCGGTGCTGCCGGGTCTCGTTCGTCGGCTCGGCATCGATGTCCTGCACATCCCGAGCTATCGGCGGATGCTTTGGCCCAGGCCTTGCGCGCTGGTTTCGACGATTCACGACTTGGCGCCGTTTCACCTTGCGGGAAAATACGACCGGGCGCGGATGTTCTATGGCCGCGTTGTCGCCCGCCTGCTCTCGCGGCGCCAGGACGAAATTGTCACCGTCAGCCGTGCGACTGCCTACGACGTCGAAAGCCTCTTCCGGGTGCCGGCCGCACGCCTGACCGTCATCCCCAACGGCGTCGACCACGGTCGATTCCGGCCCGGATCACAGTCACGCGCCTACGAGGCGGTGTGCGCCCCGCGAGGCCTGGCGGGCCCCTTCTTCCTGTACGTGGCGCGCCTGGAGCATCCCGCGAAAAACCACTCAAGGCTGATCGCCGCCTTCAACGGCTTCAAGGCCGCCACCGGATCTCCGTTCCGGCTCGTCCTGGCGGGCGGCGACTGGCATGGCGCAAGAACCATTCACGACCTTGTCCGCGACTCGCCCTTCTCGCGGGATATCGAACTGCTCGGCTTCGTGCCGCCGGACGACCTTCCCGACTGGTACCGCGCCGCCGAGGCATTTGTCTTCCCGTCGCTCTACGAGGGATTCGGGCTGCCGCCGGTCGAGGCGATGGCGTGCGGCTGCCCTGTGCTCTCGTCCGCATCGGGAGCGTTGGTCGAAACGGTCGGCGGGGCGGCCGGCCTGCTGGAACCCCTTGATGTCGAGCAGATCCAGGCACAATTGACCCGCATCGCAGCCGATCGCGAGTGGCGCGCCCGGTTGCGCGCCGCAGGGTTGGCCCGGGCGCGCGATTTCGACTGGAGGACGACCGCGGAAGCCATCCTCGGTGTTTATGCGCGGGCGGCAGCCGGCAACGTCCGCTCACGGGCAGCCTATCCACGCCGGGGTCGGCACACCGGGGAAGATCAGCTGTCAGCCTATTCATTGGCAAAGGAGGCGGTGTCCGGGCTCCCTCGGCCGGAAGGGGCATCCCCGACCTTGTTCCATCATGACAACCCACATTGAGAAAGAGAGACCTGAAACGCCGTTGGCGGACGGCGAGATCTGCCGTCTGAATGACGAGCTCTCGAGGAGCTATGAACGCCATGTGTTCGCGATGCGGACCGCCAGGTCCGAGTTGAGCCCCTTTTCGTCGCAGAGTCCCATCGTCGTTCAAAGCTGGCATCAACATGCAAAAACAGGACGGTAAAGATCCCGCCTTGGCGGTGCTGGACACGCTTGTCGTCGACCGCCAGGCAGTCTCCCCAGAGAATCCCGTGCCGAAAGCGGCGGACGAGGGGCTGCACATCCTCCTGGTGGAGGACAGCGAGCCCAGCGTCGAACTGATCCGCCAGACATTGCTCGATTCCGGCCTGAAATTTTCGATGGCCACCGTCGATTCACGCGAGGGCTTCGAGGCGGAGCTCAGCCGCCAGGCGCCCGGCATCATCCTGTCGGACTACTGGCTGCCGACCTTTGACGGCGGCATGGCCCTCGAAATCACCAAGCAGGTGGCGCCCGACGTCCCCTTCATCTTTGTCACGGGCGGCCTGGGAGAGGAGGTCGTCATCGAGATGCTCAAGCAGGGCGCCACCGACTACGTCCTGAAAAGCCGCCTCTCCCGCCTTGTGCCCGCCGTGAATCGGGCGCTGCGCGAGACCGAGCAAAGGCGCGAACGTCAGGAAGCCGAGGAAAAGCTACGCCGCTCGCACGGCCAACTCCGGGCGCTGTCCAGCCGTCTCCAGCTTGTCCGGGAGGAGGAGCGGACCCGGATTGCGCGCGAGGTCCATGACGAGCTCGGACAGGCGCTGACCGGGCTGAAACTCGACCTGTCATGGCTTTACGGCAGGCTTGCCGGCAACTCTGTCATGCACCGAATGGTCAAGGCGATGTCGTCCCAGGTCGACGCGACGATCCTCACGGTCCGGCGGATCGCGACGGAGCTGCGGCCGGGCGTGCTCGACAGCCTCGGGCTGGCCGCCGCGATCGAGTGGCAGACCACGGATTTTCAGAGCCGCACGTGCATCCTGTGCGAGACCACAATCGACGTGAAGGAGGCGGTCTGGGACCGGGAGCTGAGCACCGCGTGCTTTCGCGCCTTCCAGGAGACGCTCACGAACATAATCCGCCATGCAAAAGCGACGCGGGTCGAGGTTCGCCTGACGCAGGTTGACCATGAGCTGATCCTGACCGTGCGCGACAACGGCCGCGGCATCTCCGAAAAGGAAGCCGCCGATGCCCGATCGATCGGGCTCATCGGAATGAGGGAGCGCCTGGCCCAGGTGGGCGGCGGGGTCCAATTTGCCGGCGCGCCGAACCAGGGCACCACGGTCACCATACGCGTGCCGATGCCCGAGGCTGTGGCCGATGGCCCGGGCCGCGCATGAGGATCCTGATCGCAGACGACCACGCCGTTGTGCGCCGGGGCCTGAAGCAGATTCTGGCCGAGGCGTTCAAGCGCTCCGTGTTTGGAGAGGCGACAAATTCCCAGGAAGCGCTCGATAGCGTGTCGAAGGAGCCTTGGGACGTCGTCATACTCGACCTGACGATGCCGGGGCGCAGTGGCCTGGACATCCTTAAGGAGATCAAGCGGGAGCGGCCCAAGCTTCCGGTCATCATCCTGAGCATGCACCCGGAGGATCAATTCGCCATTCGCCTCCTAAAGGCCGGGGCCTCCGGATACATGACCAAGGAGAGCGCGCCCGAGGAGCTCGTGGGCGCCGTCAAGAAGGCGGTCGCCGGCGGCCGCTATGTCAGCCTAGCACTCGCCGAGAAGCTGGCATCGCTCATCGTGCACGATCCGCATGCCGCCCCCCACGAGAGCCTCTCGGACCGCGAATTCCACATCCTGAGAATGATCGCCTCAGGCAAGGCGGTGGGAGTCATAGCGCGCGACCTCTCGCTGAGCGTGAAGACGGTGAGCACCTACCGCGCGCGGCTTCTGGAGAAGATGTCCATGTCCAACAATTCGGAACTCGTTCACTATGCGTTCCAAAACCAGCTCGTGGAGAGTCGCTCGAGGGAAATGGGCACAGCCACCCGGAAGGAGTAGGCGAATACCCCAATCCCCCCGACGGAGCACTTGGGCCGCCGCGGCGTCCAAATGGGGTCCTTACCTTGGGTCCCTCTGAACACCTATGAATGCTACTAGTGGCAAGCAGCCCCCACATCCGCCCTTCGACGCGTGGGCGGTATTCGACATTTGGGCGCGCCGATGGCGCTGGGTGGCCGCCTGGACCGTGGTCATGGCGATCGCGGGCGCCTTCGTCGCCCGCACGATCTGGAGCCGCTCGTTCGCCTCTACCGCGCAGCTGATCCGATACGAGCCGTCCTCGGTCGACGATTCCTACCGGCCGCGGGCCTTGGCCGCGCCAAGCCTCGTGGTGATGCTGCAGGCGCCGGGGCTCCTTGAGGAAGTCGGCGCGCATCTGCAGCCGCCCGTCTCCGCCAAGGAGCTGGCGGAGCACCTTGAGATCACGCTTGACCGGAACAACGACGTGGTGACGGTCACCGCGACGGGGCGTTCCCGGGATGAAACCGTCGACACCGTCAACCGGTTCTGCGCGGCGGCCATAGCCTACACCCAGACGATCCAGCGGCTCGAGGCGACGGAGGCAGGCGACAACCTGAACCGCCAGCTCGCGGAGGTCGAAAATGAGATCGCGGCCACGCGCCGGGCCATCCCGGCCGCCGGCGAGGCGGCCGTCGCCGCCCTCGAGTCCGGCCCGGAGACGGCCGCCGAGGTGAAAAGCGATCTTCCGCAGCGGATCCAGGCCGCCCGCGAGCAGCTGGAGGACCTGCTCACGCGCTACACCGACGCCCATCCGCTGGTGCGCGAGCAGCGGGCCCGGTTGGCGGCCCTGGAGGAAGACCAGCGCCAGGCCGCCTCGTCGGCGTCGAACGGCCCGGCCGCCGGGTCCCGGGCCGCGCATCCGCTTGCGACCGCGCCGCTTTTCTACAATCGGATCACTCCCGAGGAGGTCGCGATGGGCGAACGCCTCCGCCCCCTGGAGGCGAACCGGGCGCTGCTCATCGAGCGCCAACGGGCGATCCAGCCGTTCCGCGAGAATCCCCCCGGTTATTTTCGCGTCCTTCTCTCGGCCGCCGCCAATCCGACGCAGATGCTGAGGTACCGGCTTGAGATCGTGCTCTTCGCCGGACTGGGCGCGCTCCTGGGCTTCTTCGGCTCCGCCGCCCAGATTCTGCTCGGGGAGTTCCTGGACAACCGCATCAAGACCCGCTCCGACGTGCGGCGCGTCACCGGCCTTCCGCTCATCGCCACGCTGGGAAACCTGAAGCGAATGGCCCCCGCCAGCCAGGAACAGTGGGCGTTCCGCGCATGGACGGCCCTTCAGAGCAGGCTCAGCATCTCACCCAATCACGGCATGATTTGCGGGATCACGTCCGCCAACAGCGGCGACGGGCGGTCGACTTGGATAAGCCTGCTGTCGCGCGCCGCCAGGAGCTGCGGATTCCGCGTGCTGACGATCATCGCCCAGCCCTTTCAGGAAATCCCGGCGGATTCCTCGCGCCGCGAGAGGCTGCCGCCGCCGGCCACGCCGCCGGAAACCGCCGAGCCAAGGGCCTTCCTCACGACGCCCGGACAGATTGCCGAGCAGCTGACAAGCGAGGAATGCCCGCCGGTGGTGACCATCCCCCTGCCCGGCTGGATATGGAATCTGGAGCGCCGCAAGCAGTGGCGGTCGGCCCTCGAAGCCTGGCGGAGCATCGACCATCTCGTGATCCTCGTGGAACTGCCTCCCGCCTTCGTGGCAGAGTCCGTGCTGCTGGCGGAAAACATTCCAAACCTGCTCTGGCTCGTCGACGGCTGCAGGACCGACGCCTCGGAGACGCTCGTCGACCTGGAGACCCTTCGGCACGCGAGCTGCAACCTCGTCGGCGCCGTGTTCAACCGCGAGCGCGCGGCGCCGATAAGCGGCCACTTCAGCCGCTGGACCGGCAACTTCGCGCTCCTGCTCCTCCTCGGACTCTGCCTGCCGGCGCCGATGGCGCCCGCGGCGGCCGAACCGCCCCAATCCCCCGATGCGCCGGCCGCATTTTCCGTCTCCAGTCCCGCGCAGCGCGCGGAATGGCAGCAGCGCCTGACCCTCGGCCCCGGCGACGTTCTCAGCTTTCATCTTTTTGGCTCGCCGGAACTCACCCGCGAGGACGTGCCCATAGGGCCCGACGGACAGATCTCCTACCTCGAGGCGGAGAACATCGTCGCCTCGGGCCTCACCGTCGACGAGCTCCGCGAGCGCCTGAACGCCGAGCTCGGCAAGTTCCGCCGCGCGCCGCAGGCATACGTCACGCCCGTCTCCTACCACAGCAAGAGGTACTACATCCTGGGCACAGTCGTTCAGAAGGGGGTGTTTTTCCTCGACCGGCCGATGACGATTGTCGAGGCGGTCGCCCGCGCGCGCGGCTTCGAGACCGGGGTGTCCCGCGGGGACACCATCGACGCAACCGACTTCTCGCGCAGCTTTCTCACCCGGGGCGGCCGCAGGGTGCCGGTGGACTTCGAACGCCTGTTCATGCATGGCGACCTGTCCCAGAATGTCGCCCTGGAGCCGGGCGACTACCTGTATTTTCCGGCCGCCTCCTCCGGGGAAATCTATGTCCTCGGCGAGGTGGGACTGCCGGGGCCCGTCGCCTATGATTCCGGGGTGAGCGCCCTCTCGGCCATCGTCTCGCGCGGCGGCTTCACCGAGCGCGCATGGAAGGCGCATGTGCTGGTGGTGCGCGGGTCCCTGGATCACCCCGTGGCCTTCACGGTCGACGTCGCCGGAGCGCTGACCGGGAATTCGCCAAACCTGGCATTGCGGCCCGGCGACCTGGTCTACGTGGCCAACCGGCCATGGACCAGGGCCGAGGACCTGCTTGACGCCGCCGCAACCGCGTTCGTGGAGTCGGCCGTCGTCACCTGGGTTGGACTCAACGTCGGCCCTAGCATCATCTCCAGGCCCTAGCCGTGAAGCCTTCCCGCCGGCTTCCGACCCTCCCCGTTCTCGCCGCCGCCCTGGTTTGTCTTTCAGGCTGCGCGAGCGCGCCGCTGCCCGTTGCCAGGCCGGGGATTCCAGAGCCCGTGACCGCCGACCTCAATGTTCTGCCGGAATTGGGTCTCGATCCAGCCATGCTCCGGCCTTCCGAGAGCGTCTTTCACCTCGGTCCGGGCGACACGTTTGAAATCGAGGTGATGGGCGATATCACCAGCCGGACAACCGTCACCGTGGGGCCGGACGGCAAGATCTACTACAACATCCTGCCCGGCCTCGATGTCTGGGGGCTCACGCTTGCCGAGGCGCGCGACCGCCTTGGGGATGAGTTGAAAAAATTCGTTCGTGAAAGACCGGTTGTCACGCTCGCCCTGCGAACCGTCGCGAGCAAACAGGTCTGGGTGCTCGGCCGCCTGGGCAGCCCGGGAGTCTATTCCCTGGGCCGCCCCACCTCGCTGCTGGACGCCGTCGCCGGGGCCGGTGGCCCCGCCGTCAACACCCCGGCGGGCGGCATGTACTCGGAGGCCGCGGACCTTTCCCGAAGCTTCCTCATCCGCAACGGCCACCTTGTCCCGGTCGATTTCCAGCGGCTGCTGCGCAACGGCGATCTCTCCCAGAACGTCTACCTCCAGCCCGGCGATTTCATCTTCATGCCGTCGCTGCGCAGCGCACAGGTCCACGTCCTGGGCGCCGTCCTCCAGCCGCGCTCGGAGAGGATGACGGGGTCGCTGACCGTGATCCAGGCCATAGCGCTGGCTGGCGGCACGGTCCCGCAGGCCTGTCTTCCGAACGTTGCAATCCTGCGGGGCTCGCTCGCCCATCCGCAGATTGCGATCGTGGCGGTCAACCGGGTCCTGCGCGGCAAGGCGCCCGACGTTCGGCTCGAGCCGGGCGACATCGTCTTCGTCCCCTATTCGCCAGAGCGCGTGCTGGAGCGCTATGCGAATCTCATCCTCGACACTTTTGTCCGCACGGTCGGGGTGAATGAAGGGGCCTACACCATCAACAGCAAAGCCGCGCCCATTGCGATCGGCGTGAACATAGCCCCGTAAGGCCCGGTCCCGGGCAAACACGTCCCTGCGTGCTCCGCACCCGGGACGGCTTCCTGTCAGACAAACACTGGCAGGACTATCCGACGTTCTCTGACAGGGGTTATTCCCAACATCTGACATCATAATCAGACCAACACGGCTACAAAGCCGCGCGGCGACCCGGTATGCTTTCGGGTCCAATGAAGACCCTATCCGCCGCGGGACATGCCGCCTTGTCTGCTTTTTGCTTCCTGACCGCTGTGACCGTCACGAATTTCTCAGATGCCCAAACCACGACCGCCCTGCCTACCGTCACGGTCGTCGCCACGGTTCCCAGCGCACCCCTGGACGGTTCGTCGACCGGCCTCCTCACCTTTTCCCGCACCGGCGCCAGCACCAATGACCTGACGGTCAACTACATGCTTTCCGGCACGGCGGTGAAGTGGACCGACTATTACCGCCTGCCAGAGGGCGACATGCCGGTCGCCGTCACGATTCCCGCCGGGGCCGCGTCGGCGACGCTGGCGATCACGGCCAAGGCCAACAGCAACGGGGCCAACCCGGAAACGGCCATCTTCACCCTTTCGGCGGATTCCTCCTATGCGATAGGCTCGGCCGACACCGCCACAATCACGATCGTCGCGGCCGATGCCCTGCCTACCGTCACGGTCGTCGCCACGGTTCCCAGCGCACCCCTGGACGGTTCGTCGACCGGCCTCCTCACCTTTTCCCGCACGGGCGCCACCACCACTGACCTGACGGTCAGCTACATGCTTTCCGGCACGGCGGTGAAGTGGACCGATTATTACCGCCTGCCCGAGGGCGACATGCCGGTCGCCGTCACGATTCCCGCCGGGGCCGCGTCGGCGACGCTGGCGATCACCGCTAAGGCCAACAGCAGCGGGGCCAACCCGGAGACGGCCATCTTCACCCTGTCGGCGGATCCCTCCTATGCGATCGGCACGGCCGACACCGCCACGATCACGATCGTCGCAGCCGGAGCCGCACCGGTGGCGCCCGTTGCGCCCACGGCACCGGTCACGTCAACCAATCCGCCGACCGTCACGGTGGTCGCGACGGATTCCACGGCCGCCATGGATGGTTCGTCGACCGGCCTCCTCACCTTTTCCCGGACGGGCGCCATCACCAATGACCTGACGGTCAACTACATGCTTTCCGGCACGGCGGTAAAGTGGACCGACTATTATCGCCTGCCCGAGGGCGACATGCCGGTCGCGGTCACGATTCCTGCCGGGGCCGCGTCAACGACGCTGGCGATCACGGCCAAGGGTGATAGCAGCGGGGCCAACCCGGAAACGGCCATATTCACGCTTTCGGCGGATCCCTCCTATTCAATCGGCGCCCCCGACACCGCCACGATCACGATTGTCGCCATTGTAACCGCGCCCGTGGTGCAATCGCCTCCGATACTCCCCACAAACCCGCCTACCGGGACCGGCTCCAGCACCCCTCCGGGCGGCAGCGACATGGACTACACCAACCTGATCGCGCCTTTGGCGGGCGACAACGCGCTGCGCGTGCTCACGCCGACTCTGCTGGAACTGCGCCAGCTGAACACGAAGGCGCCCGACCCCGCCCAGGTGTCGAGCTGGAACCTCGTGAATTCCAATAACCAGTTCGCCGCCCCTGCGACGAACGAGTTCACGGTGACCGTGGGCGGCCAACCGGTTGCGGTCACGGCGGTCGGTTTCAGGCGCCGCGTGTTCTTCGCGCCCCTCAACACCTACGACCTGCGGATCGACAACGCCCTTTACCTGCAGCTGGCGGTGCCCGTCGCCGACGGCCAGTCGGTCGCGGTCACGAACCCGGACGCGACAATCTGGCCGGCCACCGTTCTATTCACGCTCACGGCGAATCCGCTGCGCTACAGCCCGGCGATTCATGTGAACCAGGAGGGTTATGTGCCGTCGTTTCCGAAGAAGGCCATGGTGGGCTACTATCTGGGAGATATGGGCGAGATGCCGGTCGCCGCCACAAGCTTCAGCCTCATCGATGCAAACACGCAGGCCGTGGTGTTCCAAGGCTCGCTCACGCTGCGTCAGGATGTGGGCTACGAGACAACCCCGCTGCCCTATCAGCAGGTCTACCTCGCCGACTTCAGCAGCTTTACCACGCCCGGCAAATACCAGATCCAGATTGCGGGCATGGGCACGTCGCTGCCGTTCCTGATCAACGACGGCATAGCGATGGCCTGGACCCGCACCTATGCCCTGGGCATGTACGAGCAGCGCAGCGGAATGGCCATTGGCCTTCCCTACACGCGCTTCGCCCACCCGGCGGACCATACCGCGCCGGCTTCGGTGCCCATGCCGGACACAAGCCCGGCGTTTGCCTTCACGTGGACCTGCATCAATAGCTACACCTCCGAGGTCACGCCGAACAGCCCCCCCATGCAGTTTCCGCAGGCGGCCCCCGCCCTTACCAGCAATGAGACGTCCCTCTACCCCTTCGTCAACACGGGCACCATCGACGTCTCCGGCGGCCACTGGGATGCCGGCGATTACAGCAAGTACACGGAAAACAGCGCCCAGCTTATCCACGAGCTCATCTTCGCCGTGGACAACATACCGGGGGTCTCGACCCTGGACAACCTGGGGATACCCGAAAGCAGCGACGGCATTCCCGATACCCTGCAGGAGGCCAAGTGGGAGGCCGACTTCCTCGTCAAGATGCAGGACGCCGACGGCGGCTTTTACTTCCTCGTCTACCCCATCAACGAGGAATATGAGAATGCCCTTCCCCAGAACGGGGAGGCGCAGGTCGTATGGCCCAAGAACACCTCGGTAAGCGCCGCCGCGACGGCCGCCCTGGCCGAGGCAGGTTCCTCCCCGACCATGAAGCGGTACTACCCGACCCAGGCCGCCGCCTATCTGGCCGCCGCCGAAAAGGGCTGGGCCTTCCTGCAGGCCGCCACCGCCAAATACGGCACCTCCCGGTACCAAAAGCTCACCTTCTATTCCGACGACTGGCAGGACAACGATGAATACGCCTGGGCGGCTTCGGCCCTCTATGCCGCCACCGGCACGGCGGCCTATCAGACGCAGCTCTTCGCCCTCTTCCCGAACCCAGCCGACCCGTCGACCTTCCGCTGGGGCTGGTGGTCCATGGCCGAAGGCTGGGGCAACGCCATCAGGGACTATGCCTTCGCCGCCTCGAGCGGACGGCTGCCCGCGTCGGACCTCGACGCCTCGTACCTTGCCGTTTGCCGGGCCCAGATCGTAGCTGCAGGCAACAACGTGGTCGCGTGGGCGGCCGACAGCGCCTACGGCACACCGTTTCCTCCGGAAACAAAAGCCGTGCTTGGAGGCGGCTGGTACTTTTCCCTGGATCAGGCATCGGACGCGGCCGTGGCCTATCTGGTGAGCCCCAATCCGGCTTACGTGGACGCCCTTGTGAGCGCCCTGAACTACGAGGGCGGCACCAATCCGGTCAATGTC
This sequence comes from Opitutaceae bacterium, assembly GCA_003140665.1. Taxonomy (GTDB): domain Bacteria; phylum Verrucomicrobiota; class Verrucomicrobiia; order Opitutales; family Opitutaceae; genus Palsa-1447. The sequence goes on from PLKS01000022.1 coordinate 51,327, forward strand.
ACGTATATCACGGGCCTGGGGCTCAAGCGGCAGCACAACACCGTCGACCAGTTCGGTGTGAATTCCCGCCGCATCCTTCCTCCCTCCGGCATTCCGCTGGGCCAGGTCACGGCCGGCTTCGAATACCTCTCCAGCTACGGATCCGAACTGTCGGAACTGTCCTTTCCGACCGACAGCGGCACGACCGACACCTATCCCTACTATGACCGCTGGAGCGACGCCTACAACGTGACNNGCGCAGCTTCATGGCCACCGCCTTCCTCGCATCCATGACCTCGAGTTCGGGCGGCACATGGGCGGCCCCGGCGGCCACCATCACCGTGCCAAGCACGACCGTACCTCTCAACACGGCCCTCACGCTCACCGTGCAGGTTCCCGGGGTCGACCTGACCGGCGCCCGCATCGTCTGGGAGGGGCGCGACCAGCAGCCCGCCTTCGGTTCCACCTACACGGTCGTGCCCGTCAACAACGGCGACCAATGGGCGGAGGTTGAAGTCGAGTGGCCGGATGGTCGCCGCGCGTTCGCCGAGAATGATTTCCAGGCGAACAGCCCGGTCC
>PLKS01000169.1 GCA_003140665.1 Opitutaceae bacterium
CCGTGCGTTTCGGCATCGCCGATCCCTCGTCCTCCTATCACGTGCCGCTCCTCGTCACCCCGTGGGCGTACAACACCTACCGGGGGAGCTGACGCGCCGCGAATGCCCAAGCCATCCCTGAAACAGGCCGCGGCCACGCTCGCGCGGCGCCTCGACCGGCTCGCGCGGGTCTCGGACGAGCGGGGGGCGACGACGCGCACGTTCATGTCCCCCGCCATGCGCAGGGCCAACGCGCTGGTGGGCGCCTGGATGAGGGGCGCGGGCCTCTCGGTCCGCGTGGACCCGACGGGCAACCTTGTCGGGAGGACCCGGGCGCCGCGGAAGGGCGCGCGGACGCTCCTCATGGGATCGCACCTCGACACGGTCCGCGNNCCTTCGGCGTCGAGGTCCTGGGGTTTTCCGAGGAGGAGGGCGTCCGGTTTTCAAGCGGGTACCTGGGGAGCAAGGGCTACGCCGGGCTGCTCGGCAAATCCGAGCTCGGGCTCCGCGACGGCGACGGGATTTCCGTGGGGGAGGTCCTGGCGGGAGGCGGCCGGGGGCGGTTCTCGCCGCCCGCGCCCGCGCATTCAAGGAAGGAGCTCATCGGCTACCTCGAGGTCCACATCGAGCAGGGGCCCGTGCTTGAGGCGCGCGGCCTGGCCGCCGGGGTCGTCTCCGCGATCGCCGGCCAGACCCGGGCCGTGGTCGCCTTCGGGGGGAGGGCGGGGCACGCGGGCACGACGCCGATGGCGCTGCGCGCGGACGCGCTTGCCGGCGCCGCCGAGTTCATCCTCGCCGTAGAGGCCCTTGCGCGGGTGCGGTCCCCGCTCGTCGCCACCGTCGGCCGGATCTCGGCCCGGCCCGGGGCGGCAAACGTGATCGCCGGCAGGGCGGAGCTCTCGCTCGACGTGAGGCATCCGGTCGATGCGCGCCGGCGCGCCGCATGCGCGGCCCTGCGAAGGACCGGCCGGGCGATCGCGGGGAAGCGGGGCCTTTCCTTCTCGATGGGTGTCATCCAGGACAACGGCGCCGTGCCGTGCTCCCCGGAGCTGACGACGCTCCTCGCGAAGAGCGTGCGCGGGCAGGAGGGAGCCTGCGCCACGCTGGCGAGCGGCGCGGGGCATGACGCCGTGGTGCTCTCGTCCCTCGCGCCCGTCGCCATGCTTTTCGTTCGCTGCCGGGGCGGCCTCAGCCACCACCCCGGCGAATTCGTGGCGCGAAGGGACCTCGAGGCCGCGCTCCGGATCGTCGTCGACTTCCTGGGCCGCCTGGCCTCCCGAACTTCGAAATGAGCGACACCTACGACCTCCTTGTCCGCGGCGCCACCGTCGTGACCCCCTCGGGCGCGATCAGCGCCGACATCGCCGTCGCCGGCGGAAAGATCGTGGGCATCGGGCCCGCCCTGTCCGGCACGGCCAAGGAGACCGTCGGGGCCAGCGGGCGCCACGTGATCGCCGGCATCATCGACTCGCACGTCCACTTCAACGAGCCGGGCCGCGAAAACTGGGAGGGTCTAGGGCACGGCTCCAGCGCGCTGGCCGCGGGCGGCGGGACGGCGTTCTTCGACATGCCGCTCAACTCGCTTCCGCCGGTGACGGACGCGGCGAGCTTCGCTTTCAAGCGGGCGGCGGCGGAGCGCTCCAGCCGGACCGATTTTGGGATCTGGGGCGGCCTTGTCCCCGGCAATGTCGACCAGCTCGAGCCGATGCGCGACGCGGGGGCGGTCGGCTTCAAGGCGTTCATGTGCAACAGCGGCGTCGACGAGTTCCCGCTCTCGGACGCCACGACGCTCCGGGCCGGGATGAAGCGCGCGGCCGAGCTCGGGATGATCGTGGCCGTGCACGCCGAGGACGACGCCCTTGCCCGCATGCGGACGGCGGAGCAGCACGCGCGCGGCACCGATGTCCGCAGCTGGCTCAAGTCGCGGCCGGTGGAGCTTGAGCTGGCGGCGATCCGGACGGCGGTCGACATCGCCGGCGAGATGCGCTGCGGCCTGCACCTGGTCCACGTGAGCAGCCCGGAGGGCGTGGCGCTCGCGCGCGACGCGAAGAAGCGGGGCGTGGACGTCTCGGTCGAGACCTGCCCCCACTACCTGCTCCTCACGGAGGCGGACGTCATCCGACTTGGGGCCCCGGCCAAGTGCTTTCCCCCGCTCCGGCCCGCCGCCATGCGCCTGGGGCTCTGGGCGGAGCTCGAGGCCGGGGCGATCGACACCATCGGCTCGGACCATTCGCCCGCGCCCCCGGAGATGAAGCGGGCGGACGATTTCTTCGCGATCTGGGGCGGGATCTCCGGGTGCCAGCACGGATTCGAGCTCCTCCTCTCCGAGGCCCTCGCCAGGCGCCCGGCCGAGATCGCGCTGCGCCACATGTCGGCCCTCTTCTCGGCCAATGTCGCACGCCGGTTCAGGCTCGACCGAACGAAGGGGCGGCTCGCGGAGGGCCTCGACGCCGACATGACGATCGTCGACATCGCGGGCGAGCACACGCTCTCGAACGGCGAGCTGCTCTACCGGCACCGCCAGGGGCCCTATGACCGGCGCAAGTGCCGGGTCAGGATCGCGCGGACGATCGTCCGGGGCCGGACCGTTTTCGCTCAGGGCCGGATTGCACCGGGGGCCCCATCGGGTCAATTTATCCGGCCAGACTAGCCCACAGACCACGTTCCCACACCTCCCATGCCTGAACTCTTCGGACACACCCGGGCGCGCGTAGGCGCGCGGCACGCCCTCATCACGCCGGACAACCACGTCCACAGCTCGGTGCCGGGCATCTCGGGCGCCACGGCGGCCGTGCTTGTGAGCCCGGCCATGGGGGCGGGCGTCGCCCAGACGCTCGTGACCTTCCAGTCCGGCGGATCCGCCCGCGTTGCGGCGGGCGCGGTCCAGACGTTCGGGTATGTCATGGGCGGCGGGGCGACGGTTTCCATCGGGGAGAAAAAGCGCCGCCTCGGGGCGGGCGGGTATTTCTTCTGCCCGGCCGGCTCGGAATGGAGCCTCGCTTCGCCGAAGAAGGGGACCCAGGTCACGCTGTTCCAGAAGAGGTATGCCCCCCTGCCCGGTGCGCGCGTCCCGCGCGCGATCCTCTCGGACCAGTCCAGGGTGAAGGGTACTCCGTTCCTTGGGGATCCCGCGGCCAACCTCCAGGTCCTGCTGCCCGACGAGCCCGGGTTCGACATGGCGGTGAACCTCTTCGCCTACCAGCCCGGCGGCCACCTTCCCTTCGTCGAGGTCCACATCATGGAGCACGGGCTGGTCATGCTCTCGGGCGAGGGCGTCTACCGCCTGGAGGACTCCTGGTATCCCGTGCGGGCCGGCGACGCGATATGGATGGCGCCCTATTGCGCGCAGTGGTTCGTCGCGATGGGCAAGGTTCCCGCCCGGTACCTCTACTACAAGGATGTAAACCGGGCAGCGCTTTGAGCACCTCGAACTCCGAACCCAAGATCACCATCGACAGTGCCGGGCTCGCGCGCCGGATCGACGAGCTGGCCCTGATCTCGGAGGCGCCGGCGCCGGTTGTCACGCGGGTGCTTTTCTCCGAGGCGGACATGCGGGGCAGGGAGTATGTGCGGCGGGCGGCCCGCGAGGCCGGACTGGCGGTCCGGGAGGACCCGGTCGGCAACATCTTCGCGCGATGGGACGGGAGCGAACCGGGCCTTCCCGCCGTCGGCTCGGGCTCCCACACCGACGCGATCCCGAACGCCGGGCGCTACGACGGGGTGGTGGGCGTCCTCGGGGCCTTCGAGGCCCTCGCCGCCCTGAAGCGCGCGGGATTCAGGCCGAGGCGCTCGCTCGAGGTCGTCATGTTCACCTCCGAGGAACCGACCCGGTTCGGGCTCGGCTGCCTGGGGAGCAGGCTCATGGCCGGCTCGATCTCGGTCAAGAAGGCGGCGGCGCTCAGGGACCGCGAGGGACGAACCCTGGATGAGCTCCGGGCAGCCGCGGGATATGCCGGTCCGCTCAGGTCGGTACGGCTGCCGCCGGGCTATTACCATGCCTTTGTCGAGCTCCACATCGAGCAGGGGCCGATCCTGGAGAAGGAGGGGATTCCGATCGGCATCGTCGAGCACATCGCCGGTCCCAGCAGCTACCGGGTGACGCTCCACGGCGAGGGCGGCCACGCGGGGGCGGTCCTCATGCCGGCCCGGCACGACGCGATGCTCGCCGGGGCCGAGATCGCCCTGGCGGTCGAGCGGGCCGTCCTGAACAGCGGAAGCCCGGACACCGTCGGCACGGTCGGGGTGTTCCGGATCGAGCCCGGGGCGGTCAACAGCGTCCCGTTCAAGGCGTACCTGGAGATCGACCTGCGGGACGCGCGTCTCGACACGCGGTCCAAGGCGCTTGCCGAGATCCGGGGGTCCGCCGTAAAGGCGTGCGAGGGGCGCGGAGTGAGCATGGAGTTCGAGGAGATCAACGCCGATCCGCCGGCCGCCGGGGACCCCGAGACGGTCGCGATCGCCGAGAAGTCCTGCGCGAAGCTAGGGCTGCGCTCGCTGCGCATGGTGAGCCGCGCCTACCACGACTCGCTTTTCATGGCGCGCGTGAGCCCGACGACCATGATCTTCATCCCGTGCCGCAACGGCTGGAGCCACCGGCCGGAGGAATTCTCGACACCGGGGCACATCGCCTCCGGGGTCGAGGTCCTCGCGCACACCCTGGGGAGGCTGGCGGCCTGATCCGATGGGCTTTGAATTCACGGTCAACGGGCGGACGATGCGGGTCGACGGCGCGGCCCCCTCGACGACGCTGCTCGACTTCCTGAGATCGAGCGGGCTGACCGGAAGCAAGCAGGGATGCGCCGAGGGCGACTGTGGCGCCTGCACCGTGGCGGTCGTCGAGAGGGACGGCGCCGGGAAGACCACCTATCGGGGGATCAACAGTTGCATCGCGCTCCTCCCCATGTTCGCGGGCCGCGAGGTGGTCACGGTCGAGGGGCTCGAACGGGCCGTGGGCGCGCTCCATCCCGTGCAGGAGGCGATGGTGGACCATTACGGCTCGCAATGCGGTTACTGCACCCCCGGCTTCGTGATGTCGCTTTTCGAGGGGTACTACCGCCGCGACTGCACGCGGCCCTGCGACCTCAGCGACCAGCTGTGCGGCAACCTGTGCCGGTGCACGGGCTATCGGCCGATCCGCGACGCCGCGCTCGAGTCGCTCAGGCGACGGGACCGCGCGCCCGAGGGCGGGGAGCCCGGCCGGCCCGATCCCTTCCTCGAGCGGCTCAAGGGTCCCGTCCCGAATTTTCCCTCCGTGGATTACGGGGCGGGCGCCGAGCGGTTCGTGCGGCCCCTGTCGCTCGGGGACCTGTTCGCCACGCTGGCGATGCATCCGGAGGCGCGGCTCGTGGCGGGCGCCACGGAGATCGGCGTGGACGTGACCAAGAAGTTCCGGTCGTTCCCGCTGCTGGTCTCGACGGAATCCGTTCCCGAGCTGACGCGCATCCTTGAGACCGGAACCGCATGGCGGATCGGCGGCGCGGCCACGCTGACCGCGGTGGAGGAGACCCTTGCCGGCGAGTATCCCTCGCTTCTAAAGATGCTGAAGGTCTTTGCGGCAAGGCAGATACGGAATCGGGCCACTCTCGGCGGCAACCTCGCGACGGCGTCGCCGATCGGCGACAGCGCTCCTGTGCTCCTGTCTCTGGACGCCGAGCTTGTCCTCGCGTCGGCCCAGGGCAGCCGGACGCTGCCGCTTTCCGAATTCTTCACGGGCTACCGCAAGACGGTGCTCGCCCCCGGCGAGATCATCCTCGAGGTCGTGCTTCCCCGCTTTGACCCGGCGGGGGGGCTGTCGCGACGGTCGGACTTCCTCAAGGTGTCGAAGCGGCGGGAGCTCGACATCAGCATCGTGGCCGCGGCGTTCTCCATCGACACCGACCCGTCGGGAATCGTGAGGCGCGCGCGCGTAGTCTATGGCGGTGTCGCGGCGACTACCGTTCGGCTGCGCCGCGCCGAGGCCGCCCTTGAGGGCCGCAGCCTGGGGGAAGCGGCCGCGGAGGTCGCGGCGATCCTCGCCGCCGAGCTGAAGCCGATCGACGATGCGCGCGGGGGCGCCGCGTACCGGCGGGCCCTCATCGTCAGCCTGTGGGAGAAATTCGTCTCGGGCGACACGAGCATCGCCCAGGACGGGCCTCCCCATTTTGAAGAGGGCTCGGACGGCCCCCGGGCGGACGCTTCCCGCACGCTTCGGCACGAAAGCTCGGAGGGCCACGTCACCGGCCGCGCGCTCTACGCCGACGACACGGCGCAGCGCAGGCCCATGCTCGACATCTGGCCGGTGTGCTCCCCGCACGCACGCGCCAGGATCGTGCGGCGCGATGCGACGGCGGCCCGCGGGATGCCCGGCGTCGTCGCGGTCCTCATGACGGAGGACATCCCCGGGCACAACAACGTCGGATCCGGACGCGACGAGCCGCTCTTCGCGGACGACGAGATCAGGTACCACGCCCAGGTGGTCGCGATCGTCGTGGGACGGTCGATTCGCGCCTGCCGGGAGGCGGCCGCCGCGGTCGAGGTGGAGTACGAACCCCTTCCGCCGCTCGTCGGCATCATGGAGGCCATCGCGAAGGGCAGCTTCCACACGCCGCCGCACACGCTCGCGCGGGGGGATTTCGCGGGCGCCCTGGCAACGTCGCCGCTCAGGCTCGACGGCGAATTCTCGTTCGGGGGGCAGGAGCATTTCTACCTCGAGACGCAGGCGGCGTGGGCCGAGGCGGGCGAGGGGGGATCGGTCTTTGTCAGCTCGTCGACCCAGCACCCCACCGAAATCCAGGCCATCGTCGCCGAGGTGCTCGGGGAGCCGCGGAACAAGGTTGTCGTGCAGTCCCCGAGGATGGGCGGGGGCTTCGGGGGCAAGGAGACGCAGGGAAATGCCTTTGCCGCGATGGTGGCGCTCGCCTCCGTCCGGACCGGCCAGCCGGTCCGGATCCAGCTCGACCGGGACCTCGACATGAAGCTCACCGGCAAGCGCCACCCGTTCTTCTCGAGGTTCTCGGTGGGCTACGACCGGAAGGGAATGATCCTGGCGGCCACGGTGGACCTCTATTCGGACGGAGGCTGGTCGCTCGACCTTTCCCAGCCGGTCCTCGACCGGGCTCTCTTCCACATAGACAACGGATACTACATCCCCGCGCTTCGGGTGACCGGGCTCATCGCCAAGACGAACGTCGCCTCGAACACGGCGTTCCGCGGCTTCGGCGGCCCCCAGGGGATGATCGTCATGGAGGAGATCGTCGACCGGATCGCGCGTCGTCTCGGGCTCGCCCCCGAGGTCGTGCGCGGGCGCAACCTCTACAGGGGCAAAGGGGAGACCAACACGACCCACTATTTCCAGAACATTGGCGACAACCGGCTCCAGACCGTCTGGAAGCGCGTCCAGAAGGACGCCGGCTTTGCCGCGAGGCGCCGCAAGGTTGACCGCTGGAACAAGGCCCATCCGCGCGTGAAGCGCGGGCTCGCGGTGACGCCGGTGAAGTTCGGGATATCCTTCACGCTGACGCATTACAACCAGGCGGGGGCGCTCGTGCTGCTTTACACGGACGGAACGGCCCAGGTGAACCATGGCGGGACGGAGATGGGGCAGGGGCTCCATACCAAGATCCATGGCATAGCGATGCGCGAACTCGGGCTTCCGGCGGAGCGGGTGCGGGTGATGCCCACGACGACGGACCGGGTGCCCAACACCTCCGCCACCGCGGCATCCTCGGGCGCGGACCTGAACGGCGCCGCGGTCCGGAACGCGTGCGTGACCCTGCGCGAGCGGCTGCGGCCCGTGGCCGCCGCCCTGCTGTCGAAGATAGCGGGCAGGAAAGTCGCCAAGTCCAGGGTCGATTTTTCCGGGGGGAAGGCCTCGATCCGGGGGTCCCGGGTGGCCGTCGACATGGCCGATGTCTGCAGCAGGGCCCACACGCTGAGGATCAGCATGGCGGTTTCCGGGTTCTACAAGACGCCCGGCATCCACTGGGACTGGTCCACCGCCTCCGGCAGGCCCTTCCAGTATTTCGTGTGCGGCGCCGCGGTCGCGGAAGTCGAGGTCGACGGCTACAACGGGATGCATCGGGTCGTCCGCGTCGATATCGTCCACGATGTCGGCGACTCGCTCAATCCCGGGGTCGACATCGGCCAGATCGAGGGCGGCCTGGTCCAGGGCATGGGCTGGCTGACCCGGGAGGAACTCCTATGGGACAAGCAGGGGAAGCTGATGACCCACAGCGCAAGCACCTACCAGATCCCGGCGATCAGCGACGGCCCGATCGAGATGAACGTGACGCTCCTTCCCATGGCGGCCCAGGAAGGGACGATCCACGGGAGCAAGGCTTCGGGCGAGCCGCCCCTCATGCTCGCGTTTTCAGTCCGGGAGGCGCTCCGCGACGCGGTGGCCGCGTTCGGGAAGAAGGGCGGCGAAGTCCCTCTTGCGTCGCCTGCCACGGGCGAGGCGATCCACGCGGCGATCCTCTCCCGTCTGTCGTGAGAAATCGCCGGTGAGCATATGGTATTTATTAATTCAGCGCGACCTGAGAAATTCGGCATCCCGATTCCGCGATGCTCCCGTCATCGCCAGGCGGGACCGCTCATTGTTGCCGGCCAAGGGCTTCCTCGCGCGAACCCAAGGGATCGACGATTCGCTGAAGGAGAGCCGGGAGATAAAGCGGGGCGATCCGGAGTTGGAGATCGGAATCCGGGCTGCCCGGAGCCCCGGTCACTCCCGGGAAAGGGTCAAGCTGCGCAGCAATCCATGGATTGCGCTTATCCGGGGGTCGCGTGACGGGGGGCTGCCTGAACGCGCCTCGTTCGCGGGCATCGGGATCAGCGAGCCGGTGACCACGAACTTTTCCAGCTGTGTGGCTTGGTCGGCGGGGGCAGGCGTGGTTTGAACGGCGGGGGCGGGCGCGGTCTGGTGGGTCACGATGGCCTTGCCCGGGCGGCCATCGGCGTTTCCGCGGCCGGTTAGCATGGGCAGTGTGGTGTCCACCTGGGCGAGTGCGGCGCCGGCCATGGCCAGCCCCGCGATTGTAGCGATTAGTTTTTTCATGTTGTTGGTTCGTTTTGAGTTATCTCGGGATTCTAGATTCAGTGAACGCTCACGAGCTTGATGGTCCCCCGATTGGGGTACTCGTCGATCTTGGTGTAGGCGCCGCTCTGCGCCTCGATGATCCATGGGCCCTCGTCGGTGAGCACATAGGCGACGCAATGGTCCTCCATGCTCGCATAGAGCCCGCCGAAGGCCTTTTCCTGCCTCACGATCACGGTGGCGGTGGCCGGCGCGCTGGCGTGGGCATCCATGGCCGACAGGTTGAGCATGAGGCGGCAGACGAGCGCGAAGCCGTTGCAGTTGGCCGCCGAGTCCTCCTGCGGGAGGCGCTTTTCCCACATGGCCTTCATCTGGACCTTGAGCGCCGGCAGGAAGGTTCGCCGCATCCACTTCGCCGAGATGACCTCGTACTTGCTGTTTTCCAGGGGCGACACCCAGACGTTGGGCGGAAGCGAGCGATCGAACTCCTGCCACAGCTGCTCCGCGGTCACGGTTTTTCCCGTCGGCATGCCGGAGGGGGCGTACACCTCCAGGTCCGCCCGGGACGTGACGGCGGCAAGTCCCATGGCGGCCGCAAGGAAGCAGGCCGGCCAGAAGCGCGGCGCCCCATGTGCGAAAGCACGGATCGATGCCGGGGCCCGGTTTCCACCGCTGCGTTCGCGGCTCAGGTCCATGGCGGAAATCGCATTCACATACCAAGGAGACGCGCAAATCCGCCCATCGCGAGTACGTGGGCGGCAACGGCTCCCTGGAGGCGTCAACGACTCACCGAGCGGTTCGCCGCTCAGATGAGCTGCGATTTGACCCTCTCGTAGCGCGAGCGCCCCACGGGAAGGCGCTGCCCATTCTTCAGCTCCGCGAAATAGCGGCTGCCTTTCAGGACATGCAGGCGGGAAACCATGGCGAAGCGCACCAGGTACGATTTGTGTATCCGCACGAAGGAGCGCGGAAGCGAGGCCTCCAGGCGTCCCAGGCACTTGTCGTAGAAGTTCCTCTGGCCGTTGGCCAGCACCAGCTCGGAATACTTGTCGGCGCCCTCCACATAGAGGAGGTCCTCGACCGCAACGAGGTCGATCCTCCCGAAGCGGCGCACGGCAAGGAAGCGCTGCGAGTGCGGCGCGGATTCCGAACGGGGCGTGACGCGGCGCAGCGCGCGGGCGAGGCGCTCCCGGGTGACCGGCTTTGGCACGAAATCGAGCACGCCGCATTCAAACGCATGCAGCGCAAGGTCGGTTCGCGCCGAAACGACGATGGTCTGAAACGGATTCGCGGGATTTGCGGGCGGCAGTTCCAATCCGTTGCCCTCCTGCACCTGGGGATCCAGCAGCACGGCGTCGAAGGCCGTCTCGCGCAGCTGGACGGCGGCGGCGCCCAGCGAGTCCGCCACCTCAAATCGCTCCAGCCGATCCGCGAGAATCGCGCTGCATAGCCGCTCCAGGACCAGCGCCTCACGGGGCTCGTCCTCGATCGCGAGGATCTTCATGGCGCCTCCTTCGTCCGGGGGCGTGTCAACGTCCGCCGGCGGCCCACGCCGGGGCAACGTCCGGACGACACGAAGCATGCGGCCCTGGTCATCTGGGGAGGGAACGGCATGTCAGACGAAACGGCCGCCACCGCCCGATCTTTCAGGAAATCGCGCGCCGCCGTCCGCCGGCGGAAGCCGAAGCCTGTGCGTAACGGCCCTGCCGGGCAGCAGGCGCTCATCGGGCGGCGCCGGCGGCCGCCAGGAGGGACCCTGCCGGAATGCGTAGCTCGCGGCGGATGCCTTCCGGGCGGTAGCCGAGCCGCGCGGCGACCAGGGACACGACCTTCGCGTCATCGCGGATCGAGCATTCGGCGAGACAGGTTCCGCAATTCGGCTCGTAGACGCCGACCTGCCGGCCTTCGCCCCGGAAGAAGGCGACCGGGAGTTCCTGGTGACCGCACTGCACCCAGAAGATCGTCGAGGGGTAGGGGATGATCCCGACCGCCGCCTTCACGGCCCGGATCCGCTGCTCGGGCGACATTTGCTCCGGGGCATTGGGCCGCAGGGGCTTGCCGGACGTGCGGACCATCGTCTGGGCGTGTCTTTCCAGCAGGATTTCAGCCTTGGAGACGAGCCGCTTGAGGTTCGGCTGCGCCTCGTAGGGGCAACCCAGCGCAAAGACCCCGAAATATTCGTCGCGGCACCATGCCTGGCCCTTCCAGCTGACCAGTGCGAGGGTGTGCATTCTCTTGGGCCCGTCCGCATTGCGCATCTTGATGAGCAGCGGCATGCCGCTCTCGCCGGGGAATTCGGACAGGTAGCGGGCGAGGTACCGGATCGTCGAGAGGTGGCAGCCGTTGAAGACGTGGGTGTCGTCCGGGTAGGAGGGCGGCCCGGGCAGGGTGACGGAATCATCCGGGAGGGGATCGGCGCGGGCCGCGGGGACGGCCACCGCGGCGGCGATCGCAAGGGCGAGCCGGCCGACGAGCGCGCCGATGCTCGCGCGGAAACTTCGGGAAATGCGGCGGGGGCTCATGCCGACGAAACGCCCGGCCGGCCGCCGATCTTTCAAGAATCGCGATTAGGTGTTCACGCCCCCGCGAAAATCTGAGAGCCTCCGCGCGTTCCAGGCGCCCTCACCGAGTCATGCACCCTCCGAATCCAGAGACCGTCTCGACGCTGCGCACGCGCGTGACGCTGCTCAACCGGGTGCGGAAGTGGGACGACAGCGTGAGCTGGGAGGAATTTCACGGGCTCTACCGGAAGCTGGTCTACGGGCTCGCGCGCCGCTCCGGGCTCCCCCACGCGGATGCCGAGGACGTGACCCAGGACGTTTTCAAGCGGGTGGCGGAGACGATCCACAAGTTTGAATCCGACCCCGAGCGCGGCACTTTCCGCGGCTGGCTGATGAACCTGACCCGGTGGCGGATCGCGGACAAGTATGTCGCGAAGCCCAAGCTCGAGCGCGGCTCCTCCCGGAGGTACGACAGCACCGGCGGCCCGCGCACGGCGACGATCGAGCGCGTGCCGGACGCGTCCAACCCCGAGGCCGAATGGGACAAGGAATGGCAGCGCCACCTGCTCGCCGCGGCCTGCGAGCGTGTCGCGCGCCGGGTCAACGAGCGGCACTTCAAGGTGTTTGACCTCTACATGCGGCAGCGTTTGCCGGTTGAGAAGGTGGCCGGCGAGATGGATATGACGCCGGCGTCGGTCTACGTGATCTGCCACCGGCTGACCAAGCAGCTCAAGGCGGAGGTCGAGAAGCTCCAGAAGGAGCTCGGGTGAGCGGGCGCGGTCCCATCGGCCGGTAGTGAGCGGGTGCGCCGGCCTGGGCCGGTCCCCGCTCCAGCACGGCCCCGACGGAAGGGTCGGGGCGTGCTTGCATCCGGGGAATCCCGGGAAATCCGCCGGGGAAGCCCGTCCCTTTCGACTTTGATGAAAGATCGGCGTGGCGGCTCCCGTTAACAGGGGAATCGAGGCCCTGCATGGGCCGAGACCTGAACCCACAAGATAAACGGATAGCCCAAAAAACATCGCCATGAACAACATCACCCTCCCCCTGATCCGCGCCGCAGCCCTTGCTGTGGCGCTCGCCATCCTTGCCGTCCCCGGCCACGCCGCTTCGAGCAAGGACAAGGCCACCCGTGAAATGGAGCAGAACGGCCGGATTTACGTCGGAACGCTCCAGTTCGACATCAAGGCCGGCTCCACGGCCAAGGCCGTCTCCGAAGTGACCGGACATCCTGACTGCGTCCTTCCGGATGGCACCTGGCTTGTCTACAAGGACTTCTATGTGGACCACAGCACGGCCCACGGCACCCTGGTGGTGTCCTTCAAGGATGGCCTCGTGACCGCCATGAGGCTGGTCACGCCGAACGTGGCCGTCGCCCTCGTGGCGCATCCCGAGAGCGCGTTCGGCCGGGAAGTCATAGCTTCGAATCGTTGATTCGTGGGCTTCGGGCACCCGGTCGGCACGTCCAGCGCCGATCGGGTGCCAGAAGCATTTTCCGCGGCTGGCGCGCAAGTCCGCGCAGGCGCCGCGATCCTTGAAATCGCCTGGGGCCGCCCGGGCTACGAGGCCGCGGCGACGCGGTCGCGCTCCGAAAGGAGCTGGCCCGCGATGCTGAGCGCGATCTCGTGCGGGTGGTTCGTCCCGAAATCCAGGCCGACCGGGCAGTGAAACCGGGCCGCCTGCTCCGGGGTCACCCCCTCGGCGATCAGCTCCCTTCGAAGGATCTCCGCCTTGGCATCGCTCCCGATCACCCCGATGAACGGGAAATTCCTCTCCGTGAGCGCCCGCCTGAGGATGGGCCGGTCGGTGGCATGGCCCATCGTCATGACCAGCAGGAACGACCTGTCGGCCAGCGAGGGGACGAGGCTCTCGGGGCTTTCGGAATGCACCACGCGCAGGTTGGGCGCGTGCGGCAGCCGGTCCAGCCACTCGGACCTCGTGTCCGCGCAGGTGACCTTGCAGCGGAGCGGCGTCAGGACGGGAATGAGCGCCTGGGCGATGTGTCCCGCGCCGAAGACCGCTATGTTCCATGGCCCGAACCCGAAATGCGGCTCGAAATAGAACTTCACCGACCCCCCGCAGGTCATCCCGACGTCGCCCTTGAGGGTCCAGGATACGAAGCGGGGCTTGGAATCGCCCTTCTCGAGGACCTCGGCGGCAAGCCTGAGGGCCGCCGCCTCGACCTTTCCGCCGCCGACCGTGCCGCTGTGGAGGCCCTCCGCCGTGACGAGCATCTTGGCCGCGGCGTCCTGGGGCGTGCTGCCGAGAGCGTCGACGAGCGTCACGAGGACGAACGCCACCCCCTCGGTCTCGAGCGCCACGAGCTGCTCGTAGATGGTCACACCAGGCCGAGCTTCATCCGGCCCTCTTCGCTGATCATCGACTGGTTCCAGGGCGGATCCCAGGTGATGCGCACGTCGGCGTCCGCGACGCCCGGGACAAGGAGGATCTTGCTCTTCGCGTCCTCGGCGATGGCCGGGCCCATCCCGCATCCGGGCGCCGTGAGCGTCATCGCGACATTCACCTTGAACGCGTTTTCAGGCTGCTGCTCCACCTCCATCGAGTAGACGAGGCCCAGGTCCACGATGTTGACCGGGATCTCGGNNTGTGGTCCGCCGCCTGCTCGCCAAGCGCATCGCCGTCCTTTCCGTCGATCCGGAAAAGCCCGTGGTCGGTCTGGACCGTGTAGCTTCCGCCGAGCGTCTGGTGGATCTGTATCCTCGTGCCCGCCGGCAGCACGTGCTTNNTCTCCCGACGGTATCTGGGTCGCGGAAATCTCTCGTGCGAGGGTGCGCTCGCGGGTCATGGCAGAATCCTAGGGTTCATGGCCGGGGTCCTTCGCCCAGCTGCGCGCGGATCAGGGCCCTGAGGGCCGCCTGGAGCTCCCCGCTCTCGAGCCGGTTGAGGACCTCCTCAAAGAAGCCGAAGATCAGGAGCT
>PLKS01000184.1:0-120 GCA_003140665.1 Opitutaceae bacterium
CAAATACAAACAAGGCAACAGCCATGAACCCGATCATAAAGGAAATCACCGCCAGCCAGGTGAAGAATGACATCCCGCCGTTCAAGGTCGGGGACGGAGTGCGCGTGCACACGAAGGTGC
>PLKS01000184.1:150-2694 GCA_003140665.1 Opitutaceae bacterium
ACGGCGAGGGCGTCGAGCGCGTTTTCCCGGTCAATTCGCCGAACATCGAGACGATCGAGATCGAGCTCGAGTCCGAGCCCATGAAGGCGCGGCTGTATTACCTGCGCAACAGGACGGGCAAGGCGGCGGTCGCCGTGAACGTCAAGACGAGGCGCACCGCGGAACCGGCCGCAGCGCCCGCCTCCAGCTGAGGTTTTGCGCGGCGCAATTCCGGCGTTTCTTCTTTCCCGGAAGGTTGACGGGCCGCAGGAGTTGTCGGACTTTCCCCCGATGACCCTCCCGACCCAAATCCTTGAAAAGGCGGCCAACCAGTCGCGCGGGCTGACGATCGACGCCGTCCATGCCTGCAACTCCGGGCACCTCGGCCTGCCGCTCGGCTGCGCCGAGATAGGCGCGGTGCTCTTCGGGCACGCCCTTTCCCTCAATCCCGAGCGCCCGCGCTGGATCAACCGCGACCGGTTCGTCCTGTCCGCCGGTCACGGCAGCATGTTCCTCTACTCGTGGCTCCATCTGCTCGGCTTCGACATCCCGATGGAGCAGATCGCGAAGTTCCGCACGCTGCACAGCATCACCCCGGGCCACCCTGAGTTCCGCGACACACCGGGGATCGAGGCCACGACGGGCCCCCTTGGCCAGGGCGTCGGAAACGCGGTCGGGATGGCGGTCGCCGGCCAGATGGCGGCGGCGCGCTTCAACACGCCGGACCATGCGATCTTCGACTACCATGTCGTATGCCTCGCGGGCGACGGCTGCATGCAGGAGGGGGTCGGGATGGAGTCGGTCGAGTTCGCCGGCCACCAGAAGCTCGAAAACCTGATCCTCCTCTACGACTCGAACGACGTCACNNAAAAGGCGAAGAGCGGCAAGCCCCAGTTCATCCTCGTGAAGACAATCATCGCAAAGGGGATCCCCGAGGTGCAGGGCACCTCGAAGGGGCACGGGGAGGGAGGGGCTAAATTCGCCGACTCCGCCCGGGCGGGGCTCGGCCTCCCCGCCGACCAGCATTTCTACGTGAGCGACGACGTGCGCGCCTTTTTCAAGGGGCGCAAGCAGAGGCTCGTGCGGGCCTACAACCNNAGGCCGAGCGCCGCCCACCTCCTGACGAAGATTCCGCTCTTTGCTCCGGACGTGAAACTGAACGGTACGCGCGCGGCGGGGCGGGATGTCCTCCAGCCGATCGCGGCCGAGCTGCCGCTCCTGATCGGCGGGAGCGCCGACCTGTACGGCTCGACCTACAACTACATCGCGGCCGACAAGGATTTCGACTCGTCGAACAGGGCGGGCCGCAACATCCGGTTCGGGATTCGCGAGCACGGGATGGCGGCGATCGCAAACGGGGTCGCATACGACGGCCTCTTCAGGCCCTCCATCGCGACGTTCCTGGTGTTTGCCGACTATTCCCGGCCCCCGATGCGGCTCGCCGCGCTCTCCAAGCTGCCGGTGGTCTACATCTACACGCATGACTCGATCGGCGTCGGGGAGGATGGCCCGACGCATGAGCCCGTCGAGACGGTCTCCTCGCTGCGGCTGATACCGAACATGGAGGTCATACGGCCCGCCGATCCGGAGGAGACCGCGGCCGCCTTCGCGGCGGCCATGGAGCGCACGGACGGCCCCACGCTGATAGCGCTGAGCCGGCAGGCCGTGCCCGTGCTCAATGAGATTTCGCCCCACGTCCGTAGGGCCGGCGTCCTCAAGGGCGCCTACGTCGCGGTCCAGGAGACGGCTCCGCTGACCATGATCCTGCTCGCGACGGGGAGCGAGCTCCAGCTCGCCCTGGCGGCGGCCGCGGAACTTGGCGGGGGCGCACGCGTCGTCTCGGTCCCGTCATTCGAGATCTTCGACCGCCAGTCCGACGAGTATCGAGAGAGCATCCTGCCGTCGTCATGCCGCCGGCGGGTCGCGATCGAGGCCGGGGTCACGGGCCTCTGGCGCAAGTACGTCGGGCTCGATGGCAAGGTGGTCGGAATAGACCGATTCGGGCTCAGCGCGCCGGCGGAGGCCATATTCAAGGAGCTCGGAATCACGTCGCAGGCCATGGTGGCGGCCGCGCGTTCGCTCGGGTCCTGATTTCCGGGGAAGGGTCCGGGGCCGGGGCATGGCGCGAAGCATTTACCGCTTGAAAACGGGATAATTAGCCACCTAACTACTTGGCTCGCCCATCCGAATCCAGCGCCATCCACCACGCCATGCCCCTCCTCATGCTCAAGGATCTTCCGCGCTACGAGTGCCTGCTCGAGGCCGCGAGGCATTTTCCGGACCTGGATCCCTCCGCTTGCGAGGCTTACCTCAACCTGCTTCGCGCGGGGGACGAGGCCTATCGGCAGAGCGAGAGCTACTTGAACGAGCATGATGTCTCGCCGGGCCGGTTCACGGTCCTGATGCTCCTCTATGACAAGATGCGCGGCGAGCCGCTCCCGCAGACCCCGGCCGACCTCGCCGAGAAGGCGGGGGTCACCCGGGCGACCATCACGGGGCTTGTAGACACCCTCGAGCGGGACGGGCTTGTGACCCGCGAGCACGATTCGGGCGACCGCAGGATGA
>PLKS01000263.1 GCA_003140665.1 Opitutaceae bacterium
AGAACTTCTGGACGGCGATCTTCGCCTGGTCGGTCTGTTTCGCCGCGACGATCGTCATATCCCTTGCAACCACGTCCAGGAAGACGGACGCCCAGCTGCGCGGGCTTGTCTGGTCCCTGACGCCGCATGAGGACAGGGAGGAGCCTGCGCTGCCGTTCTGGAAGCGCATCGCCCCGTTCGGCGCGCTGATCCTCGTCCTCACGGTCGTCCTCAACATCATTTTCCGATAACCCCGAACCCGCCCCATGAACCTCGACATACGCTACCCGATCGGCCTCCTGTTCGTCATCGTCGGCGCCATCCTCACGGCCTGCGGGATTTTCCTTCCCCCCGAGACCTCGTCGCACCTGCTTCTGGGCATGAACGTCAACATCTCCTGGGGCATCGTCCAGCTCGCGTTCGGCGGGATCATGCTCGGCCTTGCGAAGGGCGGCGCCCGGAAAAAGGGCGGCAAGCCCTGAGTTATTTCAGGGCCAGCTCGGTCGTCGGGTCAAAAAGGTGGGCGTGGGTGAGGTCGAACGTGACCTGCACTTTCTGGCCGGCGTCAAAGCGATCCGTCGGGCTGACCCGCGCGATGAACGTCGTGGCGCCCGTGTCCAGGTAGAGGAGCGTCTCCGATCCCATCGGCTCGGCCACCTCCACCTTGACCTCGGCCGTCCGGCCCGGATCGGGGGAGGCGACGGTGAGGGAATCGTGTATGGCTTCCGGGCGCACCCCGAAGACGACCGGCTTGTCGAGATAGATGGAGGACTTGCCGGCAAGCGCCTCGTCGAGCGCCACCGTGAGCGGCGCGCCACCCGGGTTGTCCTCGACGAACGAGACGTGGTCGGCCGCCCTCCGGAGCGTGCCCCTGAAGAAGTTCATCGGCGGCGAGCCGATGAAGCCGGCCACGAACAGGTTGTCGGGGTGGTTGTAGAGCTCGAGGGGCGCCGCAACCTGCATGATGTTGCCGTCCTTCATCACGCAGATCCGGTCGCCCATGGTCATCGCCTCCACCTGGTCGTGGGTCACGTAGATCATCGTCGCGCCCAGGCGGGCGTGCAGCTTGGAGATCTCGGTGCGGGTGGAGACTCGCATCTTCGCGTCGAGGTTGGAGAGCGGCTCGTCAAAAAGGAACACCTTCGGCTTGCGCACGATCGCCCGGCCCAGCGCCACCCGCTGCCTTTGGCCGCCGGAGAGCGCCTTCGGCTTGCGCGCGAGGTAGCCTTCGAGGCCGAGCATGGTCGCAGCCTCGCGCACGCGCGCGTCGATGTCGGTCTTCGGGAACTTCCGAAGCTTCAGGCCGAACGCCATGTTCTCGTAGACCGTCATGTGCGGGTAGAGCGCGTAGTTCTGGAAGACCATCGCTATGTCCCGGTCCTTTGGAAGGACCTCGTTCACCACCTTCCCGCCGATCGTCACGGTCCCGGAGGTGATCTCCTCCAGCCCGGCGATCATCCGCAGCGTGGTCGACTTGCCGCAGCCGGAGGGCCCCACGAGGACCATGAACTCCCGGTCCTCGACCTCGAGGTCGATGTTCTTGACCGCGCCGACGCCCGGCCCCCCCTTCTCGGGAAAGATCTTTACCAGGTGTTCGAGGACGACTCGCGCCATGGAGTGGGGTTGCTGTTGTTTTGGGCCGCCCGGCGGGTTTCGCCGGAAAATGGGTCTTGCCAGTGGATTTGTGGCTAAACAGAACGTTTGCCTCGCGCTGGCAACTCCAAAGATTTCGCGTCAGCCTCGTATCCGGCCGCATGATGCGTCAGGGTCCGGGCGCGACGCGTGCGCCTCGAAGGCCGCCGCGAGCAGATGCCCTCCCAACCTTCAACATTCCCCCGCGACTTCGTTTGGGGCGCCGCGACGGCGGCGCCGCAGATCGAGGGCGCGGCCTTCAGTGACGGCAAGGGCGAGTCGATATGGGACCGTTTTTCGCGCATTCCCGGCAAGGTGCTGAACGGCGACACGCTCGACGTCGCCTGCGACCACTACAACAGGTTCAGGGAGGATTTCACCCTGATGCGCTCGCTGGGCATCCGGAACTACCGGCTTTCGATCGCGTGGCCCCGGATCTTCCCCAGCGGCGACGGCGCGCTCAACCAGGCCGGGCTCGATTTTTACCGGCGCCTGGTCGACGCGATGGCCGAGAACGGGATCACGCCCTGGGTAACGCTCTTCCACTGGGATCTCCCGCAGGCCCTCGAGGACCGTGGCGGCTGGACGTCCCGCACGACGGTCGACGCGTTCGCGACCTATGCCGACACCGTGGTAGGGGCCCTGTCCGGCAGGGTTAAGAACTGGATTTCGCTCAATGAAATCCGGTGCTTCACGGTCCTTGGCTACGGCGCCGGCGGCTACAAGGCCCCCGGCCGGACCGAGCCGGACGCCGTGGTGAACCAGACCTACCACCACGCGCTTGTCTGCCACGGGCACGCGGTGCGCGCGGTTCGCGAATTCGGGGGCGCCGGCGCGCGCGTCGGGATCACGGACAACTGCGACATGTGCATTCCCGTCACCGAGACGATCCACGACATAGCGGCCGCGAAGTCCTGGTTCGTCGAAAAGAACCTCCACATCCTCGATCCCATCTATCGGGGCGGCTACTCCGACGCCTACCTGTCCCGGCTTGGGGCGGACGCTCCCCGCGTGATGGCGGGGGATTTCAAGCTGATCGGCGCCCCCACCGACTTCCTCGGCTTGAACCTCTACACGGGGGTCTTCGTGCGCGCCGGAGCGGATGGAAAGAGCGAGGTTGTGCCGCTCCCCAAGAACTTCCCGAGGGCGGACAGCCCATGGCTGTACCTGGCGCCCCAGACGATCTACTGGGGGCTCCGATTCGCCCATGAATGCTACGGCGCCAAGGCAATCTACGTCACCGAGAACGGCTGCGGCTACGACTACGAGCCGGTCGTGGGCGGTGAGGTCCGGGACCTGCACCGCCGCGAATTCCTGCGCAGCTATCTCCGGGAGCTGCACCGCGCGATTGCTGACGGCGTGCCGGCAAGGGGCTACTTCGTCTGGTCGTTCATGGACAACTACGAGTGGGAGGACGGCTACACCCGCCGCTTCGGAATCGTCCACGTGGACTTTGCCACGCAGAAGAGGACGCCGAAGCTCTCGGCGCGCTATTTTTCCGATGTGATGCGCCAGAACCGCGTGCTCTGAAGGGGGGCGATGAGCCGCTTTGGCATAGACCTGGGCGGGACGAAGATCGAGGGGGCCGTCGTGGACTCGGCGAGGCCCGACTGCGCCGTGTGCCGGCTGCGCGTGCCGACGGAAAGCGCGCGGGGCTATTCCCATGTCATTTCCCAGGTCGTCAAGCTCGTGGGGAGGCTCGAGCGGGAGTCGGGGATGGCGCGCCCCTCCTGGATCGGCATCGGGACGCCGGGGGTCATCGACCCGGCGACGGGAGTCCTCAAGAACTCCAACACCACGTGCCTGAACGGGCGCCGCGTGCGCGAGGACCTCGCGGGCGCACTCGGGGTCGAGGCGAGGCTGGCCAACGACGCCAATTGCTTCGCGCTCGCCGAGGCCATGTTCGGCGCCGGGCGCGGTCGAAGGGTGGTTGTCGGCCTGATCCTCGGGACCGGCTGCGGGGGTGGCATCGTCGTCGATGGCAGGGTCCTCGACGGGGTGCACGGGATCGCCGGCGAATGGGGGCACAACCCGATCTGCGGCGAACGCACCCCGTGCTACTGCGGCAGAAAGGGGTGCGTCGAGACGGTCATCTCAGGGCCGTCGCTCGAGCGGTTCTACAGGGGGCGGACCGGGCGCCGACTCAGCCTGCGTGAGATCGCGGAGCGCGCCGCAGCCGGCGAACGCGCGGCCCGCGCGACGCTGGGGAGGCTGCGGCGCAAGTTCTCCGCTGCGATCGCGGCGGTCATCAACATACTCGACCCCGACGCGGTGATCATCGGCGGCGGGGTGGGCAACCTCGACCTGATCTACAGCCAGGAGACGCGCGCGGAGGTCCTCAGGCATGTCTTCAACACCGATCTGCGCACGGAGTTCCTCAGGCCGACGCTCGGGGACAGCGCCGGGGTTTTCGGCGCCGCGATGCTCACCGCTTCGTCCAGATCCGAAGCGAAGCGAGCAGGAAATCCTCGAGCGCGGCGGACTCGTTGAGGTTGACCCGCAGGAGGCCGGCGGCGCGCTCAAGGCTGTCGACCGAGGCGGCGAGCGACCGGCTGGCGCCGCCCTCGCCGGCTTGCAGAAGCCGAAGGGCGTGCGCGCAGGTGGCCTCCTCGACTCCCGCGAACATCCTCAAGCGAAGGGCGACGGCGACCTCGGACTCTATCGCCGCTAGCTCCTCCTCCTCAAGCCCGTCGGGCAGGGCCGCCTTCCTCCGGGAGCCTTCCGCCGTGGATGCCTTGTCAAGCATTGCGCCAAAGCGGGCCACCAGGCCGTAGAGCGTGAAGACGCCCTCCGCGGCGGCCCGGCCCGCCGCAACCCCCTTCCCGAGGCGGTCGAGCCATGACCGATAGTCGGCGAGCCATGCCTCCCAGCCCTCGGCCTGAACCGGCGACGCCAGTCCATTGAAGCGGAAATGGAGCACCCGGCTGCGGATCGTCGGCAGAAGGGCGTAGGGGCGCCCCGTGAGCAGGAGGAGCGTCGTGTCCGCGGGCGGCTCCTCGAGCGTCTTGAGGAAGATGTTCGCGGCCGACGGGTTCATCCTGTCGGCGTCGTGAAGCACGGCGACCTTGTAGAGCGACACGCTGGGCGAGACGTTGATGCGCCCGATGAGGTCGCGCACGGCCTGGGCGGTGATCGACCGGGACCTGCCGGCGGGCCGCACCTGGAGGCAGTCGGGATGGCGCTCGGGCGGGTAGGGTGAGGGATCGGACGACCCGCGGTTGAGCAACCGGTCCGCAAGGGCCATTGCGGCGCCCGAGAGACTTTCCGAGTCGTCGCCGGCAAGGAGAAGTCCGTGCGACAGGCGCCCGCGGCCGATGGCCCTCTCGATGACGGCGACGGCCGGCGTGCCCGCCATGGCGGAAGGCCAGGGGACCGCCGCGGACGTCATCCCGAGATCCGGGGCTTCACCGCTTCCCAGATGATCTTCTCCGTGGCCGCCTCGTCCTTCTTTCCGTCCACCACCACGAACCGTTTCGGAAGGCCCTTGGCGAGCACGAGGTAGCCCTCGCGGATCTTGTTGTAGAAATCAAGGTTCTCCCGCTCCATCCGGTCGGGGAGGTCCGTCGCCCTCTGGCGGATCCGCGCGAGGCCCACCTTCGTGGGAACGTCGATGACGACCGTCAGGTCCGGCATCACGCTTCCGACGGCAAACCGGTTGATCTGGTTCACGGGATTCGCCGCGAGGTTGCGGCCGATGCCCTGGTAGACCGTCGACGAATCGAGGAATCGGTCGCTTAGCACGATGGCCCCCCTCATCAGCGCGGGCAGGATCACCTCGCGGACCAGCTGGGCTCTCGCCGCGGCGAAAAGCAGCAATTCGGTCTCCGGGCACATCTCGTCGCCCTTCGAGTTGTGGACGATGATGTTTCGTATCTGCTCTCCGATCTCGGTCCCGCCCGGCTCGCGCACCGTGATCACATCGCGCCGCAGCCTCTGGAGATGGTCGGCGAGCCGTGCGATCTGGGAGGTCTTCCCGCTGCCCTCGGAGCCCTCGAAGGATATGAGTTTGCCGGTGTGCTTTGAGTTCTGGACCATGGAACGGCGAGGTTGGTGAGATTCGCGCCTTTTGGCGAGGAACGTTTGAATCGATTGGACGAATCCGGCAAAACCCCCAACGCTCGAATCATGCCCGTGAATTTCGCCCCCTTTTTGGCTGCGACCAACGTCATCGAGATCTTCGAGCACTGCGACATCGTGGGACAGGTGATCTGCAGCGGCCTTGCCCTGTTCAGCATCGTCGCCTGGGCCGTCATGTTCGGGAAAAGGAACGAGTTGAACAGCCTGCGCCGGCTCAACCACCTGTTCGAGCGGCACCTGAGGGATCAGAGGAGCCTGCTGGAGCTGCCCGAGTCCCTCAGGGATCGGCGCGACATCCCGTATGCCGACCTCCTGACCGACGCGATCGAGGCCTACTGGAAGGCGGCCGCGATCGGAAAGGAGAAGGGGATGGACACCCTGCGCTTTCGCCTCGAGCACGCGGAGAACGCGCTTCAGCGGGCGCTCGCGCGCCAGACGCTCCGCTACGAGTCCAACATGGTCTTCCTTGCGTCGATCGTCTCCGGCGCCCCGTTCCTCGGGCTCCTGGGGACCGTTTGGGGAGTCATGGACGCGTTCAGCGCCGTCTCCGTCCAGCAGACGGCGAGCATTCAGACGCTTGCGCCGGGCGTTTCGGCGGCGCTCCTCACCACCATCTCGGGCCTCCTGGTCGCCATCCCGTGCCTCTTCGGGTACAACCTTCTGTTCGCGATGACAAAGAGGCTCATCACCGAGCTCGAGAACTACGCGAGCTCGCTCGCCGACCGGCTCGAGCTGGAGTCGAAGTGACGCGAACCCCCCGCCTAACCGCCATGGCCAGGACCTTCAGACGACCCCGCCCGTCCCATCCGATCGCCGAGATGAACGTGACGAACCTCATCGACCTGGGGTTCACGCTGCTGATCATATTCATGATCGCGACCCCGCTCATCAACCAGGAGCAGACCATCCCGGTCACGCTCCCGTCGGAGTCCAAGAGCCCCCAGCAAAAGGCGGACAAGAGCACCCACTTTGTCGCGATCTCGATCGATGCGAAGGGCAACACGTACCTTGAGGAGCGGCCGGCCCCGATCGGGATCGCGGAGCTGCGCAGCCGGCTCAGGCTGTACGCCTCCGAGGCGAAGCCGCCGGTCATCAGGATACGGGGCGACGCTCGGGTCCCGTATGAGAAGATCATCGAGCTGATGGACGAGCTCAAGAAGGCGAATCTCCTGAAGTTCACGTTCGACACGCTCCCGGCCTCGAAATGATCCCGCAGCTGCCCCGCGCCTACGCCCTCTCCGCGATGATCCACGCCTCGGTCGTGGCCCTCGTCCTGTTCTTCAGCTTCGCCGCGAGCAGCGTCGTCAATGATTCGCCGAAGATCTTCGAACTGGTCGCCGGCGCCGGCGACAATTATGCGGCGACGGTGGCGCCCGCGCTCGGAAGCACGGGCGGGGTGAAGTTCGCGACGCCGGTCCCAAAGGCGGCCCCGTCGCCGATCCAATCCGCCCCCGAGGCCCGGCCGAGCGCGGCCCCCGCGCCCGCCAAGACGCCCGATCTGGTGGCGGCGCTCAAGCGGACCGAGGCGCGGCGCGAGGCCCGGCTCGAGGCCAAGTACCAGAAGGAACAGGAGGCGGAGCACAAGCGGATCACCCAGGAGGAGTTCCTAAGGCAGCAGGCCGCGGCAAAGGCCGGCGCGACGGGGGTTACTCACATCGATGCCGAGGGAATCCGCAAGGGCGTGATCGGCGGCTCCACGGAGAACAAGACCGGGGGCGCCGACGGAAGGGCGCTAACCCGGGAGGAGGGCAGCGAACTCGACGCCTATTTCTCCTTCCTCAAGTCGCAGATCAAGGCGAGCCATGTGCCGCCGGAGGGCGTGAGCGACAGCCTCGCGGCGCGCGTGGAGTTCTTCCTCGCCGCCGACGGGTCACTTTCCCAGATACGGATCGTGAAGTCGTCGGGAAACGCCGAATTCGACCGGTCAGTCATCGAGGCGTGCGAGCACACCCACTCGGTCGGGCCGCGGCCTGATGGCAAGAGCGAGATGGTCCAGATGACATTCAAGATGCGCGAGGACGAGACGTCCTGATGGTTTCCATCCCACGCCGTTCTTCGCGCAACCCCAAGGTCCCATGACCCCCAAACCCCGTTGGAACTGCCTATCGTACCTGCTTCTCGCGGCTTCGATCAGCGCCCAGACGCCCGCTCCGCCGCCCTACAAGGACCCTTCGCAGCCGGTCGACGCGAGGGTCAGGGACCTTCTTCAGCGGATGACGCTGGAGGAGAAGGTGGCCCAGCTCCAGGGCTTCCGGCCGCAGGACCCGCATGTCTTTGACGCGCAGGGCAACTTCACGGGCGGAACCGACGCGGCGACCCTCTATATCGGCGCCGGCTCGGTCTACGCAGGCGGCGGGGACCGGTTCATGCGGTCGCCGCGCGAGGCGATAGGGCGCCTGAATTCGCTTCAGAAATACATGCGGGAGAAGACCCGCCTCGGCATCCCGGTTTTCGTCATCGCCGAGGCCCTGCACGGGTACATGGCGGCGGGCGCCACGAGTTTTCCGCAGGCCATCGCCCTTGGAGGGACCTGGGATCTGCCGCTCGTGGAGCGGGTGTTCACCGTCGCCGGCCGCGAGGCGAGCTCGCGGGGGATTCACCAGGTCCTGGGCCCCGTGCTCGACGTGGCCCGCGACCCGAGGTGGGGGCGGTTCGAGGAGTGCTATGGCGAGGACCCGTACCTCGTCTCGCGCATGGGAATGGCGGCGACCTACGGCCTGCAGGGCCGGGCACCCGCCATCGACGGGGAGCACGTCGCCGTCACCCTGAAGCATTTCGCGGGGCACGGCGAGCCGCAGGGCGGCCGCAACATCGCGCCGGTCAATTTCTCGGAGCGGGAATTCCGTACCGTGCATCTCTATCCCTTCGAGATGGCGGTGAGGGTGGCCCATGCACATTCGCTCATGGCCTCGTACAACGAGTGGGATAGCGTGCCCAACCACGTCAACCACAAGCTCCTCACGGATATTCTCAGGACAGAGTGGGGCTTCGACGGATTCGTGATGGCCGATGGCGGGGGCGTCGAATCCGTGGTCGAGGAGCACCATGCCGCGGCAGGATATGCCGAGGCCGGCATCCTGTGCATCGAGGCGGGCCTTGACTTCAACTTCGGCGGCAAGGGCAAGTGCTTCTCGGCACTGGCCGAGGAGGAAAGGGAGGGAAAGGTCTCGATGGCGGCCATCGACCGCGCCGCCGCGGGCGTGCTTCGCGTCAAATTCCTTAGCGGGCTTTTCGACCGCCCCTATGCGGATGCGGACAACTCTGAGAAGGTGACCAACACCGACGACAGCAAGGCTCTGGCCCGTCTTGCCGCCGACGAGGCGATGGTCCTTCTGAAGAACGAGAACCACATCCTTCCCCTCGACCCGGCCAAGACGAAGACCCTGGCGGTCATCGGGCCCAATGCCGCCGACATCCACCTGGGGGGCTATTCCGCGGTTCCCATGCAGGGGGTGAGCGTGCTGCAGGGCATCAGGGATTTCGCGGGAAGCTCGATCCGCGTGTTCTACGCGGAGGGCTGCAAGCTCACCACCAACTATGCGTCGGGCTGGCTGGTGAACGAGAACCCCGTGCTGAACGACGCGGCGGACGATTCCCGGATGATCGACGAGGCCGTTGAGGTCGCGCTGAGGAGCGATGCCGTTGTCCTGGTGCTGGGCGAGAACGAGCTGCTCCGCCGCGAGGCGTGGAATGAGCAGCACCTGGGCGACCGCGACACGCTGGACCTGGTGGGCCGCCAGCACGACCTGGCGAGGGCCATCCTCGCCACCGGCAAGCCTGTCGTCGTGCTGCTGATCAACGGCGGCCCGCTCTCGGTGAACTACCTGCAGGAACATGCCCCGGCCATCATCGAGTGCTGGTACCTGGGACAGGAGACCGGCCCGGCGGTGGCCGACGTGCTCTTCGGAAAGGTCAGCCCCAGCGGCAAGCTGACGGTCACGTTCCCGCGATCCGTCGGGCAGCTGCCGGACTACTACAATCACAGTCCTTCCCGCTACCGGAGCTACGTCCTGGCCGATTCCACGCCCCTGTACCCCTTCGGGTTCGGCCTCAGCTATGCGAATTTTGACTACAAGAACCTGCGGGTCGCTCCGGTGGCGATTGCGCCAGGGGGCGCCGCGAGGGTCTCCGTCGACGTCACCAACACCGGCGCGGTCAAGGCCGACGAGGTCGTCCAGCTCTACCTCCACGCCCTGGTCAGCCTTCCGGTCCGTCCCGTCGAGGAATTGAAGGATTTCACGCGGGTCACGCTCAATCCCGGCGAGACGCGGACCGTGGTGTTCGACCTTACGCCGGACAAGCTCGAGGCCTATGACATCAACATGCGCCGGAACGTGGAACCCGGCGTGTTCGAGGTCCTGGTCGGAAAGTCGTCGGTCGACGTTCTCAGGGCCAACCTGAAGGTCGATTAGGGAGCTGGCGGCCCGTCGTCCCTCGCCCGCGTCAGCAATGCGCCGCGCGGCGGCAGGACGCAGGCGTAGCCGTCGCGCCCGAGATGCTCCAGCAGGAGCTCGACGAACCTCAGGCGCCCGCCGGGCCGCGAGCCCGCCTCGTGCGACAACAGGATCCCGCCGGGGCGAATGCTCCGGACAATCCTTCCAAGCGCCGACTCGGGATCGCGGCCCATGCCGTCCAGGCCGCGGGCGTTCCATAGGACCAGGCTCATTCCCCTCGACTCGAGCTGGGGGTCCAGGAACGGGTTCCTGATTCCGACCGGGGGACGGAAATAGCGCTCAAACGGGACGTCCGCCAGCAGGAGGGCCCCAATGCAGCGGTCGATCTCCGAGGCGATGCGCGAGGGGGACGCGAGCCAGAATCCCCCGGCGGGATGGGTGTGGGTGTGGTTTCCGATCGTGTGGCCCTCGGCGACGATCCGGCGCGCGAGCTCCGGGTGCCTCGCCACCTGCTCGCCGATGACGAAGAACGTCGCCCGGGCGCCATGTTTTCTCAGGAGGTCGAGGACGCGCGGCGTGCTGGACGGGTCGGGCCCGTCGTCAATCGTCAGCCAGACCTCACGCCGCTCGGTCTCAAACGAGGTGATCGCCGGGCCGAAACCCTGGGCCGAGGGCAGGAAAAACTGCAGGAAGACCCAGGGATCCGGCGCAAAGAAAAGGATCGCCCCGGCCCCCGCGTGGTGCTCGGCGGCCAGGGCGATTCCGCACGCCTTGAACGAGGCGATGACGATGACCCAGGCTTTCACGCGGCTCGGAGCGAAACCCGGGACCCGTGGGCGATCCGCTTGACGATGGGCAGGTACTTCTGGATGCGGCAGACCGCCAGGAACACCTTGAACCGCCACCAGAGCGCCCAGGTGAGCCTGACGTGGCCGGCGACGATCGACGTCAGGCCCGGGCCGAGATTGAGCGGGGGCTTCTGGGTCATGAAGACCGAGAAGCCGTCGTTGTCGTAGAACACGTCGATGAGCTCTTGGAACACGGCGCAGTGCCTCTTGAGCCCGCGGGTGTACCGCCGTTGCTCGGCGCGCGTCAGGGCCCGGTTGGCCGCGTGGGCGCGCGCGATCGCGCCGACGGCGACCTGGGCCGAATGGATCGAGACATACACCCCCGATGAAAAGATGGGGTCGAAGAAGGCGGCGGCGTCCCCCGCGAGGACGATGCGGGGCGACGCGAATTGCGTCCGCACGTAGCTGTAGTCGGCGGTGACCCGGAATGGCGCGACGGCCCGCGATCCGTCCATGAGCGCGCACAGCTGGGGCGAACCCGCGACGGTGCCGTGAAAGACGTCCGTCGGGTCGCCGCCGCGGCGGATCGCCTCGACCGAGGTGACCAGCCCCACCGAGGTGCGCTCGGCGCTTATGGGGATGATCCAGAACCAGCCGTCCTCGAGGCGAACGACGATGATGTTGCCTCCCCTGGGCCCCGGCGCGCGGCGCACGCCCTCGAAGTGGCTGTAGACAGCCGCCCGGCGCGGGAAATGGGGCGGCTCGAAGACCCTCTTTCCCGGGCTTTCGTACAGGTTCTCCCTGCCGCCGGCGTCGACGACCCAGCGGGCGGTTATGCTCGCGTCCGGGCCGTCTTTCCGCGCCAGGGTAGCCGTCACCGAGTCGCGCGACGGGGAAAGGGCTCGCACCGTGGCTCCCATCCTGACATCGGCCCCGAGGCTCCTCGCATGCTCCAGGAGAATGGAGTCAAACCTCGATCGCTCCACCTGGAACGTCCAGTCGAGGCCGGGTATGGATCCGTTCGCAAAGACGACCTCCTTCACC
This sequence comes from Opitutaceae bacterium, assembly GCA_003140665.1. Lineage (GTDB taxonomy): Bacteria > Verrucomicrobiota > Verrucomicrobiia > Opitutales > Opitutaceae > Palsa-1447. The sequence goes on from PLKS01000263.1 coordinate 11,915, forward strand.
GCGGAGCCGTCGGCGAGCATGAATTCGGCGCCATATTTCCTGACGAAGCCGGCGGACTCGATCTTCGGCCACGCGCCGGACGCCCGGAGAACGGCGTTCCCCATCGGCAGGAGGGATTCCCCTATGTGAAAGCGCGGGAATTGGTCCCTTTCCGCGAGGCACACGGACAATCCCCGCAGGCGGGCAAACGCCGCCGCGGAACTCCCGCCCGGGCCCCCGCCGATGACGAGGACGTCGCAGTCGGTCGATTCCATGCCCCACCGTATTGTCGCGGATTCCCCCATACCAAGCCGGAAATTGCTTGTCGGCGGAGGCGAGCTGCGCGTAGGTCGGGGCGCATGACGTTCTCATTCGCCTTAGGCGATCCAGGCGACGAAACCAAGGGGACGCTGGGAATGGGGCTTTCCTTCCTCGGCGGCGACCGGCGCGAGCCGGTCCTCGAGCCGGCCGAGCCGGCCGGAAACGGGGACGGATTCTCTCTCTGGCGCGGTTCCGCCGGGCTGGCGGGGTGGTCGCGGGCGAACCCCGGGAACGACCTTGAGGGCCTGACGAGGCGGCTCTACGCGGGGCTGCTGGGCCATGCGCGCGACCTCCATCTCTACCGGATCTGGAATTGCGTCCCGCAGATCAACGGCGAGGGCCCCGCCGGCCTGGAGAACTACCGCGCCTTCTGCAGGGGCAGGTCGCTCGCATTCGAGGCGGCCCTGGGAAACGGGTTCGAAAGGCTGCTCCCGGCGTCGACGGCCGTGGGGACAGCGGGCGGCGAATTGACGGTTGTCTTCCTGGCGGGCGCGCGCCCGGCGCGCTTTGTCGAGAATCCGGCGCAGGTCCCGGCCTACGAGTATCCCCCCGAGCACGGGCCCCGCCCGCCCAGCTTCGCCCGGGCATCGGTGGTGGAGCGCGAGGGCAGGCTCGACGCCTACGTCTCGGGAACATCGGCGATCATGGGGCATGCGACCGTGGCGCCCAACGACACCGCCGGGCAGCTCGAATGCACGATCGAGAACCTGGGCAGGATCTCGCGGGCCTGCGGCCTCGGTGCAGGCGGCGCGCGGCATTTCAAGGTCTACCTCAGAAACCCGGGCGACTATCCCTCGGTGGCGCTCGAGGTGCGGCGCCGGATACTCGCGCCCGGCGACCTGGTGAGCTACCTCGGCGCCGACATCTGCCGCTCGGCGCTCAACGTCGAGATCGAGGTGGCCGTGCGCGGCGCGGACAGGATCTGACGCAGCCTGCGCGTGTCGGCCTTGCCGCGGGGCGTCCGGGGGAATTCGCGGAGCGCGAGGATGCGGCTTGGGATCTTCCACTTGGCGAGCCGCGGTGCCAGCCGCCGCCGGATCTCGGCGGCGGTGAGATCGGTCGCAACCGCCGCCGAAAGCGTCTCGCCGGCGCCCGCGAGGTGGGCAAAGGCCTCGCGGATCCCGGGAATGGACCTGAGCGCGGTCTCGATCTCGGCCAGGTCGAGCCGCCGGCCGCCGACCTTCACCACTCGGTCCGTCCGTCCCTTAAGAACGACCTCCCCCAGACGGTTGAGCATCGCGCGGTCCGACGGGGAGAAGCGGCCCTTCCCGAGGACGGCGGGGCTGGACACGATGAAACGGCCGCCTGAACGGAAGGCGATCCGCACGCCGGCGAGCGGGGTGCCGACGCTGCTGCCGGCCATGGTCGCGTCGCCGGATGCGTCAAATGCGATGCCCCCGGTCTCGCTCGTGCCATAGAAGCCGTGGATCCTCACCCCGAACCTGGCGGCGAAGGCGCGCGCGACCTCTGGCGCAAGCGGCGAACCGGCCGAAATGACGAGCCGAAGGCTCGCGAACGAGCGTGGCGGGACGTCGCTCTCGATGAGCGCCCTGAGTATCGGGGGAACCGCCGGGAAGACCGTGGGACACAGCCTGCGCGCGTCCGCCGCAATGGCCTGCGGAAGCGCGCTCGACAGGCAGATGACCCTCGATCCCTGCACGATCAGCGGGACGACCAGGTTGCCAAGCCCGTAGGAATAGCCGAGCGGGACGACCGCCAGGTTCGCGTCGTCCGGGCCGATTGCCATCGATCTGCAAATCTGCCTCCCGTCCGCCTCCATCTGGGCGTGGGTGGCGGCCAAGCCGCGGGGATGGCCGCTGCTTCCGCTCGTCAGCTTGACCATGCATTCCTCCCGCCTGGACGCCCCGGCGGATCGCCCCGGCCCGGAGGATCCCACCGGCCAAAGCGCGCCCGAGCGCCACATCCATGGGGCCCCGATCGAAAGCGCGGCGGCGACCTGCGCCTCCTGCGGCTCCGACGGATCGACGGGGGCGGGAACGGCGCCCATCGACATGAGCCCCAGGAAAGCCTGGAACCATTCGGCGCCGTTTGGAACCGACATCGCCACGCGGCGCCCATCGACGGGTGAGCCGCCCGACATCCGACCGAACGCGGTCGCCCAGTCGGCGGCGGCCGAATCAAGCGCGGCGCGCGTCCATTTCCTCCCGCTCGATGCCTCGACCACGGCGACCGCCGCGGGGTCCCGGCGCACCGTGGCCTTCCAGAGCCGGAACAGGGGGTTATTCATCTGCGCAAGCGTGGTTTGCCCACGAGCGCGCGCGAGAAAAATTGCGGATGTACACCCGGCCGGAAGAGGACCATAACCCGTAGCCTAGGATGAGCGAGAACGAGCAGAAACGGAAATGGGACGTGATCATTCTCGGGGGCGCCCTTGCCGGCGCTTCGACGGCCCTGCTGCTGCGCCGGCGCAACCCGCGGTGGCGCATCCTCATCATCGAGAAGAGCGACCGGCTGGGAAGGCGCGTGGGCGAGTCTACGGTCGAGACCAGCGCCTATTTCCTGGGACGTGTCCTGGGGCTGACCGAGCACCTGAACGAGAAGCACCTTGTGAAGCAGGGGATGCGTTTCTGGTTCTACAACGGCGAGACCCAGGGGCTGACCGACTGCAGCGAGACCGGGCCCAAGTACAACGTGCGCTTTCCCGGCTACCAGGTTGACCGCGCCGTGCTTGACGAGGAGGTCCTGTCGAGGGCGGTCTCCGAGGGCGCGACCCTGCTTCGCCCGGTTCGCGTCCGCGAGGTCGCGCTCGAGGAGGGGGGGATCCAGACCGTCCAGTGGAGCGGGGAGGACGGCAGCTCGGGCGCCGAAAGGGCCAGGTGGGTCGTCGACGCCTCGGGCGTGTCCGCCCTTCTTGGGCGGAAAAACGGCTGGCTCATGACCAACACCGCCCATCCCATCGCCGCGTGCTGGAGCCGCTGGAAGGGTGTCAAGAACCTCGACTCGCGTGAGATCTCGCAGGGCAATCCCGGATGGTCCAAGAGGTCGAAGGCGGTCCGCTTCACCGCGACCAACCATTTCTGCGGCCTGGGATGGTGGTCCTGGTGGATCCCTCTAAAGGGCGGCGACATGAGCGTCGGAATCGTCTATGACCAGAGGATCACCGAGCTGCCGGAGGGCGGGCGGGTGGGGGACCGCCTGAGGGAGTTCCTGATGGCCCACCCGGCGGCCCGCGAACTCCTCCGGGACGCGACGTACCAGGAGGGGGACGTCCACTTCCGGCGCAACTGCGCCTACCGCTCGTCCCGGTACGCCGGCGACGGATTCGTGCTTGTGGGCGACGCCGCCGCGTTCATGGACCCGTTCTATTCGCCCGGCATGGACTGGATCAGCTTCTCGGCGAGCGCGGCTGCCGCCCTCGTCGACGCCTGCCTTTCCGGCCGCAATGCCGCCGAGAGGGTGGCCCGCCACAACGCGAATTTCTCCGCATCCCATGACCGCTGGTTTGACGCGATCTACCGGGACAAGTACTACTACATGGGTGACTACGAACTCATGACCCTCGCATTCAGGCTGGACCTGGGGAGCTACTATCTCGGCGTCGTGTCGCGGCCTTTCGACATCGGGGACTCCGCGCTCGAGGTGCCCGCCTTTGCGCCACGGGGCGGGCGCGCCGCGGGGATCCTCATGGCCTTCTACAACCGCCGCCTGGCGGCGATCGCCCGTTCCCGCATGAGGCGGGGCACCTGGGGCAGCCGCAACACGGGCCGCTACCATGGATTCATAAGCTACGAGCTCAACCGCCGGCTGATTCCCCGCGTCGTGGGACAGCTGCTGGTATGGATGCTGCTCGAGGCGCGGGAGGGCTGGAGGACGTGGTTCTCGCTCCGCGCCCGCGAGATGGCGGCGCCCCTGCCGCATGCGGCCCCCTTGAAGACCTGACCCCCATGCAGCCGATTCCCCCTCCGGTTCCCTCGCCGGCGCTCGCCCGGTTCCCCGCCGAGGTGCTCGAGGCCTTCCAGCGCTACCGCGCGAAGGGCGAGGCCCGCGACGTCGAGACCGTCCTGGTCGCGGCCGCCGTGGACTACCGCCCGGCGGGTTCCGCTTCCGCCCCTGTCGTCTCGGATTCGACCCGTCTGCTCGAGGACATGGGATACGATTCGGTGGCCGTGGCCGAGCTCATCTTCTTCCTCGAGGACCTGTTCGAGATGACGATCACCAACGAGGACATCCTTGCGGTCAGCACGATCGGCGATCTGCGCGCCTGCGTCATCCGGAAGCTTGCGGGCAAGTCGGGCGCCGCGTGAATCCCGTCATAACCGGCGTCGGATTCATCACGCCGATCGGGAACGATCGCGTGACGGTCGAGCAAAGCCTAAGGGAGGGCCGGCACGGTATCGAGCGCGTCGAGTTCCTCGGCAATGCGCAGCTGCCGATCAAGGTGGCCGGCACCGTCAAGGGTTTCCTGGTGGATTCGCCCAAGTGGCGCGACTGGTCATGGCCGAACGGATACGACATCCCGAAGGACATCCTTCGCGGGCTTGCCCCGCACGGGCTCTACGCGATATGCGCCGTGGAGCAGGCGCTTTCCCATGCGGCGCTTCGCACGGCGGACGTCGCGGAGGACCCGGACACCGGGCTCTACTGCGCGTCCGCGGGCTCGGCCATGCTCCTGCACCACAACCTCGCCCAGATGAGGGCCGTGCGCGGCGCGCGGGGCAACCCGCTCGGCGTGGTGAGCTCGATCGCCGGGACGCTCAACTTCAACCTTGCCGCCCATTTCCGCATCACCGGGGCCGTATGCGGGTTCGTGTCGGCCTGCGCCTCCTCGAGCCATGCGCTCGGATACGCGATAGACGACCTGCGGCTCGGCCGCCTCAAGCGGGCGATCGTCGTCGGCGCCGAGGAGATGAACGCGGACTCGCTCCTGCCGTTCGCCCACATGCGGGCGCTCTCCAACGAGTCCGACCCGGGGCTGGCCTCGCGCCCCTTCGACGTCGAGCGCGACGGGTTTGTGGGGGCCGGCGGCGCGGTGGCCCTGGTGCTCGAGGCGCCGGCCGAGGCCGCAAGGCGCGGCGCCGCGGCCCTTGCGGAGGCGTCGGGATGGGGGCAGGCCGCGGATGGGTACCGCGTCGCCGCGTCGCATCCGGAGGGGGCCGGCCTGCGCCTCGCCATGGAACGGGCCCTCGCCGACGCCGCCGTCGTGCCGGGCGACATCGGGTGCGTGAGCGCACACGCCACGTCGACGCCCATCGGCGACAGCGCCGAGGCCATCGCGATCGGGCGGCTCTTCACGACGCGCGGCCTCCGGCCGCCGGTGGCGGCCACCAAGGGCCTGACCGGCCACACGCTGTCGCTGTCGGGGGCCATGCAGGCCGGCTTCTGCGTGCTGTCGATCTCCGGCGCCTTCATGCCCGGCAACCCGCACCTCGGCGTCGCGGCCGGGGAGTGCGACGGCCTGTACCTCCCGCGGGCGACCCTTGCCGGCGCGCCGGGCAGGATCCTGTCGAACACCAGCGGGTTCGGCGGGAGCAACGTCTGCCATGTTTTTGCGCCTCCAAGCGGGATTACGGGTTGAAGCCATGGGTTCCCCGGGGTAAAATCGGATCGATTCCAATGGCCGACCCACTCACCGCCCGGTTGAAACTGCTGATTGTTGAAACGCTGCGCCTCGAGGATGTCGCGCCGGCCGACATTCCGGACAGCGAGCCTCTGATCGGGGGCGGCCTCTCGCTCGACTCGATCGACGCGCTGGAGCTGGTGGTCCGGCTGGAGAAGGAGTTCGGGATCAAGATCGCAAGCAGCGAGGAGGCCCGGAGCGCGCTGGCAAGCGTGGCGGGGCTGGCGGCGTACATCCGCGAACGGGCCGACCCCACGAGGCTCCCGTCCTGAGCGGCCGCGCCTCTCCAGCATGGCCGAATCCGCCGCATCCGTAAGGGTCGCCGCCTGCGGTTGCATCACCCCTTTCGGGGACGCCCCGGCTTCCCATGCGGCGCTCCTTCGCGGGGAATGCGCGCTTCGGCCCGTCGGCGTCCTGGGGCGCGACGGGGGGGACGCCGTCCCCCTCGCGCTCGTCCCCGGGCGCTCGCTCGATGAAACGGCCCCGCCCGACTGGCTCGCCGCGCTACGGCGGCTGCACGGATCGATCCCCGAGGGCAGGTGGGGCTCGCCCGGGAGTCCCGTGTTCGTGACGGGCAGCAATTTCGGCGTCGGGGGCCTCTACGCGCTGCGGCGCACGGGCGACGGGGCGTTCGCGGCCTGGGGCGCCCTGCCGACGTGCACCGAGCGCCTCCGCCTCGACCTGGGATGGGGGCCCGACGTTTCGATCGTCTCGCACGCATGCGTTTCGGCGCACCTGGGCCTGATCCTGGCCTCCCGCGTCATCGGGGCGGGGCTTGCCGACGAGGCGCTCGTGCTGTCCTTCGATTTCCTCAGCCCGTTCGTGGCGGGCGGGTTTCACGCGCTGAAGATACTCAACTCCGACTTTCCCGCGCCCTACCGAGAACGGGATTCAGGCGCGATCGGCCTCGGGGACGGCGCGGGATTCGCCGTCCTCTCGCGGGAGCGCGGCGACTGGACCCTCTCCGGCCAGAGCCTGTACAACGAAATGCACCATTTCACCTCGAACCGCGCGGACGGCTCGGGTTTCGCGCGGTGCCTGGATCCCGTGGCGGGCGTCGCGCGCGGGCGGAAGGTGTGGTTCAAGGGCCACGGCACCGGGACCCTCGAGGCGGGCAGACTCGAGGTCGGCGCGGCGCGCCGGGCATTTCCCGGGGCGCCCGTCGTCGGATGGAAGGGCAGCCTCGGGCACACGCTGGGAAGCTGCGGCCTTGTCGAGCTCGCCATCGCGATCGAATCGGTCCGGACGGGTCGCACGCCCGGCACCATCGGCGGCGCGGGAAGCGCCATGTCCGACAGCGTGGCCCTGGAGAGCTTCGGCAACCGGGAGTTCGACGGCGTCGTGTGCGCGAGCAATGCGTTCGGGGGCGCCCATGCGGCCTTCCTTCTCGGCCATGCTTGAGCGCAACATCCAGGCGCTGGTCACCGACGATCCCGGCGAGGAGACACCCGCCGAGGTCCGCAACCGCCTGAAGGGGCGCTTCCCGCCGGGGGCGACGCGCCGGATGACGATCCTTGGCCTCATGGTGGGCCGTGCCCTTTCCGAGCTCGATCCCCGCGAGGACGACTCGATCATCTACGCCTCGGGCTACGCCGAGAGCGGCGCGCTCGAGGGCTTCCTGGACAGCTTTCCCGCGCCGAGCCCGACGCTATTCCAGACGTCGATCCACCCGAGCGCGGTGCAGCAGCTGATGATAGGTCGCCAGGCCCCCGTCGGCGAGCTTCTGCCCCATTCGGGCGGCCCCCTGTTTGCCTTCCATGCCCTGCGCGCCGCCCTCCTCTCGCCCGCGGCGCGCGCCCTTGTGTGTGGAGGGGAGGAGCGCGGGACATGGCTGCTCGAGCACGGGCTCGCGAGCGGGCGCGCGTTTGCCTTCGCCGCCTCGCTGTCGCGCGAAAGGGGGCCGCGGGATCTCGGGCGCATGCGACTCATCCGGGATGACGGCGACGGGCAGCTCGGCCTCGCGGCATGGTTCGACCTGCTCCACGGGAGGACCCCCTTTTCGGGGGTGATCGCGCCGGGGTGGCGCATGGAGATCGAATGGCATTGAGCCACACACCCGGCGAAGCACCCCGGAACCCGGGCCCGTCGTGGGGCTACCGGTTCCTGAGGACGGCCGACCGCGCGCTCCCCGAGGCCCTCTTTCGCCCCCTGCGGGGCGCCGGCACCTGGGTCGCCGTGGCCACGCTGCCCCGCCAGCGCCGGTGCTCCAGGGCCTACCTTCGGCTCGTCCTCGACCGCAAGCCGTCCCTCGCCGACGTGCACCGGCATTTCTTCGCCGTCTGCGAGGCGCTCATGCTCCGGCTCCGGGTCGCCAACGGCCATCCCCATCTGTGCCTGCTGGAGCGCGGCGCCGGCGATTTTTCCGGGTGGCTCAAGTCGGAGCGGCCCGTGTTCCTTGGGACATTCCACATCGGCAACTCCGACCTCACCGGCTTCATGCTCGTGGGGCAGGAGAACAAGCGCGTGCACCTCGTCCGGCTCCGCGTCGGAAATTCCCATGACACCGAGGCCCTCGCGTCGCGGTTCGGCGACCGGCTCCGGTTTGTCTGGGTGAACGAGCCCGGGGAGCTGCTGTTCGCGCTCAAGGAGGCGGCGGGGGGCAAGGACGCCGTTGCGCTTCAATGCGACCGGCCGGACCACAGCGCCCGGACCGAGGACTTTGATTTTCTCGGGGCGAGGCGCGTCTTTCCCTTCACGATCTATCACCTCGCCCTGATCTTCGGCCGGCCGGTCCTTCTCTCCTTCGGTGTCCCGCTCGGGCCGGACCGGTCGGTCGTGCACGCCTCGCCGGCATTCGAGCCGGTGGAAGGGGAGCCCAGGGACGTTGCCCTGGACAGGGCGAGGCGCCATTTCCAGGAATTTCTCCGTCGCGTCGAGGCGCACCTGCGCGCAAACCCCTTCCAGTGGCTCAACTTCATCCCGTTGTGAGACCCGAAGGCATTCGCGCCCGCTTCGTTGCGATGTACTACGCCTCGTGGGCTGTGTTCGGCTCTGTGGGGCTCCTGCTAAACCTCGCCTGCATGATTCTCATGCTGCTTCCCTGGAGGGCAGCCTATGCGCCCGGGGTAAGGGCGGCCATCCGCAAGTTGTTCGAGGCGTGGCTGGCGTGGCTCCACGCCTCGCGCACCGTCCTCGTCGAGTGGAATGGCTTTGACGGCGAACCCCTGAAGCCCGGCACGGTCTATATCGCGAACCACCCCACGATCATCGACGCGACCATCATTCTTGCGCGCCTGCCCGACGCCGTCTGCATATTCAAGCCTTCGCTCATGCGGAATCCCGCGGTAGGCCCAGCCGCCATCATGGCCGGCTACGTGAGGGGCGACGCCGGCCTCGACCTCATCAAGGCCGCGGCGGCGAAGGTCGCGGGTGGACAGTCGCTGCTCGTCTTCCCCGAGGGCACAAGGACACAGCCCGGCACGACCCTGGGGCCGATGAAGCCCGGATTCGCGCTCATCGCCGACAGGGCAGGCGCGCCCGTGCGGCTCATGATCATTAGGGCGAGCCCCGGGCTGGTNNCCCGAGGGCGCCCCTGGTGGAGGGCGCCCACAGTCCTGCCGGGAAGGCTGCAGGTTTCCCTGGACAAGGCTTGGCCCTACAAACCCGGGAGGTCCGCCGCGGAGTTGACGCAATTGGTCGAGCGGCGAATCTGCGAGGTGCTCGGCGAACCAACCCCAGGATGACCCCCCAGGACACCCACATGGTGCTCATACCCGCGTTCAACCCGGGCCGGCTCCTCATGGGCACCGTCCAGGATGCGCGGGCGCACTGGACGCACGTCTGGGTGGTCGTCGACGCCAGCACGGATGGAAGCCATTGCGGCCTGGCGGCCATCGCCGGCCTGAACCCGGGCCTGCGCATCATCGTCAGGCCCGAGAACGGCGGAAAGGGAGCCGCCGTCCTGACAGGCGCGCTTGCGGCCCTCGACGCGGGCTTCACCCACGCGCTTGTCATGGATGCTGACGGCCAGCACCCGGCCGACCGGATCGGCGACTTCATGGAGCGCTCGATGGCGACTCCCGGCGCCCTCGTCTGCGGAAGGCCTGTGTTCGGGCCGGAGGCGCCCAGGGCCAGGCTCTATGGACGAAAACTCAGCGTCGGCCTTGTCCGCCTGGAAACCTCCGGCAGGGGAGCCGCGGATCCCCTTTTCGGCTTCCGCGTGTATCCCCTTCGGGCGCTCGTGAGGGTGCTGCAGGCCACGCGGGGCGGCCGCCGCTATGATTTCGACCCGGAGGTGGCGGTCAGGCTGGCGTGGAGCGGGACGCCGGCGATCAACCTTGACGCCGCGTGCACGTACGTCGGCCGGGAACGGGGCGGGGTCTCCCATTTCAACTACCTCCGGGACAACCTCCGGATGATCGCGATGCATGCGCGCCTGATATGCGCGCTAGTCCTCGGGCGCCGCAGCGCGCCTTCGGCATGAATCCGTTCCGCGCGCTGGCCGCCTCGTTCGCGCTCCTCGCGTCGGCTCACGGGCAGGATCAGGGCGCCCTGCTGTCCCCGGGCGCGGGCGAGGCGGACTGGAAGCCGCTGATCGACCAGCTTGCGGCAAAGGGGCCGGTAGTCGCCGAGTTCACCGAGCGCCGCTTCTTCCCGTTCCGCCGGGAGCCCATGGTCCTTAAGGGGGTGCTCCGCATCTCGCCCGCGCGCGGCCTAAGCCTTGAGTACACAGGCCCCGAGGAAAGCGTCCTTATCGCCGATTCCGCGGGGATCATCCTCAGGGACAACGACGGGCGGTCGCGTGAAATGCCCTCCGGATCGCGGCAGACGGGCGCGATCGAATCGCTGCTCCCGATCATGCGGTTCGACCTTGCGGCGCTGTACCCGAAGTTCGCCATCCGCGCCTATCGGTCGGGCGCCGACTGGCGGTTTGAATTCACGCCCCGCGACGCGGAGACCGCCGGCACGCTCGGCTCGATCTCGGTCGCGGGCGCCGGCACGGATGTCAATCACCTGGAGCTCAAGAGGTCCGCCACGCAGCGGGTCGAGATAGAGGTCGGCGAGACGCGCACGGGGACGCCCTTCTCCCCCCGTGAGCTTGAGCAGTTCTTCCGCTGACGCGTCCGGCCGCCGATGGAGCCACGACGGCAAAAATGGACAGCCCGAATCATCCTCCTCACCGGAGCGGTCGCGGGTCTCGCCTGCCTCGGCCGGCTTAACCTCGACCGGCGCATATCGACGGACGTCCTCGACCTCGTGCCGGCGGACGAGCGCTCGCCGGAGTTGTCGATGGTGCGCAGCCTGGCCGGCCAGGAGGAGGCCCGCGTGCTCCTCCTGGCGGTGAGGGTGCCCCCCAAGCCGGGCGAGAGCGCCGAGGACCGCGCCATGCGGGTCGACCGCTCGTCCGCGCTGTTCGCGACGGCCCTCGCGGGTTCGCCGGCGATCGCGCAGGCGATGCCCCTGTCGGACACGAAGCCCCGGGACGCCCTTGCGGCCGAGATCTACTCCGAGCGTTTCAACCTGCTGCTTCCCGGGTGGCTGGAGGAGCGCCGGCGCGAGTTCGACGCGGCCGGCTCGAGATCGACATGGAGTGCCTGGCTTTCGGAAAGGACGGCGGCGGACCTTGAGGCCTATCTCTCGAAGCCCGAGGCCATGGCCACCCAGGACATCCTGACCTCCGACCCCCTCCTCCTCGTGCCGGGCCTTGTCGGCCGGATGGGCGGCCTCGCGGATTCCGGGCTCGGCGCCGGCCGTTCGGGCGAATTCGCGCTGGTCTGGGCCCGGGCCAGGAACTCGCCGCTGGCCGAGGAGGGGCAGAAGCCCGTGTCCGATGCCGTGGACCTCGCCCTCGCGCGCGCCCGCGAGGCGGAGCCCGGGCTTGAGCTGCGATGGACCGGGATCGGCCGCTTCGCCGCCGCGAGCCGGGCGCGGATCGAGCACGAGGTGGCGACCCTCAACGTGCTTTCTCTGGCGTGCGTGCTCGCCGTCGTGGCGGCGTGCGTGAAGCGCTTTTACCGCGCGATCCACCTTCTGCCGGTGGTCCTTGGCTCCCTCCTGGGGGCCTGGGTGGCGACCGCCGCCACGTGGCAGCGCGTGCACATCCTCGTGTTTGTCATCGGCTCGCTCCTGGCGGGCGTGGCCGTCGACTACGGATTCTATCTCTGCCTCCAGCCGCGCCGGCGCCCNNGGCGCCCCGGCGAGCCCTATATGGAACGGGTCTCCCGGCTCATGCGGCCCCTCCTGGCGAGCGCGCTGACCACCGTGATCGGGTTTTCGTTCCTGCTCTGGTCCATGCTTCCGCTCATCCGCCAGCTCGGGGTGTTCGTGAGCGCGGGGCTGATCTGCGCCCTCGCGACCGCCCTGCTTTGGTTTGCGCAGGTGGACGACTCCTACATCGAGACGCGGGCATTCGTCCTCCGCCGCCCGTCCGGATCGAGGCCCGGCGTGCGGAATGGCGCCCGGCTGCTCCTGGCTGCCGGCGCCGCCGTGGCCCTCCTCGGGCCCTGGCGCCTTCACTGGAGGGACGACATACGCGAGCTCGAGATTCCGACCCCCGAGCTCACGAGGAACGACGAGGAGGTGAGGGCGCTTTTCGGGGAAACGCCGGGCCGCGCCGTCTACCTCACGCGGGGTTCGACGCCCGCCGAGGCGCGCGATTCCCTGCAGGCGTTTCTCGCCTGGCACGAGCGGGAGTACCCGCGGGCGCGGACCGCGAGCATCGGGTACGCGTTGCCGACGCAGGGAGAGTGGTCGCGACTCCCCGGGCTCCTGGGCGGCTTGGGCGATTTCGAGCGGGACCTGCGGCCCGCGCTGGCCCGGCATGGATTCGAGCCGGATGCGTTCGCGCCGTTCTTTGGCGCGTGGTCCGCGGAGTTGCGGCGCGGGCCGCGGCCCTCGTACGGCGAGCTGGTGGGCCGGCTCGCGGCGGCGCTCCAGGGCCCGCTCTCCTCGCTCCTTCACGTCGGCGACGAAATGTCGTGGTTTGCGACCATTTCCGAGCAGGCCCCGGGCGCGGAGCCGCCCGCCNNCGCGACAGCCAGCTCCAGAATCTCAACCGGCTCTTTTCGAGGTACCGGGAGTCCGCGCTGCGGCTGAGCTCGGTGGGACTCGCGTTCGTCGGGGCGAGCGTGTTCGTCCTCTACGGCCTCCGCCGCGGAATCCGGATATTCGCGATACCGGCGGGAGCCTGCCTTTTCGCCTTCGGGCTTTTCGGCGTCATGGGTGTTACCCTCAACCTGTTCAACCTCCTCGGGGCGTTCCTCGGCGTGTGCCTGAGCCACAACTACGCGATCTTCTCGGCCGAGAGCCAGGGGCGGGGAGAGGAGCCCCCGCCCTCGATCCGCATGTCGGCGGTGGCGGCCGCCTCGTCGTTCGGCGTCCTGGCGCTCAGCCGGATTCCCGTGGTCGCCGCCCTGGGTTCCACGGTGGCGGTCATCGTGCTCGCTGCCCTGGCGATCACCGAACTTTCGCCGCTGGCCGGCGGGGGGACCCCGGCCCCTCGATGACCCGCGGTGCGGCGCAACGCGAGCCCGAATATTTCATGCAACAGGCATCGCGTAGGATGTAAATATTTGCTGCAATATGAGTTATAAATGACAGAATGCAGAGTGGATGGTCGGATGGGTTAGAGTATTCGGGAGACGGTTGCCTCAACAACCAAAGGCTCACCGTTCCTGAGAATATGCAGCTGCTTCCGCTCTCCCACCGCTCCCGATAGCGCGCGACCCGCAACGGTCAATGTGTAGGGCGCTTTGCTTGCGGTGCCGATCTGAAGAATCACATCGCCTGGCAAGATGTTTTGGCGGGTCATCGGGGACGCCGAGGATGAAACTGCGCGGACGACAAGTTCCCCAGCTGCGTTCGTGTCCAATACGAGTCCGACCGTCTGGAAGTCGTTCTCTGGAGTTTTGTCGGAAGGCTCGAGGAATAGAAGCTTATCGGGATAGTCGATCTCCACGCGGAATCGGCTTAGGACATTGCCGCCCAAGGCCCCTACAATCGCGGCGGGAGTTTCAAATTTGGTCGCGCTGTACATTTCATTCGGCCGAGAGACGGCCGCCACTTGAACGACGCTGAACGATCCTATTTTTACGAGCGGAATCCTCAACAGTAGAGCGTCGTCCGCGGCTCCGTCTACGTTAGCCGGCCCAACGGCTCCACGGCTCCGCGGCCATTTGGGATTATCTCCCGACCATTTCTGCAGGAGATCTTCCCGAAGCAGCGTAAGTTGCGTTCCGGTATCGAGTAGAAATCCGAACGTTTTGTCGCCGATGCGCACTTCGACTCTTGGGTGTCCACTTGACGCAACATAGGGAGCAGCGAGGCGTTCACCGCGGTGCGGAAGGGTCCCTGGTTCGCCTAGGGACAACTCCTGCCGTGGATAGTCCAAAACCACCTGATACTCCTCGAGCGCCTTGCCCGGGAGCATCCCGTCCACCGTATCCCTGTTCGTGAAACTCGCTGCACCCAAGTGCATGAACGCCTTGCTGCCCTGTAGATCGATGGGCATTCCACCGACCCATGCCGCCGGGACATTGACCTCCCGGTATCGCTGCCCCTCCTCGGAGATCACGGGGCCTTCAGCCTTCAGTCCTATATCCCTTGCGAGGTCTTCGTTCAGTATGATCGCCCCTCCACCGGAGTCGTAGAGGAATCGAGCTGTCCTTGAGCCTCCGTCCTCTCTCTTGAGGGTGAGTGTGACGATAGGCGCATTGCCTTCAACCGACATCGCAACCGTCACGTGATCCACCGCGGGCGGCCCCTGGCCGTGTAAGGGCGGGCACACCCAAGCCGCGGCACATGACGCGACTAGGATAGAGATTCCAAAACGATTGGCTCCGAGATCCCAAAAAGAAGAAAGCCGGGCGGTGTCGTTCATCTGGCAACTCATTGCGAGAGGTTTCGAAGGTAGGACGGCCGAACCCTGGTCAACCGCTTCAAGGCCTCGAGGATATCGCTGAAAACCCGGGGAAGGGGGCGGTGTCTTCATGTTCCAAGCAATACCGCCCCTTCGCGACGAGAACCCACCTCGCTGGAGCAAAATCCGGTCGACCCATCGCAAAGCATCGCCTAAAAATCGCTTCGCGAAACATCCGGGCTAGGCGCCCTTTGTGACGAGCATGATCGTGAAGCCGTCGTATCCCTTGCTGCCCACGGTCTGAATCGTCGTGGCGCTCACACGCGGCTCGGCGGCAAGCATCTCGTTGAACCGGCGCACGCCCTGGACGCTCGGGTCCGCGCTGGAGGCGTCGATCACCGCGCCGTTTCGCACGACATTGTCGACGATGATCACCGTGCCGGTGCGAGAGAGCGTGAGTGCCCACGCGAAGTACTTCGGGATGCCCGCCTTGTCTGCGTCGATGAAGATGAGGTCGAACGGCCTGCCCCGCTCCCGCGCGATGAGGGGAAGCGTTTCCAGCGCAAGGCCCAGCCGGAGCTCCACGCTCTCCTCGAGGCCGGCCCGAGCCAGGTTGGCGCGCGCGACCGAGGCGTGTTTGGGGTCGGACTCAAGGGTGACCACGCGGCCGCCCGCCGGCAGGGCCCGCGCGAGCCAAATCGTGCTGTAGCCGCCGAGTGTCCCGATCTCCAGGATGTCGCGCGCGCCCTGGATGCGCGCAATGAGCTGGAGCAGCTTGCCCTGGTTGGGGGTGACGCTTATCGCGGGCAGTCCGGCCGCGGCGCTCTCCAGCAGCGCCGCGTCCAGGGCTGCGTCGGGGGGCACCAGCAGGTCGGTGATGTATTGATCGACCGCGCTCCACGGGGTTTCAGGCATGGCGGACCATCCTCGGCGCAGGTCCCGCCGGGTCGAACCATTTCGCGCGCGGCCGTTCTTCCCCGCCGGCATCTGGGTGGACATCCTCTCCGCCATGTTTTCTCCTGCCATCGGCCCCCCCGACCGATGAGACCCCCAACGCTTCCGACATGCCTCGCAGCGTGGCTTTTCGCCTCGTGCGCCTCGCCGGCCCAGGACATGGCCCACCAGCCGCAGGGAAACCAGATCCTGGGGCCGGGGCAGGGCGCGGCCAGCCCGGCGTGGCTGAGCAGCCTGCTGGAGTTCAGGAATGACCCCGCATCGGACCGCGAAGGGTGGCTCCGGGACATGAAGGCGTGGCGGGCGGAGCGGAGAACGCGCATGGGCTATGATGACTCGGAATATCGCCGGCCCGAGTTCAGGTGGACCCAGAGCAACTTCATCTCGCCGCAGGTGATGGTCGAGGAGCGCACCCTTTTCGACCCTGAGCGCAACGAATGGACCGTCGACCGGTATCTGGACGACCTTGACGCGCGCTACGGCGGAATCGATAGCGTGCTGCTGTGGCCCGTCTATCCAAACATCGGGATCGACAACCGGAACCAGTGGGACCTGGCGCGCGACCTGCCCGGGGGAGTGGCGGGCCTTCGCCGGGTGGTCGAGCAGTTTCACAGGCGCAACGTGCGGGTGCTTCTTCCCACCATGGCGTGGGACAATGGGACGCGCGACCCGGGCGTCCCGCACTGGACGGCCACGGCCCAGCTCATGGCCGAGGCCGGCATCGACGGCGTAAACGGGGACACGTTTTCCGGACTGCCACGGGCCTATCGCACCGCCTCGGACCGGACGGGCCATCCCGTGATCTTCGAGCCGGAGGCGCCCCCGTCATCCGACGAGGGCCTGCTCTGGAACAACCAGAGCTGGGCCTATTTCGACTTTGCGTTCACCCCCACGGCCAACAAGCAGAAATGGCTGGAATCCAGGCATATGCCTAACATTTCGGACCGTTGGGCCCGAGACAAGACCCACGACCTGCACGCCGCATTCTTCAACGGGATCGGCTACGTGAGCTGGGAAAACATCTGGGGGATCTGGAACCAGATCACCGATCGCGATGCCGAGGCGCTGCGGCGCGTCGCGACGGTCGAGCGCCAGTTCGCCAACCTGCTCGTGAGCCCCGACTGGGAGCCGTTTGTTCCCACCCTCCAGTACGGCGTCTTTGGCACAAAGTTCCCCCTTCAGAGCGTGACGCTTTGGCTCCTCGTGAACCAGAACGAGTTCGCGGTCGAGGGCCGCCAGCTGACGGTTCCCCGCGCCGCGGGACGCCGCTATGTCGACGCATGGCACGGCGCCCCCCTCAACCCGGAGATCAGCGGCAACGCGGCGACGCTCAGCTTTGAGATGGAGGGCCAGGGCTATGCCGCCGTCCTCGCGATCGATGCGGGCGCGAGCGTGCCCAATCTCGACGCCTACCTGAAAAGGATGGCCGCGCTGACGGCGAAGCCCCTCTCCGGGTACTCGCACGAGTGGCACGCGCTCCCGCAGCTGATGACCGCCGCGCCTTCGGCCAAGCCAGCATCGGCCGCTCCGGACGGCATGATCAGGATTCCCGGCGGCCCGTTCGACTTCCGCGTCTCCGGCGTCGAGATCGAGGGCTTCGATTGGGAGGGACTCGACGTGCAGTATCCTTGGGAGCCCTCGCCAAGGCGAAGCCATGAGCATGCCATGCAGGTCCGGAGCTTCTACATCGACCGCTATCCGGTGACGAACGCCGACTTCAAGCGGTTCATCGGGGCGTCGGGATACCATCCGGCCGACGACCATAATTTTCTCCGGGACTGGAGCAACGGGAGCCCGCCGGCCGGCTGGGAGAGGAAACCCGTCACATGGATATCCCTGCAGGACGCGCGCGCCTATGCGAAATGGGCCGGAAAACGCCTCCCGCACGAGTGGGAGTGGCAGTACTGCGCGCAGGGCGCGGACGGCCGCCTGTATCCGTGGGGAAACGAGTGGGACGCCGGCGCCGTCCCCAGGCCGGACAAGGGCCGGGATCTCACCGGACCCGATGACGCGGACGCCCACCCGTCGGGCGCAAGCCCGTTCGGCGTCATGGATCTCACCGGCAATGTCTGGCAATGGACGGACGAGTTCGTGGACACCCACACGCGCGCCGCGATCCTGCGGGGCGGGAGCTATTACCAGCCCCAGGCGTCGATCTGGTATTTCCCGGAGACGTACAAACTCAGCGAGCACGGCAAGTACCTCCTGATGGCGCCGTCGAAGGACCGGGCCGGGACGATTGGGTTCCGCTGCGCCAGCGACGCAGACTGACCCTAGGCCCTGCCGGGCACGATGACCACGGGCTCCCCCGGAATCGGCCGGCTGCGGTACTCGGAATAGTCGGGGACGATGCGCTCGTAGATGGAGTCCATCAGCGGGGACGAGATGATGAAGTCGGCGGAGGCGCGGTCGCAGGCGATCGGTATGTTCCAAACGACGGCCATGCGCAGCAGCGCCTTGACATCGGGATCATGCGGCTGGGGCTCGAGCGGGTCCCAGAAGAAGATGAGGAAGTCGATCTCACCCTCGACGATCATCGACCCGATCTGCTGGTCGCCGCCGAGCGGGCCGCTTTCGAGGCGCTTCACGGGAAATTTCAGCTCCCTCTCCAGCGCGACCCCCGTCGTGCCCGTCGCATAGACCTTGTGATGGGCGAGGAGGTCCCGGTTGAATTTCGCCCATTCGATCAGGTCGCGCTTCTTTCTGTCATGCGCGACCAGCGCGATCTTCTTGTTCATCCCCATTTCAATCGTCTTGTAGTTCATTTGGCGTCCTTGCGCGGCGCAGGGCCGCATGAGCATTCCAACAACCCGATCAGGGGGATTCCGTCAAGAGGCCCCCGTTGCGCGCGGGAGCGATCCGATCGCCGGTTGCCGCTTGCGCTGCGCCCACAGCCCGAGGGTTGCCAGCGCCTTCGGGCCCGGGCCGACGCAACTATGTCCTGCGGGCCGCGTCCTACACCAAACCATTGCTGAGAAACCCATTGGATTTTTCGACCCACTTCTCTACACTTCGCCTGTCGCCTCCAGTACGGCCATTCTTCGCCCGGCCCCCAGCCGGGCGCAGGATTCCTGTCTTGCGGAGCGCAATAATTTCCTAACCACCAGTCAGCGTTAAACTTATGACGGAAACGGACCCGGAGGCAGCCTCCAAGAAACTCGAGCGGCATGCCATGCACGGCACGCGAAGCCGCTGTCCCTTCAAGAAAGAGCAGGGCATGTCGACGGGGATCCTCCTTATCCTCGTGGTATGCCTCGCGGTGGCCATCTGGCTCCTCGTCCACTGGTTTTCCAAGCCCAAGGCGAAGCCGGCCCCGCCGGCGGGAATCCCGGTTTCAACAGGCCAGGCGAAGCTTGGGAGCATCGACATCTATCTCGATGCCCTCGGCACGGTGACGCCGGTGTACACGGTCACGGTGGCCAGCCGGGTGGCCGGCGAACTGACCGACGTTCGCTTTCAGGAGGGCCAGATGGTGAAGAAGAACGACCTCCTGGCTGTGATCGATCCCAGGCCCTATACGGCCCTCCTGCTTCAGGCGCAAGGCCAGCTGGCGCGGGACGAGGCCCTCCTCAAGAACGCGCGCCTCGACCTCGGCCGCTATCAAAACGCCTACGAGCAGCATGCCATCCCGGAGCAGCAGCTGGCAACCCAGCAGGCCCTGGTGGAACAGGACGTTGGGATCGTCGAGCTCGACAAGGGCAACCTGGCCTCCGCGCAGGTCAACGTCGACTACACGCAGATCGTCTCGCCCATCGACGGCAGGGTGGGGCTGCGGTCCGTGGACCCGGGCAACATCGTTGCCGCGGATGGAACAACCGGCCTGGCGACCCTCACCCAGCTCCAGCCGATCACGGTCATCTTCAACATCGCCGAGGATGACCTCTCCGAGGTGGCCGAGCAGATCGCCTCCGGCCGGACCCTGCGTGTCGAGGCGCTGGACCGCTCGCAGCAGCACACGATCGCCCAGGGCAGCCTTCTTACGCTCGACAACCAGATCAACCTGACGACCGGCACGGTCCGGGCGAGGGCCACTTTCCCCAACCTCAAGAACGAGCTGTTTCCCAACCAGTTCGTGAACGCCAGGCTCCTGGTCAAGACCCTGACGAAAGTGAACCTTGTGCCGGTGGCCGCGATCCAGCGCAACAACGACGCCGCGTTCGTCTATGTCGTCCAGCCTGACGGCAGCGTGCAGTCGCGCGACGTGAAGATCGTCGCCACGGAAGGGGAGTCCGCCGCCGTCACGGGGGTGCAGCCGGGCGAGCAGCTGGTGACGGATGGCTTCGACAAGCTGCAGTCCGGGTCGAAGATCGTGGTCAGGGAGGTCCCGACGTCTCCGGCCCCGGCAGCGGCGGCCAAGTAGCGCGCGGCCGAATGAATCCGTCGCGCCCGTTCATCCAGAGGCCGATCGCGACCTCGCTTCTGATGCTCGCGATCCTGCTGATGGGGATCATCGCGTTCCGGCAGCTGCCGGTCTCCGCGCTGCCGGAGGTCGACTACCCGACGATGCAGGTCCTGACCTTCTATCCCGGCGCGAGCCCGGACGTCGTGGCCTCCGCGGTGACGGCGCCGCTTGAGCGGCAACTGGGCGAGGTGCCGGGCCTAAACCAGATGCTGTCCACGAGCTCCGAGGGCGCGTCTGTGATCACCCTGCAGTTCGCCCTGACCCTCAACATCGACGTCGCCGAGCAGGATGTCCAGGAGGCGATCAATGCCGCCCAGAGCTACCTGCCGCCGCAGCTCCCGATGCCGCCGGTCTACAACAAGGTCAACCCGGCCGACGCCCCGATCCTCACTCTGGCTCTCACATCGGACTCCGTCGCGCTGTCGAAGGTGGAGGACTACACCGACACGCGCCTGGCGGAGAAGATCTCCCAGCTCCCGGGCGTCGGCGCGGTGACGATCAGCGGGGGCCAGAAGCCCGCGGTCCGTGTCCAGGTCAACCCGACGCAGCTGGCATCCTACGGCCTCAACCTCGAGAACGTGCGCACGTCGCTGGTTGCGGCGAGCCTGGACGCCGCCAAGGGCAGCTTTGACGGCCCCAGCCAGAGCTACCAGATCGGGGCGAACGACCAGATAACGACGAGCGCCGACTACCGGAAGCTGATCCTGGCCTACCGCGGCGGCAGCCCCGTCATGCTGAAGGACGTGGCAAACGTGGTCGACGGCATCGAGAACAGCCAGGAGTCCGCCTGGATGAACTCGATCCCGGCGGTGATCGTGAACATCCAGCGCCAGCCGGGCGCGAACATCATCGAGGTCGTCGACCGGATAAAGGCGCTGCTCCCCAAGCTCAGGGCGACGATCCCCCCGACGATCAAGATAGCGGTCCTGACGGACCGCACCACGTCCGTGCGCGCCTCGGTGTCCGACGTCGAGTTCGAGCTGCTGCTCTGCATCGCGCTCGTGGTGGCCGTCATCTTCGTGTTCCTGCGCACGTTTGCCGCCACGATCATCCCGAGCATCGCGGTGCCGCTTTCGCTGATCGGGACGTTCGCCGCGATGTACGCCCTCGGCTACAGCCTTAACAATCTGACCCTGATGGCGCTCACCATCTCGACCGGCTTCGTCGTCGACGACGCGATCGTCATGATCGAGAACATCAGCCGCTACGTCGAGCAGGGCGAGGCCCCCCTCGCCGCCGCGCTCAAGGGGGCGGAGCAGATCGGGTTCACGATCATGTCGCTGACGGTCTCCCTGATCGCGGTTCTCATTCCGCTGCTGTTCATGGGGGACATCACGGGGCGCCTCTTCAGGGAGTTTGCGGTGACGCTCAGCGTCACGATCCTCATCTCCGCCGTCGTCTCGCTCACGCTGACCCCGATGCTCTGCGCGAAGCTCCTGAAGCACACGGACCCGTCGCGGCAGGGACGGTTCTACAAGGTCTCGGAAAGGATGTTCGAGCGGACGATCGCGTTCTACGGCCGCACCCTGGACTGGGTGCTCCTGCATCGAAGCCTCACAATGGCGGTCGCGATCGGGACGCTTGCCTTCACCCTCTTCCTCTACGTCATCATCCCGAAGGGCTTTTTCCCGGTGCAGGACACAGGGGAGATCCAGGGCGTCTCCGAGGCGGACCAGAGCGTCTCGTTCGCCGAGATGGCGACCCTGCAGCAGCGCCTCGCGGCGGAGATCCTCAAGGACCCGGGGGTCGAGAACCTATCGTCGTTCATCGGCGTGGACGGGACAAACACGACGCTCAACAGCGGGCGCATCCAGATCAACCTCAAGCCGCTCAACGTGCGCAAGAAGTCGGCCTCGGACATCATTCGAAGGCTGCAGTCGTCGCTCGCCAAGGTGCAGGGCATCAGCCTCTACATGCAGCCGGTGCAGGACATCTCCGTCGAGGACATCGTCAGCCGGACGGAATACCAGTACAGCCTGCAGGATCCGAACGCGGACGAGCTGTCGTCCTACGCCACGAAGATCGTCGCCCGGTTCAAGGGCCTCCCCGAGCTGGCGGACGTGGCGAGCGACCTACAGACGCAGGGACGGCAGACGTCGCTCTCGTTCGACCGGATGACGGCGTCCCGCCTGGGCATCACCCCGCAGAATATCGACGACAGCCTCTATGACAGCTTCGGCCAGCGCCAAGTCGCGACCATGTTCACGCAGCTGAACCAGTACCACGTGATCCTCGAGGTGGCCCCGGAGTTTCAGACGAGCCCGGACAATCTCCGCGACATCTACCTCACCTCGGCCGCGGGGGGCGCCGTGCCCCTAAGCGCCGTGACGCAGAGCACCCAGGTCACGGCGCCCATACTGGTGAGCCACATGGGCCAGTTCCCCGCGACGACCATTTCCTTCAACCTGGCGTCGGACGCCTCGCTCGGCGCGGCGGTGAAGGCGATCCAGGGCGTGGAAAAGGAGATGCCGGCGCCTGCCGCCATGCAGGGTTCCTTCCAGGGAACCGCCCAGGCCTTCGTGGGATCGCTCACGAATGAGCCCATCCTGATCCTGAGTGCGCTGGTGACGGTCTACATCGTGCTCGGCGTCCTCTANNCCGATCACGATCCTCTCGACGCTGCCTTCGGCCGGCGTGGGCGCCATCCTCGCTCTTCTGCTCTGCCACAGCGAGCTCACGATCGTGGCGATCATCGGCATCGTCCTGCTGATCGGCATCGTCCAGAAGAATGCCATCATGATGATCGACTTCGCGCTCGCCGCGGAGCGCCAGGAGCACAAGACGGCCTTTGACGCGATCCACCAGGCCTGCCTGCTTCGCTTTCGCCCGATCCTCATGACGACGATGGCCGCCATGCTCGGAGCCGTGCCGCTCGCGCTCGGGCAGGGGATAGGCTCCGAGCTGCGCAGGCCGCTCGGGATCACGATCGTCGGCGGCCTGATCTTCAGCCAGCTTCTGACCCTTTATACCACGCCGGTGATCTATCTGTTCTTCGACGAGCTGGCGGCAAAGATGTCCTCCGCCCGCAAGCCGGCCGACCTGCCCGCCCCGGTTCGCGCGCACCCGGCCCCGGAGGCCCAGCCATGAGCCTGTCGTCCCCCTTCATCGAGAGGCCGATCGCCACGACGCTGCTCACGGCGGCGGTGGCGCTGGCCGGCGTCGTCGCCTTCCCGTTTCTTCCCGTCTCGCCCCTGCCGCAGGTGGACTTCCCCACCATCTCCATCCAGGCGTCGCTGCCGGGCGCGAGCCCGGAGATCATGGCCTCGTCGGTCGCCACCCCTCTCGAGAGGGAGTTTGGCAGGATTTCGGGGGTTTCGGAGATGACGGCCCAGAGCACGCTCGGCCAGACGAGCGTCACGCTGCAGTTCGACCTCAGCCGCAACATCGACGCGGCGACCCGCGACGTCGAGTCGGCGATAAACGCCGCCCGAAGCTTCCTGCCCACCGACCTGCCGAACAACCCGACCTACCGGAAGGTGAACCCGGCGGACGCCCCGATCATGATCATCGCCCTGACGTCGCCGTCGCTGCCGCCGTCCGTGCTCTATGATGCGGCGTCGACCATCCTCGAGCAGAAGCTCTCGCAGGTGCCGGGGGTGGGCCAGGTCATCGTGGGCGGGAGCTCCGCTCCCGCGGTCCGGATCGACGTGAACCCGACGCAGCTCAACGGGTACGGCCTCCAGCTGGAGGATGTCCGAAACGCCGTCGCGGCGCAGACCGCAAACGAGGCAAAGGGGGGATTCGCCAATGCGACCCGCCGCTGGCTGATCAGCGCCAACGACCAGCTGATGAAGGCGGCCGACTATCGGCCCATCGTCGTCAACTACCAGAGAGGCGCGGCGGTGCGGCTGTCGGACATCGCCAAGGTCACCGACTCGGTCCAGACCGTCCGCTCCCTGGGCCTGGCGAACGGCAAGCCGGCCGCCCTGATCATCATCTTCCGCCAGCCCGGGGCCAACATCATCTCGACGGTCGATGGGATCAAGGCGGCGCTGCCCCAGCTGCACGCGGCCATAAAGCCGGGCATCGACCTGACGATCGCGCTGGACCAGACCGCGACGATTCGCGCATCGGTCAAGAACGTGGAGGCGACGCTCTTCATCTCCATCGCGCTCGTCGTGCTCGTGGTCTTTGTCTTTCTGCGGGAGTGGCGCGCGACCCTCATACCGGTCGTCGCCGTCCCCGTTTCGATCATCGGGACGCTCGGGGTCATGTACCTGCTGGGCTACAGCATCGACAACCTTTCCCTGATGGCGCTGACGATATCCACCGGCTTCGTCGTCGACGACGCCATCGTCGTGCTGGAAAACATCACCCGCCACCTCGAAAAGGGGCTGAGCCCGATGGAGGCGGCGCTCAAGGGTGCCGCCGAGATCGGGTCCACCGTGGTTTCGATGAGCATCTCCCTGGTGGCGGTGTTCATCCCGATACTCCTGATGGGAGGGATCATCGGCAGGCTCTTCCGCGAGTTTGCCGTCGTTTTATCCGTCACCATCCTCGTCTCGCTCGCCGTCTCCCTCACCACGACCCCGATGATGTGCTCGCGCCTGCTCCGCAGCGAGCAGGCCCATGGCAAGTTGTATCTGGCCAGCGAGAGGGCCTTCAAATGGATCCTGGGAGTCTATGAGCGCAGCCTCGCCTGGGTGCTTGGGCATTCCGTGCTGGTCCTCCTCATCGCCATCGGGACCCTCGGGCTGAACGTGTTTCTCTACATCGTGATACCCAAGGACTTTTTCCCGCAGCAGGACACCGGGCGCCTCAACGGGTCCGTCATCGCGGACCAGGACACGTCGTTCCAGTCGATGGCGCGCAAGATCACGGCCCTCGTCGACATCGTGAAAAAGGACTCCGCGGTCGCCACGGTGATCGCCTTCACGGGCGGCGGCGGCGGCACCACGACCAACACCGGGCGCGTCTTCATCTCCCTCAAGCCGCGCGACCAGAGAAACGTCACGGCCACGCAGATCATCAACCGGCTTCGGCCGCAGCTCACCAAGGTCGCCGGGGCGACCCTCGTCCTCCAGGCCGTCCAGGACGTGAGGATCGGCGGCCGGCAGAGCGCCGCCCAGTACCAGTACACGATCCAAAGCGACAACCTGGACGAGCTGAATCAATGGGGCCCGGCTCTGCTCAACGCGATGAGGCACATCCACCAGCTGGCGGACGTGACGAGCGACGCGCAGAACAACGGGCTGGCAGCCAATCTCGTCATCGACCGGCCCACGGCCTCGCGCCTGGGCATCACGCCCACGGCCATAGACAACGTCCTGTATGACGGCTTCGGGGAAAGGGAGATCGCCACGACCTTCACGCCGATCAACCAGTACTTCGTCGTGATGGAGGTGGCTCCCAAGTTCTGGCAGAACCCCGATGCGCTGAGGAACGTCTACGTCACGTCTGCGGGAGGCGGCGTGGTTCCCCTCGCGGCCTTCACCCACTTCAGCGCCGCGACCGCCCCCCTGGCGGTGAACCATTCCGGCGTCTTTCCCTCGGTCACGATATCGTTCAACCTCGCGCCGGGGGTGGCGCTGGGCGACGCCGTCAACCTGATCAACGCGGCGGAGCAGAAGGCGGGGATGCCGACCACGATCACCGGCTCCTACAGCGGGACGGCGCAGGCGTTCAACGACTCGCTCGCAAACGAGCCGCTTCTGATCGCCGCCGCGATCGCCACCGTCTACATCGTCCTCGGCGTCCTGTATGAGAGCTACATCCATCCGATCACGATCCTGTCCACGCTTCCCTCCGCGGGCGTCGGGGCGCTCCTTGCCCTCCTGATCACCAACACGACGCTCAGCGTCATCGCGCTGATCGGGGTCTTCCTGCTCATCGGGATCGTCAAGAAGAACGCCATCA
>PLKS01000155.1:0-124 GCA_003140665.1 Opitutaceae bacterium
ACATCTTCAACGGCGTCCTCACGGTCGCGATGGCGGCGCCGGACGACCAGGAGACCGCCAAGCGGCTCGGCCAGATCGCGCGGATCCCGGTCAGCCCGGTGTTCGCGCTCCCGAGGGAGATCGA
>PLKS01000155.1:135-580 GCA_003140665.1 Opitutaceae bacterium
GAGGAGCGCCTCGAGGACAGCCTGGGGCAGCTCGAGCGCTCCACCCTGTTTGACCAGCCCGAGCTCGCGGCCGACAAGCTCGCCCAGCTCGCGGAGAACAATGCCCTGGTCCAGATCCTGGACGAGATCGTCTACTACGGGATGAGGGAGCGGGCGACCGACATCCACATCGAGGCCCAGGAGATCAACTCAAGGATCCGCTTTCGCGTGGACGGCAACCTCCGCGAGATCCTGGCGTTTTCGCGCAAGCTCCACCGCGCGCTCATCTCCAGGATCAAGATCATGTGCAACCTCGACANNCGCGCATCCCGCAGGACGGCAGGTTCTCCCTGCCGATAGGCAACCAGTCCGCGAATTTCCGCGTCTCGACAATCCCGTCGGCCTACGGGGAGAAGGTCGTCATCCGCATCCTGGCGATGTCGGGCAAGAAGTCGATGATCACGCT
>PLKS01000155.1:587-6588 GCA_003140665.1 Opitutaceae bacterium
ACGATCGAGGACCCGATCGAGATCCAGCTCGAGGGTGTGACCCAGAGCCAGGTCAACGCCACGATCGACCTCAAGTTTGCGAACCTCCTGAGGGCGCTCATGCGGCAGGACCCCGACGCCATCCTGATCGGCGAGATCCGGGACCTCGAGACGGCGAAGATCGCGACGGAGGCCGCCCTCACCGGGCACATCGTGTTCGCCACGCTCCACACGAACTCGGCGCCGCAGGCCATCACCCGGCTGATCGAGATCGGGGTCGAGCCGTACATGGTGGCGCCGTCGGTCATAGGCGTCCTCGCCCAGCGCCTGGCGGCGCGCATCTGCGACAACTGCAAGGAGGCCTACTCCCCCACGAGGGAAACGCTCGCAAAGTACTTCAAGGAGGACAGCCTGAGCGACGTGAAATTCTACCGCGGCAAGGGCTGCCCCAAGTGCCGGGGGACGGGCTACAAGGGCCGCGTCGCGATCCACGAGCTCGTGCTGATCACCGAGGAGATCCGCGCGCTCATCTCCGAGGAGCGAAGCGTCCAGGAGATCACCCGCGCGGCGGCCAAGGTGGGCTACCGGCCCCTCCGTTACGACGGGCTCAAGAAGGTCCTGCTGGGCCTCACGACCATCGACGAGATCGAGCAGAACACGTCGTTCGAATGGGCGACGTAGCGCAGTCTTCCGAACAGAAGCCCCGAATACCCTCCCTCCCATGCCAGACCCGATGATCATCGACCCCGAAACCATCGCCGCTCTCAAGGATCTCAACCCGGGCGACAACAACGCCTTCCTCAAGGAGATCGTGGGAATCTACATCGAGGACACGCCTCGGCGCCTCCAGGACCTGAAGACGAGCCTGGCGGCGTTGGACGTCGCCCTGTTCACGCGCTCGGCGCACACGATAAAGGGCAGCTCAGCCAACGTCGGCGCGGTGGCGCTCTCCTCCGCGGCCGCGCGCCTGGAGGCGATGTCCCGCAAGGACGGCCTTGCCGGGGTCGCCGCCCTGGTCGCCGAATGCGAGTCGGAGTACGCGCGGGCGGCGGAGGAGCTCCGCAGGCTGTCAAGCTAGCGGTAGAGCGCCGTGCTTGGAACGGCCGCGAGCACGTTGTACTGCCTCATCGCCAGGCGCCACCAGTCGGCGAGCGACTCCGACGGCAGGCTCCACAGTTCCCGGTGCAGCCGGATCATCGACTGCGGGTCGAGCAGGAGCGCCATCTTCTCCTTCGTGGTGAACCTCCCGGGCCCCTCCCTCAGGAGCCGGGCCTGAAGGTTCGCGAACCATTCCCGCGCCCCGGCGCTCGGGCGCCGCTGCCTCAGGAGCGCGACATGCATCGCGTTGATGTAGGGGTCGAGAACGGCCTGCATGAGGCCGTAGTCGGCCCGCAGCGGCTCGAACGGGGGCAGATGGCGGTAGCACTCGGCGAGGTTCCGCTCCAGCAGCTCGAGGTCGGCCGGGGGGCTCGTTTCCTCGGGCGTGAGGAACAATCCGAGCTCGCGGGCCTTCCGGCCTATGCCCACCTTGCTGATGAAGATCGAGAGCGGGATCGAGCAGACGAGCCCGGCCAGGACGAAGCTGAGCCACATGAAATAGGCGGGGATGAGGATCAGGGTCGAGACGCCCCAGAAGACCCCGAAAACGGTCTGGATCCCGTGGGTTATGATCGCCTCGCGCCAGTCGGTGCCGTCCACGTCGGCGGCCCGCTTCTGCGCGACCCAGCCGACCCCCTGCCCGAGCAGCGTGAAGATGACGAACTTCGTGTTGAACATCATGCTGATGGGGGCGAGGAGCATGGACACCGCGGTCTCCAGGATCGCGCTCGCCACGAGCCTCGCCCGGCCGCCGTACAGGGCGACCTCCTCCGTGCGGCCAAGCATGACCACGACGCTCGCGAATTTCGGGAGGAAGAGGAGAAGCATCGTGAGCGAGAACAGGGTCAGGGCCTCCGGGACCGCGACCGTGTAGCCGAACAGCGACGTCGTGTCCGCGGACGAGGACGCGAGGTCGGCGCTGGCCTGCGCGCCATGGTTGATCATCTCGGCCGTGCTCAGTCCCAGGAAAAGCAGCCAGAGGGGGGACGACACGTAGGCCATGATCCCCATCAGGAGGTGAAAGCGGTTGGCGGGCCGGAAGCCGCGCGCGGTCAGGAGCCACGCGTGCTGCAGGTTTCCCTGGCACCATCGGCGGTCGCGCTTGGCGCTCTCGATCAGGGTCGGCGGTCCCTCCTCGTAGCTTCCCTCGACGTCGTGGGCGAGCCATACCGCCCACCCGGCCTTTCGCATGAGCGCGGCCTCGACGAAGTCGTGCGAGAGGATGCGCCCCCCGAAGGGCTCGTTGCCCGGCAGGTCGGGAAGGGCGCAGTGATCCATGAACGGCTGCACGCGCAGGATGGCGTTGTGGCCCCAGTAGTTTCCCTCGTGCTGCTGCCAGTAGTTGAGGCCCGCGAGGAAAAGGGGGCTGTAGAGCCGGTTCGCGAACGCCTGCAGCCGCGCATAGAGCGTCTCGCCGCGGATGACCCTCGGCGCCGTCTGGATGATGCCCGTCGACGGGTTCGCCTCCATGATCGACACGAGCCTGACGAGCGCCTCGCCCGTCATGATCGAGTCCGCGTCAAGCACGACCATGTACCGGTAGTTCTTTCCCCAGCGCCGGAGGAAATCGGCGACGTTGCCGGCCTTCTTGTTGATCGCCTGCCGCCGCTTGCGGTAGAAGATCTTCCCGAAGCCGCCGACCTGCTTGCAGAGCTCGGCCCAGGCGACCTCCTCGCGGATCCACTGGTTCGGCTGGTTAGAATCGCTCAGGATGAAGAAATCGAAGTAGTCCGCTCCCGCCGTCTTCTGGACCGACTTGATGACCACGCGTATCCCCTCGAACACCCTGCTGACGTCCTCGTTGAAGACCGGCATCACGATCGCGGTGGAGGCGAGGCGGGGCGGCGCGCCGGCCGGCGCGGACAACGAAATCCGGGAGCTGTCGCCGCCGCGGTTGATCACGTAGAAACCGGCAAAGGCGGTGCAGAAGCCGACCGAGATGTGCGCGAAGAGCGGCACGAACAGGACCAGCAGGATGATCTCGAGGCCCGTCAGCCCGTCGGCGTCCCGCCAGTAGAGGTCCGCCACGAACCATGTCGCCAGGCTCGTGAGGACAAAGATCGACGAGAAGAAGAGGAAGCGCCGCCGGTTGAGGCGCGCCGCGCTCATGGTCTCGGTGATGAAGATCCGCATCGGCTGGCCCTCAGCGGGTGAGATAGAATATCCCCGCCAGCGCCGAGGCGAATATCATCCATAGAAGCAGGGCGCGCATGACGGGCCACCGCTCGAACCGCTCGAGCGTCTCGCCCGCGGCCCCGGTTATCCTCCCGAGGTCGATCGGGCGCGGCACCATGCTGGACACCGCGAGGTCGGGGCCGGCGTTGAGGTTGCTGGTCCTCATCGCCTGAACGAAATCGGGCGGGATGTTCTCCTCGTCGAGGAAGGCGTAGGGCCAGTGCTTCGGCCCGTCGCATAGCAGGAGCGAAACCCGGCCGTCGACGGCCAGGCGGTCGCGCGGCCGCCCCCTCTCGTCGAGGACCTCCGCGAACCACGACTCCATCAGCGCCTCGGTCTCCTCGGCCGCGAGCGTCGTGGGGTCGAGCGCGGGGCGGGCCTCATGGCGCTTCGCCGCCCGTTCCAGTATCTTCTGGATGAGCCGGCTCTGGTGGAGGCGGTTGTGGATCCGGTGCGCCCGCAGGTAGTCCTCCACGCGAACATAGGCCGCGTTCCAGGACTCCATCGTGCCGGTCTTCGGGCGGAAGGCCTCGGGCAGCGCGACCTGTGCCGGCGCGTCCCCCGGTGCGTACGTCATGGTTGCCACAGGTAGCTCCACGTCTCGGTGAGGACGTGGGGCGTCTTCCGGAGGAAGCAGCGCAGCTCGACGGGCTTGTCGGACCCGTCGGGCTTGACCGCGAACGCGACCCGCCACGTGCCGTTGAAGGGGTTCTTCTGGACCGTGGCGTTCGCGAGCGCCGCCCCCGCGCCCACCGACACCACGGGCTCGATGAGGGGATCGGGGCCCTCCTTGCCGAGATAGGCGCCGTCGAAGTCGACGATGAACCGCTCCAGCTCCGGTTCCTGCGTCTTCGATCGGCCGTGCCGCGTGGCGACCGCAAATCCGGCCGGCGGGTGGATCTGGTCCATGAACCAGTGGAGCCTGTAGCTCACCTCGATGGGCTCCCCGGGCGCCGGAAGCGACTCGGGAACCCAGAATGCCGCGATGTTGTCCGAGGTCTCGTCCTGGCCGTGCAGCTCGACGAGCCTGACGGATCCCTTGGCCCACCGGCCTAAGGGCTCGACCCACGTGCTGGGACGCAGCTGGTAGAACGCCTCGAGGTCCTGGTAGTCCTCGAACTGCCGGTCGCGCTGGACCAGGCCGAAACCCTTCGGGTTCTCGTCCGAGAAGGAGGCGCTCCGGATCGAGCTGGGATTGGTGAGCGGCCTCCAGATCCACTCCCCCGCCCCCGTGTAGAGCATGAGGCCGTCGGAATCGTGCACCTCGGGCCGGAAGTCGTCGTAGCTGACGTTGGTGTTCTTCCCGTGCCAGAACATGCTCGTGAGCGGCGCGATCCCGAGGACCGCCGGGTTGTGCCTGCAGTAGAGGACCTCGTGCACCTCGGTCACCGTCTCGGCGCCGGGCGTGATCGAGAACCGGTACGCTCCCGTGACGCTCGGGCTGTCGAGGAGGGCGTACATGACGAGCGTCCTCGCGTCCGGAAGCGGGCGTTCCACCCAGAAGGCGCGGAATATCGGGAACTCCTCGCCCCCAGGCTCCCCGGTGTTGACCGCAAGCCCCCGCGCGGACATCCCGTAGAACGCGTGCTGGCACAGGAACCGGAAGTAGCTCGCGCCCAGGAACGCNNAATCCCATCGTCGAGCGGACCGACGGGACCCGGTTCAACCCGTAGTCGAACAGCGACGGGGAGAACGGGACGGAATCGACCGACTTGCCGTGGACGACGTTGATCTGGACCGTCTGGTCAAAGTGGAAGCCGGGATGGAAGAACTGCAGCTCAAATGGCAGGCGGTCGCGCCTCCAGAGGGACTCCTCCGGCCGGAACCGGATGTCGCGGAACTGGTCGTAGCTCAGCTTGAGCAGCGCGTCGGGCACCGGGCTGGTCCTGGGGGCGAAGGGCTTGGCTGCCAGCATCTTGGCATTGTAGCGGAGCACCTCAAAATCAAATACCTCGTCGACCGCGCGCGCCCTGGGGCAGGTCATGGCGATGCCGGCGGCAAGGACGAGTGCGATGCGTAGGGAATGCATGGTCAAAGGAAGAATCCGCGCTGTTTCTCGGATATGGGAATGTTAGCGCGTTCCATGACCTTGAGCAAATCCTCCCATATCAATCGTTTCGTCCGGTTGGTCGGGTTGCGCAGGATGTAGCTCGGATGGTAGGTGACCATGAGCGGCCGTCCGCCTAAATCGTGCCAACGCCCGCGCACCTCGCCCAGGGCGCTGAAGGATCTCCAGCCCAGGAGAGCCTTCGCGGCGGTGGCCCCCAGGGCCACCAGCAGCCTGGGATTCACGATCTCGACCTGCGCCCGGAGATACGGAAGGCAATGGGCCATCTCGCCCTCGGTGGGAGGCCGGTTGCCGGTCTGGGCGCCCTCCGGCCCGGCGGGCAGGTCCGGCCGCCAGTTCATGATGTTCCCGATATAGACCTCGGACCGCGACAGGCCCATGCCGCCGATCATCCGGTTGAGCAGCTGGCCGGCCGGCCCCACGAAGGGCTCGCCCTGGACCTCCTCCTCCGCGCCGGGCGCCTCGCCCACGAACATGATCGCGGCGTCCAGGCTCCCGACCCCCAGCACAATCTTCCTGCCGGGCCGGACCTTTGACCGGCATACCGGGTCGTCCAGCACCTGCTGCCGGACGGCAGCCCACCGGGCCGCCTTGTCCCCCTCCGGAATGACGACCACGGGCGGAACATCGGCGGCCGCCGGGGCGGGCGCCGAAGGCGCGGCGGGCGCGGGGGCGGCGGCC
>PLKS01000198.1 GCA_003140665.1 Opitutaceae bacterium
CTGCGGCGGCGGACACACGCAGAAACAGTACTCATAGCAGATCCCGTAGCAGAACCAGGCACAGAGCTGGAGGCAATACGGCTCCAGTTTATGTTCCCTCACCAGTGCTGAGAAGGCTTTGGCATCCCGCGATTCCACGGCTGCCAGCAGGCGCGCAAAGGCATCCTCGGTGTCCGCAAGCCGTAGCAAGGCCTGCGCGAACCCTCTCATCTCGTCGACAGACGTGTCTCGAGCCAGAGGGAATTCGCGGCACAGCGGGATGCAAACCAAGGCGCAGCGCCAGCAGCAAATCCACTCGCAGATCACCTGGCAAACCTCGGTGCCGCCCAGAATCGCATTGCCTTGCGCACAATTGAGATCGACAGCGGCCGAGATTACAGACGCAAGCTGCTGCCTGTTTTTCGCAAACTCACCGATTGCCGCCCCGGCGATGGACAACGCTGCGATGAATTGCTTTCTCTCCACCACCGGCCGATTCCCGCAGAGCACTTCACAGCGAAGGTCGAAGTAGACGCCGCACGCCCAGCGACAGAGCAAGTGGCAGAATCCCTCGATCTTAAGTTCCTTTACGAGCCGCCTGTAGCTCTCGGCATCATGCCCGGCTACCGCCGCAGCCAGCCGTTCCACCAGCTTCTCGTCCCGTGTGATCCTGGCAATCACCTCCGCAAACTCCGGAATCTGATCGACGGTGAACTCCGCTTTGGGCGGATCGCAGAATTTGATACATTCCAATACGCATTCCTTGATGCAAAACCAGAGGCAAATGTCGCCGCAATATGGACCAAGCTTAAGCCGTTCTAGGATGAGGCCGAAGGCCTTGGCGTCCTGTGCCCGAAAGGCGTCCACTGCGTCTCCGAAGATCTTTTTGTCCGCTGCAAGGCGACCCACACTCTGGGCCGCTCGCCGGAAATTTGCTGCTAGATTTTGTCCTTCGGTTGATTTCGTCATATGACCTTCGCTTATTTAATGATGTGAGCTTCGCCGATGGGGTTTGATGCTGATTTCGGCTTTGTAGAGGCCGGCACAGCGACGGCCCTTTCCCGAAGTGGGGGCGACGCTATTTTAGGCACTGGAACCGCAAAGGAGAAAAACACCGTCTTTTTACGTAGCCGTTACGTCGGGTTTCAGCATGGCGAGAAAACAGATACCAACACCGAGACACGTAATCCCAGCGCCAGCTGCAGAACCCTCATTAGGCGGCCCCGCCTTGGGGCTTGCTTGGCACTACAAAACGGTGAAATCCGCGGCCGAGTTCGTCGTTGATCTGCGCGCGAGCGAGGTCGGAACGCGGCATGCCGACAACTTTTTCGTGTCATTCGCTTGAAGTCGAAAGTCCTTCTTGATCGGTGTATCGATGGGGATCTGAACTCACAGATGACATCGGGAGCCTGAACGTGAGCAAATTCGGTGGTAACCAGGTCGGGCCGAACCATAGGTAAACTTCAAATTACGTAATTTCATGCAGTTGTTCTCTTCCGCTCGCTTGACTCAGGTGATCTAGCGAGGGAACACTTGCGGATGCTGCTGCATGCCCTCCGGGAGCAAAAATCAAGGCCTGCGCTCCGACGGGTCACGGCTGCCTAGGTGAACCCATGAACGAAAAGGATTCCTCGGAGAGCATGGACCAGAAGGAGCGCGCTCCTTTCCGAGTGCGTCTTCCCAGGTTTGTGGCCCCTCGACGTATAGGTCTAGGGACAGTACTCAAGCGTATGACGTACGCAGTGGGAATTAAGCCTTGCGGTGGCTGTAAGCGCCGTGCTGCCGCGCTTGATCGAAGAGTCATATTTTTTAGTAAGCCGTCCGATTGACGCTCCATTTGGACGGGTTGATGGCGGAGGCAACATCTTCGATATCAGAAATACCGATCGCAGTGTATACATCAGGTCTGCATCCGGCCGCCGACACGCCGAGGTGCGGCGTTGTGTATCGACCGATCTTTCCTTTCAACCCTATGTGCCTTAGGTCGAATCCCTGTCCCGGGATTCATCATGAGTGAATTTCCGAAATCACCCCGGCGCGGCGAGTTTCCATCGACGCAGTGGTCCATGGTTGTGAATGCCGGCGAGGGTTCGGACTCCCAGGCTCGGGTCGCCTTGGAGTCCCTGTGCCGGCAGTACTGGTACCCGCTCTACACGTTTATCCGCCAGCGGGGGCGCCCCCACCACGAGGCCGAGGATTGCACCCAGGAGTTTCTCGCCCGGCTGCTCGCCTCGGAGGCGATCGCGAAGGCCTCGCCTGAGCGCGGGCGCTTCCGCAACTTCCTGCTGGCCTCGTTGCAGCACTACCTGGCCAACGAATGGCAGAGCCGGCAGGCGATCAAGCGCGGCGCCGGCCAGGTCCTGCTCCCGCTCGATTTCGACACCGCCGGCGAGCGCTTTGTACGTGAGCCCGTTGACCCCGGCCTGACGCCCGAGCAGGCGTTCGACCGCAACTACGCTCTCGACATGATCAACAGCGCCATCGAGGCGCTGCGAAACGACTATGAGAAGACAGGCAAGGGCAAGCTGTTCGCGGTGCTCCGGCCGCTCATGTGGGGCAACGCCAGCCCGGAATCGCTTGCCCAGCATGCCGAGCGTTTCGGCATGAAGCCGCACGCCTTCACGGTGAATCTGCAGCGCCTGCGCGTGCGGCTGGGCGAACGCCTGCGATTCGAGGTCAGCCAGACCGTCGCCGACGAGGCCGACGTGGACGCTGAGCTCCGCTACCTGATCGCGGCGTCGTCCGGCCCGGGCGCGACCCGGTAGATTTGGATAGCTCCCATTGTCTGGGGTTTGCATGTCGCCGCAGGCCCGCATGGGGAGCGCAGCGACCATGCTTTGGTAGGGCCCATACGCCCTCAGGGCCTGCCGCCCATGCCCGAAAGCCGGGTGCCCGCGAAAAATTCGCACCGGGCCTGTGAGATCGGCCGGGAAAACCGGTAGTACGCAGTGACGGCAACGGTTTTCGCCGAGTTTCGCAAAGAGCGAAGGGAGGCGGGCAACCGGGATCGTTCACCACAACCCACTCAACTCCACACCACATGAATGCTCGCCCTATATCCGCCCTGATCCTCGCCGCCGCGCTCAGCGTTTCCGCACCGCTGTTCGCCGCTTCCCAAGACGCCAGCCCCACCTCCATCAGCCTGCGCACCCTAGTCGCCTCGTCCAACGGCGACATGAAGATCGAGCGGGGCACGTCCCGCGAGGACGTCTCGTATGCGATGAGGTACAAGTCCCGCGTGGAGCTGTCGCCCGACGTGTGGGTGTACAGCGGCTACCATGCGGATGCTGGCGCCCCCAACGCCCAGGATTGCGGGTCGGTCGTCATCACGTTCGCCCACGGTGAGGTCGCCGACCTCCAGCTTGTCAACAAGCCGGCCGTCGCCGCCATCGCCGCGAACCTGAGGCTCGGCTCCCCGTCCAGGAACCTCGCCAGCCGATAGTCGATTGCCCGGTCGATAACACGGCAAATCCCGATCGCCACGCACACGCCGGATTTCAGCCATCCCGCCGGGAGGGAGCCGCAACCGAGAGGCTGCGGCTTTCTGCGTGGTTTGGCTCATTGACTCTTGTTGTCGGGGAACCCTAGCACTAGCCCAGCCCAGCCAACCGACTTCGTGACTCCCTCCGGCTCCGACGAATCGTTGATCACGCGGCTGCTTGCCCTTCCGGCGGCGGAACGGATGGCCGCATTGGAGCGCGCATGCGCCGAGGATCCCCTGTTGCATGACCGGATGCCGGAGCTGATGGTCGCGCTCGCGGCCGCTGAGGACCCCGGCAGCGCGGGCTCCGTCGTGAGGCTTTCCCCGGAATCGGTGGTATTGGCCCTTGAGGCGGCGCTGGAGATCGGGCCGGCCATGGCCACGGGCAAGCGGATTGGACCGTACAAGCTGCTCCAGGAGATCGGCCGGGGCGGCTTCGGCACGGTCTGGATGGCGGAACAGGAAGGCCCGATTCGCCGGATGGTGGCGCTGAAGATCATCAAGGCCGGAATGGACACGAAGGAGGTGATCGCGCGATTCGAGGCCGAGCGCCAGGCGCTGGCGCTGATGGACCACCCCAACATCGCGCGCGTCTACGACGCCGGTGAGACGGACTCCGGGCGGCCTTTCTTCGTGATGGAGCTCGTGCGCGGCGTTCCGATCACGCGCTACTGCGATGAGAACCGCCTGCCCGTGGAGGCGAGGCTCCGGCTTTTCATGATGGTGTGCCAGGCGGTGCAGCATGCGCACCAGAAGGGCGTGATCCATCGCGACCTCAAGCCGACGAACATCCTTGTCACCCTGCATGACGGGGTGCCCGTGCCGAAGGTGATCGATTTCGGGATCGCGAAGGCCACGATGTCGAAGCTGACGGAGAAGACCCTCTTCACGCAGTTCCACGCCTTCATCGGCACGCCGGCCTACACAAGCCCGGAGCAGATGGAGATGANNNNGTCGATCCGCCGCGGCCCTCGGATCGGCTGACCACGCTCGCCAAGGAGGAGCGGGTGTCGATTGCCCAGCTCCGGGGCACCGAGGCGGCCAAGCTTTCGGTGCAACTGAACGGCGACCTTGACTGGATCGTCATGCGCTGCCTGGAAAAGGACC
>PLKS01000277.1 GCA_003140665.1 Opitutaceae bacterium
AACCCATGCTGCTCGACATTGGTGCCGTGTGGTGCCACTGGTGCCACGTCATGGACGAGACCACGTACCAGGATCAGAAGGTGACGCAACTCATCAGTCAACAATACATCGCGGTGCGCGTCGACCAGGACGCTGATCCGGACCACCCGGTTCTTGAGGAATGGAATGTCAAAGAGGGCCGCGATCTCGCCCGAGCCAAGGATGGGCGACTCCAGCTCGACGAACCCGCTGGTCTTGGGCAGCTCCTCGAAGAGCCCCAGCCGGCCGCCCAGGTACATCCCCAGCGACATGACGGACTTCTCGCGTATCGAGTCGATCGGGGGGTTCGTGACCTGCGCGAACAGCTGCTTGAAATACTGGTAGAACAGGCGGGGCCGCCGCGACAGCACGGCAAGCGGCGTGTCGTCGCCCATCGAGCCGGTGGGTTCCAGCCCCTCCGCAAGCGGGGTCAGGATGAGCTCCTGCTCCTCGAGGTCGTAGCCGAACGCGACCTGCGAGGAAAGGGAAGGGGCCGCCGCCAGCTCCACCGCCGCGCGCCCGCCGCCCGACGCGAACGCATGGAGGTTGACCAGGTGCTCGTCGCACCATGCCCGGTAGAGCGGCTTGCCGGTCAGCGAGGCCGTGATGTCCGCGTCCTCGAGGACGCACTTCCTCTCAAGATCGACGGCGATCATCTTTCCGGGCCCCAGCCGGCCGCTCTTGACGACGACGCCCGGGAAGTCGAACACGAGCCCCGCCTCGCTCGCGAGCATCACGTAGCCGTCGTCAAAGATCTTGTAGCGCGCCGGGCGAAGGCCGTTCCGGTCGAGCGCCGCGCCGACGATCTTGCCGTCGGTGAACACGATGGCCGCGGGCCCGTCCCACGCCTCGAGCATGCAGGCGTGGTACCTGAAGAAGGCGCGCGCCTCGGGCGACAGGTCCTTGTCCTTCTCCCAGGCCATCGGCATCATCATGTGGCAGGCATGGAGCGGGTCGCGCCCCCCGAGCGTAAGGAGCTGCAGCGCGTTGTCGAACGACGCGGAGTCGCTCATGTTGGGCTGCACCAGCGGCCGAAGGTCCGTGAAGCGGTCGCCCCAGACCCCGTGGGCCGTGCTGCGCTCGCGCGCCCTCATCAAATTGCGGTTGCCGCGGATCGTGTTGATCTCCCCGTTGTGCGCCATCAGCCGGAACGGGTGGGCGAGGTGCCAGGTGGGAAACGTGTTCGTCGAGTAGCGCTGGTGGAAGATCGCAAAGGCGCTCTTGAACTTCGGCGACTTGAGGTCGTGGAAGAACTTCCGCACCTGGGGCGCGTTGAGAAGGCCCTTGTAGACGACCGTCCGCGACGAGAACGAGCAGATGTAGAACCCGTCCACGCCCGCCTCGAAGGACTTTCTTTCCGAGGCCTTCTGGGCAAGGAAGAGCTTCCGCTCGAACTCGTCGTCCGCCGCGTCGTCCTTGCGCGCCACGAGCGCCTGGACGATCGAGGGCTTCGTCTCGAGCGCCTTCCGGCCGAGGCAGGTGTCGTCCGTGGGCACCTCGCGCCAGCACAGGAAGGCAAGTCCCTCCGCCTTGACCGCCTGCTCGACGATCTTCTTGCAATGGGAAGCCGCATAGTCGTCGCGGGGCAGGAAGATCATCCCGACCCCGAGGTCGCCGTCCCGGAAGAGGGGCTTCTTCTTCTTTTCCAGGAACTCGCGCAGGAGCTCGTGGGGGATCTGGGTGAGCAGGCCGGCCCCGTCCCCCGTCACCGCGTCGGCGTCGATTGCGCCCCGGTGGGCGAGCGACTTGAGCGCCGCGATGGCGCGCTCAATGACGTCATGCGAGCGCTCGCCCGACGCCTTGGCGATGAACCCGACGCCGCAGGCGTCATGCTCCTGGTCCGGATTGTAGAGCGGTGAGGGTATGACTCGTGTCATGAGGGTTGTGGCGTCGGGTGCGGCTGCGCGTGCGCAAAAAAAGGGCCGTTCTCGTATTTCCGAGAGCGGCCCGCATCGATTAGGGATTTTGGAGTGCTCGCGGCTTCAGAAAAAGCGGATCGTTTTGGTCGCCATCTTGGCGTGCTCCTCGTCCGAGCAGCCCGCATTCGTGGCGGTGCCCACGGCGGCGTCGCTCGGCTTGACCATGTCATTGCTCAGGAGGTAATTCTCGAGCTCCTCGCCGGAGACGTCGGCGAGCATCACGCCGTCGACTTCCACGCACGGCGAGAGGGGCTGTCCCGACTTGCGCACCATTTCCGCATAGCTGGCGCGGTCCCCGATGATGTCGATGTCATCGAAATCGAGGGCGTACTTGCGGAGGACGGCGCGGACGCCATTTGACCAACCGCAGCTGGGCTTGAGATATGCTTTGATTATCATTCGCGTACAGTAGGCCTGGTCGAGGCCGGCGGCAAGGTATAGACCGTCATTTCTGGCGATCAAGCTCCGTCTTTGGGCGCCCGGTCCGGGATTTACGCTGTTTTCGCGCCCACCTCAGGGCTGTTGCGAACGCGGGGGCGCTTCGTTGTAGTCGGTCGGCATGTCTAAAGTCATTCTTCTCCTCATCGGCTCCAACGTGTTCATGACGATCGCCTGGTACGGACACCTCAGGCTCAGGTGGCTGGAGGGCCGGCCTCTGTTCCTGGCCATCCTCATTTCCTGGGGCATCGCCTTCTTCGAATACTGCCTTCAGGTCCCCGCCAACCGCCTGGGCTACCTGTCCGCGCACCTGAGCGGATACCAGCTCAAGATCATCCAGGAGGTCATCACGCTTCTGGTATTCATCCTGTTCGCTTGGGTCGTCCTCAAGGAAAGGCTCACCTGGAACTACGCGGCGAGCTTTGCCTGCATGCTTCTGGCCGTATATTTTGCAATGGCCTTCAGGCCGCCGGCGTAGCGCCCGGGCGGATGGCCGCGCCCGGGGCCGCCAGCTCAACGGCCGACGACGAGGACCTCGAATGTTCCCGGCTCGCCCTGGCGCCTCGGCCTGGGATTGTCGGCGGTCGGCGCCTGCATGATTCGCGGCGATCCATGTAAGAGCCTTCAGGCATTCAGGGCTGCGCTTCCAGGACAAGATTGAACGGAGTCTCGGTCGCGCGCCTGAATCGGGTAAAGCCGCCTTGCGTGACTACCTCGCGCAATCGGCGCTCCCCCGCCTGCGCGCCAAGGGCGAGTCCGACCTCCTGGGACCGCGAGGCCGGGGTGCAGATCAT
Organism: Opitutaceae bacterium; assembly: GCA_003140665.1. GTDB lineage: Bacteria > Verrucomicrobiota > Verrucomicrobiia > Opitutales > Opitutaceae > Palsa-1447. The sequence goes on from PLKS01000277.1 coordinate 3,170, forward strand.
GGTGGAAGCCGCATAATACACCCGTCCCACGGGGTTTAGATTCTCCTCGATCCGGTCCCCCGCGAATGGTTCGACGATCAGCCAAGTCCCGTCCGGCTTCAGCGAGGACCGGACATGCCTGGCGGCTCCCGCCGGGTCGCCCATGTCGTGGAGGCAGTCGAAGAACGCGACCAGGTCAAAACCGGAGCCCGGGTATTCCTTTGAGGCCGCCACCTCGAAGGTCGCCCGGTCTGCCACGCCCGCCCGGTCCGCAGCCTCCCTCGCGCGCTTGACGGACGGCTCGTGGTAATCGTATCCGACAAACCTGGATCTCGGATATGCCTGGGCCATCAGAATCGTCGAAGCGCCATGACCGCAGCCGACGTCGGCCACCCGGGCGCCGCTCTTGAGCTTCGCCTCGACACCGTTCAGAGCGGGAATCCAAGACGTGATCAGGTTGGCTGCATAGCTCGGCCGGAAAAAACGCTCGGTACCGTCAAACAGGAAAGAACAATGCTGATGCCAGCCGAAGCCAAATCCGGTCTTGAAGGTTTCCCGCAGCTGGGGTTCGTCGATCACGGTTGAGGCGATGATCTGATAGGCCGCGGGCAGAAAGGCGGGCCCGCTGTCGACCGCGAGGAGGAGAGCCTGCTCGTCGGGGAGGGTGAAGCTCCCGTTTGCCGGGTCATAGGTGACATACCCGCTGGCCGCCTGTGCGCACAGCCATTCGCGCACATAGCGCTCGTCTGTTTCGGTCTTCTTGGCAAGGTCGCCCGGCTGCATCGGTCCGGCGCCGGCCATCGCCCTGTAGAGACCGAGGCGCTCGCCGAGGATGATGAGGGCGGTTTGAAACGCGGCCCCCATGTCGTTGAGGGCTCGTCCCAGGAAAGCGTTCAGTCTGGCGGGATCCACATTCAGTTTTGGGGTGCTCATCGGTGTGATTTCATCTTGTTGTTGCGCAACTTGCGGAAGGCCGTGCACCCTAACAGGGACGCGGCCGGATGTCTATGCCCCCAAGGGAGGCATTCATTCGCCTTGAATCGAATTCCTCCGGGAAGACGAGGATGCTCCCTTCGGAGCAAGTTTGCGTTCACCGGCGTTTCCTGTCGACAGTCCCGGCGCATGGCGCGACTCTGCCGTCTGCATGGTCCTTGCCCGTCTGTCATTTCCACGGCGCGGGAGCGCCTTGAAGCACAGCCGCTGCCATCCGCTCGTGCAGACCGGTGGGGCCGAGCTGGACCAAGCGCTGCTGAGGCTTCACGCGGTCCAGGAAATGGACGAATTCTGGGAGAGCGCAAGGCAGACGCTTCACGCCGCGTTGCCCCTTCATTTCATCTGCATGTGCCTTCGGCCGTTCGCCGTCATGCCGTCGACGGTATTTCGCGAACGCGCCCCTTTTTCCTCGGAGCAGGAATTTCAGCGTTTCCAGAAGATCAGCCCGATCCAGGCCTATCTAGCCGCGCGTCCGGGAACGACCCTGGTGCGCATGAGCGATATCGTTCCCCAGCAGGAGCTGGTCCGCTCGGATTTTTACCTGCTCTTCATGCGGCCATACAACGACCGCTATTTCGCGAGCCTCAATTTTTGGGACGGCGCCCTCTTCCAGGGACTGATTGGGCTGCACCGCACGGCCACGCAGCATGACTTCACCGACGCCGATATGGCGCTGCTGGGGCAGCTGCATCCCCATTTCAACACGGTGTTGCATCGGATCCTGAGCCTGCACCGCGAACGTGCCGTGCGCCTGTCGCTGGAAAAGCTTCTGGTCAACCTGCCGATCGCCACGGTGCTGCTGGATTGGGACCTCAAGGTCGTGTCGCGAAACCGGTCCGCCATCGAATGCTGCGCCCTTTGGAAGCACGGGCCCGAGCGCGCGGCCCGGGAAAAACCCGGGATGGAACTGCACCTGCCGGAGCCGGTGGTGCGCTATTGCGAGGCCTTCAAGGCGAACTGGATTCCCGGCAACCACCGGCTTTGCCCCCTCACGGCCCCATCTGGCGTGTATTTTTCGCACCCGAATCAAGCGGGTCTGCGCGCCTCGGTGAACCTCCTGCAGCTCGATGCCGCCCCCCTCAGCATGCCCATGTTCCTCATCCGTTTTGAGGCCATCGGCCGGACCCGGCCCGCGAACGGCCGGGAGAAGTCTGCTGCCCTGAGCCTATTTGCCCGGCTGAGCCCGCGGGAAAGCGATGTTGCGCGGCTCGTCGGACAGGGCTGCAGCAATGACGAGGTTGCCAACCGCTTGCGCAAAAGCGTTCTCACTGTGAAGCGCCAGCTGCGGTCGATCTACAAGAAGCTTAACGTAACCGGCCGCGGCCGGCTTATCGCGCTGATTCGCTAGCCTCGGAAAGGCCCACGCCGCTCTTTTCATACGGAGCATCGTCGGCGTGGCGCCGCGGCCCAGACCGCTCAACGGCCGACGACGAGGACCTCGAATGTTCCCGGCTCGCCCTGGCGCCTCGGCCTGGGATTGTCGGCGGTCGGCGCCGGCGTCTGCATGAATTTTCCCGTCGAGAGGAAAACCCGGCCCGTCTTCGCGTCCAGCGCGATCGTCCTGGCGCCGAACGCGGTGGGGACCGTCTGCACGACGCTGTAGGCGTCCGGGGAATCCTCATGGAGGACACTCAGCGTGCCGACCATGTTGGAGGTGAAGATCAGGCCGCTCGAGGGATCGAACGCGTCGCCGTCGGGATCGCTGCCGATCTCCGGGGTTGCGACGATTGCGCCCGTGTCGCTGTCCACGACCGCGAGCCGGTTGTTGCCGCCCGCCGAGAACAGCCGGTGATGGGCGGCGTCGATCGCGAGCCCCGTTCCCCCCTCGACCGGCGCTATGGGCCACATGGCCACCGGCTTCAGGGCGTGCGTGTCGACGACCTGGATCATGCTCCTGTCCTCGGTGTTGACGAACAGCCGCCCCCTGCCGTCGAACGCGAGCCCCTCAAGCTTGCCCTCTATCGGGATGGTCGCCGAGATCTCCCCCTTTGCGGGATCGATGACGGTGATTCCCCCTGAGGCGCCATTGGCGACGTAGATCCTCCGGGTCTCGGGGTCGTACTCGATCGCGTCGGGCTTCACGCCCAGGCCGGGGATCACCTTCACGATCTTCAGGGTGTCCACATCGAACATGACGACCGTCCGGTCCGACCCGGCCGTTATGAAGCCTCGCCTGAGCTCCGGAACGACGGCGATTCCGTGGATGCCGTTCATCGGGGCTATCTCGCCCAGCTTGACCCCGCTGTCCGCGTCGAGCACGTCGACCCGATTGCCGTGCGAGACGTACAGGCGTCGCATCGCCGGGTCCACGCGCAGATAGTCATACCGCACGTCCCCGGCGATGGGATAGTGCGCGAGGACCCTGTAATCGGCGCCATCGGCGCCGGCGGCCGCGGCGGCAAGGAGGAGCGCGAGGACGCAGCGACTGGGGGTCATGCGCCTATAGAAAGGCCCCGGGCGCCCTTGAGGCAAGCCAAGTACGGCAGCGATGGGAACTCGACGGCGGCATGCGGTTCGTGGTAGTCATCGGGCGCGATGCCGAAAAATACGAGCCCCCAATACTTCAACGTCCCGCGCATCCAATTCGAGGGTCCGCGCTCCACGAATCCCCTGGCGTTCAGGCACTACGACCCGTCGGAGTCGATCGACGGCGTCACGCTCCGGGAGCACCTGCGGTTCTCGATCGCCTACTGGCACTCCTTCCGGGGCGTCGGGGGCGACCCGTTTGGCCCGGGGACGATCAGGCGGCCCTGGGAGGCGGGCAGGGACGCCCTCTCCGTCGCGAAGCACCGCATGGACGCGGCGTTCGAGTTCTTCACAAAGATCGAGGCGCCGTTCTGGTGCTTTCACGACCGGGACATCGCCCCGGAGGGCGCGACGCTCGCCGAGTCGAACCGCAACCTCGACCGGCTCGTCGCCCACGCGAAGGCCCTGCAGAAGGCGACCGGCGTGCGGCTGCTCTGGGGCACCGCGAACCTTTTCTCCAATCCGCGCTACATGTGCGGGGCCGCCACCAATCCCGACGCGCACGTGTTCGCCTATGCCGCCGCGCAGGTGAAGAAGGCGCTCGAGGTCACCCACGAGCTGGGAGGGGATGGCTACACCTTCTGGGGCGGGCGGGAGGGCTACGAGACCCTGCTGAACACCAACCTCAAGCGGGAGCAGGAGCATCTCGCGCGGTTCCTCCACATGGCGGTCGCCTACGCCAGGAAGATCGGGTTCAAGGGGCAGTTCTACATCGAGCCGAAGCCCAAGGAGCCGACGAAGCACCAGTATGACTTCGACGTGGCGAGCGGGATAGCCTTCCTGAGGACCTTCGGGCTCGAGAAGCACCTCAAGTTCAACATCGAGACGAACCATGCGACCCTCGCCGGCCACTCGTTCCAGCACGAGCTCGAGGTTGCCGCGGCCCAGGGGATGCTCGGGTCGGTCGACGCGAACGCGGGCGACCCGCTCCTCGGCTGGGACACGGACCAGTTCAACACGGACGTGAAGGAGATCACGCTTGCCATGGTCACGATCCTGCGCGCGGGCGGCCTTGGGAAGGGCGGCTTCAATTTTGACGCCAAGCTGCGCCGCCCCTCCGTCGACCCGGAGGACCTTTTCTACGCCCATATCGGCGGAATGGACACCTACGCCCTGGCGTTCAAGGTCGCGCGCCGGATCATCGCCGACGGAGAATTCGAGGGGTTCGTGTCCGACCGGTACTCAAGCTACGACTCGGGCTTCGGCCGGGACATCGAGAAGGGAAGGGTCGGGTTCCGGGAGCTCGAGAAGCTCGTCCTCACCAAGCTCGGGGAGCCCGTGCCGCGGAGCGGCCGCCAGGAATATCTCGAGAACCTGCTGAACAGGTACCTGACCGGCTCATGAGCCTCTACATAGGGGTCGACAGCGGCACCCAGAGCGTCAAGGCCGTCGCGCTGGATATCGATACGGGCCGGGTGGTGGCCGAGTCGCGCTTTCCGCACCGGCTGATCCCCGGCCTGCCTGCCGGCCACATGGAGCAGCATCCCCAGGAGTGGGCGATCGCGATGGACGCGGCCATCGGCGAGGTCGCCCTCCGGATCGACCGCTCGCGCGTGCGCGGGATCGGGGTTTCCGGGCAGCAGCACGGCTTCGTCCCCCTGGACGGAAAGGGCGCGGTCATCCGCCCGGCAAAACTCTGGTGCGACACGAGCACCTCGGCGGAGTGCGCGATCCTGACGCGCAAGCTGGGCGGGAGCGCCGCCGTCATCCGCAGGACAGGGCTTCCGTTCCTTCCCGGCTACACGGCGCCCAAGGTGCTGTGGCTGAAACGCCACGAGGCTGCCAACTTCAGGCGGCTCAGGCACATCCTGCTGCCGCACGACTATCTCAACCTGCACCTTACCGGGAGCTATTTCATGGAATGCGGCGACGCCTCCGGGACCGGGTTCCTGGACGTCCGGAAGCGCGCCTGGTCCGCGGCCGCCATGGGTGCCGTGGACGGTCGCGTCGCCGAATGCCTCCCCGCGGTTTCCGCTTCGCACGAGCCGTGCGGAAACCTCAGGCCGGAGCTCGCCACGCGCTACGGGTTTCCGGAGGGCACGGTCGTGAGCGCGGGAGGCGGGGACAACATGATGGGCGCGATCGGGACCGGAAACGTCCTCCCCGGCGCCGTGACCGCCAGCCTCGGCACCAGCGGGACGATCTATGCCTTCGCGCGCAAGCCGGTCATCGACCCTTCCGGGGAGATCGCGGCGTTCTGCTCCTCGACCGGTGGCTGGCTGCCGCTGCTGTGCACCATGAATGTCACCGGCGTCACCGAGGCGGTCAGGGCTCTCTTCGGCTGGAGCCTCGACGACCTCGAGCGGGCTGCGGCGGGAGCCCCCGCCGGCTCCGGTGGACTCACGCTCCTGCCCTACCTTGACGGGGAGCGGACACCGAACCTGCCGAGGGGCACCGGCGTCTTTTTCGGACTCGACCGCACGACGCTGGCCAAGGGCCACCTGGCGCGCTCGGCGATGGAGGGGGCGACGCTCGGGATGAACTACGGACTACGGCGGCTGTGCGCGCTCGGCATCCGGCCAAGGGAGATCCGGCTGACCGGTGGCGGCGCCCGCTCGCCGCTCCGGCGCCAGATCGCCGCCGACATCTTCGGCGTCCCCGTCGTCGCGATGGCGCAGGACGAGAGCGCCGCCCTCGGGGGCGCCCTGCAGGCGGCGTGGTGCGATTCCCCGGGCCGCGGCTCGGGCGCCGCGCTGGCGCGGCTTTGCGGCCGGTGCATTTCCATGGACGAGTCGACGCGCTGCATTCCCGACGGGAAGCGCAGCGCGCTCTACCGGAAGCGCCAGCTGTTCCACGACCGCCTGGGTTCCGACCTCAGGGGCGCATTTGACGCCCGCTGACCGGGCGGAAGGCCTGCCATGTGCGTCCGCTACACGCTCCACAAGACCGACGCCGCGCTCGGGGCGATCTCAAGGGCGCTCGGCGTGCCGCTGGAAACCCCCGATTGGGCGGTGCCCCGGTACAACGTGACCCTGACGAGTACGATGCCCGTCGTGGCGTGCGCGGAGGGGCAGCCAGGCGTCCGTGCCATGACGTGGGGGATGGTGCCCCTCGGCGAGCGCGGCAAGAGCCGGCCGAGGCTCCTTGCGAACGCCAGGTCGGAGACCGCGTCCACCCTCCCGGCGTTCCGGCGGGGCGTGGCGGAAAGGCGATGCCTCGTCCCGGCGAACGGGTTCTACGAGTGGAAGAGCGCCGGCGGCGCAAAGCTGCCGCACCTCTTCACGCTTCTCGACGAGGAGCCCTTCGCGTTCGCCGGCATCTGGGATCCGGCCGCGGAGGATCTGCCTGAGGCGTATTGCATCCTCACGTCGGCGCCCAACGAGCTCGTTTCCCGGGTGCACGACCGGATGCCCGTGATCCTGACCGCCGACGCCATGGTCCGCTGGATCGGCGACCGGCCCCTTTCGGATGAGGAATTCAGGCTGCTCGTGAGCCCGATCGCGTCGGAGCGCATGGCATCCCGGCCCGTGAGCCGATTTGTCAGCAACAGCCGCAACGAGGGTCCCGGTTGCCTCGCCCCGCCGGATGACGCTCCGCCGGAGCCCGAGCTCGATTTCACGTAGCTCGCCGCAGGTCCGCCGCCGCGCCGGACGAATGGCTCCTTCGGGGGCGGCGCTATTGGCGGCGAAGCTCGCCCTTCCTCAACCGGTTGCGCGCCGCGTCAAGCGTGGCCCGCTCCTTTGCCGTGAGGCTGGACACCCCCGACCGGGCGATCTTGTCGAGAACCGCGTCGGTCTCGGCCATGGATTCACGCTTGGCAGCCTCGACCTCCACATCGCCTGCGCCCTTGAATCCGGGAAGCAAGCGAAGCTTCGGCGCGCGCCTGAACAGGCTGAGGCGCGGAAGGGTGAAGCGACCCTGCTCATAGCGCACGAATGCGTAGGCAAAGCCGGCGGTGGACCAGAGCGAGAGGCCCCCGATCCAGTCGCGGTTGGCCAGCGCCATCAGCGAGTAGATGCCGACAAGGATCGCCGCCACCCACTTCGCAAGGAAGCCCCAGAAAAACGCCACATTGGGGTAGAGCGTCGCGAATGCGATGAAGACCGCGAGCGCGCCGGCTTCCCCTGCGAGGCGCACCGGAAACCAGGCCCCGATGAGGGTGAAGAGCAGCGGCGGCAGCAGGTAGATCCAGCCATAGAGGAGCATGAATTTCCCGCGGCCGAAGAACTTCTCCACCTCGCGGCCGAACAGCGCGATCATGGCCATGTCGATGGCGAACCAGAGGCTCGGCGGATTGACGAGCCCGTAGGTGACGATGCGCCACACTTCGCCCCTGAGCACCTCCGTGCCGACGAACGGGAGCCAGCCCAGGAGGCGGGTGGCGTTGAGCGCCATCATTATGGCCGTGGCGACCATCGATGCGACGAAGACGAGCACGATGAAATACGCCGCATACACGGGGTGGCCGCGCACCCACACGACCGGCTGGTGTTCTTCTGATGAGCGGTATTCGTACACGGCTTGAGTGCCGCACGATTGCCGCGGTGCCCTCCGTTCGCAAGCAGGCAGACGGCCCTTCTTGGCACCGAGGTCATGCGCTCCCAGGCGTCCGCCTTTTTCTCGAACCGTGAGATCAAGCGCAGCCAGGGCGCCCGGTTCCCATGGCCCCCCCTAGAAAAGTTCGAGCTGCGCTCCCCCGGTCCGGCGGAAATGCTCCGTGCTCAGATGGGCGGCGGTGCCGTCGAGCCCGGCGCGGCGCCTGGCGATGGCAAACAGATCGCCGATCTGCGCCGCAAGGACGCCCCTTCCCCTCATGCGCGCACCCCATTCGGCATCATAAAGCCTGCCCCCGTGCATCTTTCGGAGGCGGTCCAGCACCCGCTCCTTCTTCCCGGGGACATGGGCCTCGAGCCACGCCGAGAATATGTCCTTCACGGCCCACGGCAGCCGCAGCAGCGCCATGCAGGCCGTCCTCGCCCCCGCGCCCGCGGCAGCGTCCAGGATGGAGGGAAGCTCGTGGTCGGTCAGCCCCGGAATCACCGGCGCCACCATGACGTTCACGGGAATGCCGGCCGCCGCCAGCATCCTGATGGCCTTCAGCCGGTGCTCCGGACGCGCGGCGCGGGGCTCAAGCCTGCCCGCCAGCTCCGCGTCGAGCGTCGTGACGCTGACATTGACGACGGTGCATTGCCAGCGCGCCAGCTCCGCAAGGAGGTCGAGGTCGCGGGTGACCAGGAAGTTCTTGGTGATGATCGCCACCGGGTTCCGGAACTCGGCGAACACCTCCAGGCATTGCCGGGTCAGCTTGAAATGGCGCTCGGCCGGCTGGTAGCAATCCGTGACCCCGCTCATGCCGATCGTCTGGGGTTTCCATCCCGGCCTGGAGAGCTCCTTGCGGAGAAGCTCGGGAGCCCGTGGCTTGACGAGGATCTTCGTCTCGAAGTCCAAGCCGCTGCTCCACCCGAGATACTCATGAAAGGGCCGCGCGAAGCAGTAGGCACAGCCATGCTCGCAGCCGCGGTAGCAGTTCAGCCCGACATCGAAGCCCACGTCGGGGCTGTCGTTCGGCGTCAGGAGCGATTCGGTGGCGTCGAAATAAAACTGTGTCTTCGGGCTGGGCCTCTCCTCCGGCGGCAAGTCCGGATCGGGCTCGAGATGGAAGGCCTCGAAGCGGTTGGGCGGATTGATGGTGGCGCCCCGTCCCGGGATGGCCTCGCGGGGAGCTGACGGTGGGTTCATGAGGGCAGGTTCTCGAGGTTTCTCCCTGGATGCGGGATACCGTTCAATTGAACGCCATTCGATTGAACGTCAAGCGGCCGCCCCAAGAAAACTCGCCGCGGCAGCCAGCCCAGCGGATCAGCGGGCGAGCTTGCGGCGCACAAACTTGAGCGCGCGGCCGGCCTCGCGGTCGAGGTCCAGGCCCTCGCCCAGATTCCGGTACACGCTGATATCGCGGCCGACCTCGCCCCCGGGCATGAGGAACGGCTCCATCGTTATCGCCCCGGTGTAACCGATCCTCCGCAGCGCTCCAAATATCTCGTCCCACGGCATCCGGCCCCGCCCGGGCGGCCGGCGGTTGGTCTCGCCGACGTGAAAATGGCCGAGCCATGCGCCGGTGGCGACGATGGCATCGCGTATGCTGTCCTCCTCGATGTTGAGGTGAAATGTGTCGAGGAGCACGCGGCAGTGCGGACTGCCGACGCGGCGCACGTACGTCACCGCCTCGGCCGCAGTGTTGAGCAGGAACTGCTCGAAGCGGTTGACGACCTCGACGTTGAAGAAGACGCCGCAGTCCTCGGCCACCTTCATGACCTCGCGCATGCTTCGCACGCTCCGGTCGAGGTAGAGCCGCTTTTCCTCGCCGAAGGGCAGCTTGCCCGGCCACGAGCTGTAGATGATGCCGCCAAGCTGCCTGTGGCCCATGTAGCGCAGCATCTCGGCGCTGCGCTTGAGGAACGCGATGCCATTGCGGCGCACGGCCGCATCGGGCGACGCGATGTCGTAGCGGTGCGGAAGGCCGATGCAATAGGTCAGCTCGATGCCGGCCTTCTCGGCGGCGCGCCTTAGCCGGTCCCGCTCGCGATTGGGCATCCGGGTGACGGTGCCGGAATTGACCTCAAGGATGTCGAATCCGAGGCGTTTCACCTTCGCGACGTAGGGCACGAAGTCCGCGTCCCAGTCATGCGTCCAGTAGGCGTAATAGATGCCGATCTTGTTCATGTCCGATAGGAAGCGTCGGCGGCAGCCCCGTCGGCGGGGAAAACCTGCGCCGGCAGCGGCAGAAGCCCTTCCTCGGGTTCCATCTGCATCGGCAAAGTTGACAGGAGTTTCCGGAGCCGGGCAAGCCGGTCATCACGGTCTCGATGCTCGCGCCGCTCAATCCGCCCGCAGCGCATCCATCGGGTTGACGCGGGTGGCGCCGCGGGCCGGCAGCCAGCAGGCCACGAGTGTGACGGTGATCAGCACGATCCCCACACTTCCAACGACCCAAGGATCATTCCCCGGGAAGTCGGAAAGCAGGTGGCCGAGCGCCTTGTTAAGGCCAAATGCCCCCGCAAGCCCGAGCCCGGTGCCTATGAGGGCGAGACGGACGCCATTCCCAAGGAACAGCCAGATGACATCCCGGGGCTGCGCTCCCAGGGCCATGCGGATGCCGATCTCCTTTGTCCGCTCCGCCGCCAGGTTGGCGACGACGCCATAGATTCCCACTGCGGCAAGCAGGAGGCCGAGTCCCGCGACCTGGACAAGCATTCGCCGCGCAACCGTGTACTGCATCAGGTCCTGGGCCATGAGCTCGTCGGCGGCGCCGAGAAAACTGAAAGCAATGTTGGGCTCGATGCGACCGAAGGTTTTCCTCACCTCTTCCTTCAGCGCCTCAGGATCTCCGCTGGAGTGCAAGGTCACCGCAAGGTAGCGAAACGAGTTCTGCGCCCAGGGGTAGTAGATCGCGTATCGACTGCGGCGGGGATCCCACTCCAGGTCGTGCAGGATGTTGCCGACCACCCCCACGACCTCGGCCCAGTCCTGGTGGGCCGGGTCTTCCGTCCCTATCCGCTTTCCAATGGCGCTCTCGCCCGGCCAGTATCTTTGCGCCATGTTCGCCGATATGATGGCCACCTTGGGCGTGCCGGGCCGGTCCGTATCGCGAAATTCGCGGCCCTCGAGAAGGCGGATCCCGTAGGCCCTGAAATAGCCGGGGCTCGGAGTCTCAATGGACGCCAGGACGTCCCTTTCGTAGGGAGGCCTTCCCTCGATCTCAAAATTTATCGGGTTGGCGCCAAACACGTTGTCGTTTGAAAGCGCCACCGCATCTACGCCCGGCAAACTCGCCATTTCGGAAATCAAACGATCACCGAAGACCACGCTCCGGGGATCCCGGACTTCACCGTAATGGTCGTGATCGAGCGCAAGGTAGCCGATCAGCACGCCTTCGGGGCGCCAGCCAAGGTCCCGCTGGGTGATCCGCTGGATGCCCCTTACGAAATACCCGGCCCCGGCCAGAAGCATGAGCGCCATCGCGAGCTCCACGACGATCAGGGCCTGGCGGAGCCGGTGCCGGTAGCGATCCGGGGTCGTGCCCCGGGCACCCTGCTTGATCGATGCATTCACCTGTTCGCGCGAGGCGAACAGCGCGGGCATTGTGCCGAAGAGGGCGCCAGCCGCCGCGGAAACAACACAGGTGAATCCGATGACCCGGAAGTTGAGCGGCATGTCGACCTTCCAGTATGCCGCCAGGTACCGATTGCTCCACTGCGCGAGCAGCAGCCCCAGGGCGCCGCCCGCCGTGGAGATCATCATGCTCTCGGTGAGCAGCATCCGGATCAACCGGGCTCGCGTGCAGCCGAGCGCCAGGCGGATGCCCAGTTCGTTGTTCCGGGCGGTTGTGCGCACGAGCTGCAAGTTGGCAAGGTTGACGCAGGCAACCAGCAGGACGACGCCGGAAAGACCCATCACGAGCCAGACAAGGCGCCCGCCCATCTCGTCCATTGCACGCGTGGGAAAGGGAACGGTCTTGAAGCCGCGGCCCGTGTTCGACTTCGGAAAGTCATGAGCGAGCCTTCGGGCGAGCGCGGCCAGCTCCGCCTGGGCCCGCTGGGCCGTCACGCCGGGCTTGAGCCGCGCGACGACGGAATTCCATCCCCTGTCGCGGTAGCGTGGGTCCATGCCGCTCATCAGGGTGCAGAAAGCGAGGCCGTCGGTGGTGCCGACGAACAACGTGGGATCGTCCAGGGCGGCAGCCATCACGCCGACAATGGTGTATTGAAAGCCCCCGTCCGTCCTCAGGATGCGGCCGAGCACGCGAGGGTCGGCCCGGTAGTGCTTGACCCAAAACGAGTGGCTAAGGAGCGCGATATTCTCGTGGCGCGCCTCGTCTTGGTCCGTGAACGCGCGCCCAAGCATCACCGGCTGGATCCCCAGGGCCGTGAAGAAGTCGGCGGTTGCGCTGATGGAGTCGCAGCGGATGGCGGCCTGCCCGGGCTCCGCCAGGGTGCTCAGCCAGCTGACATAATAGGCGGAGACGTGATCCAGCGCCGTGTTCTGGGCGCGCAGGTCAAAAAAATCGCCCGGCGAGACCGAGCCTTCCGAGCCGTCCGCGGACGTTGCCCGGATGTGGACCAGGCGGCGCGTGTCGGCAAACGGCGCCGGGCGCAGAAGCAGCCGGTTCAGGACCGTGAACGCCGTCGTGTTCACGCCGATTCCCAGCCCGAGCGTGAGCAGGGCGACGATCGAGTAGCCCTTGTTCTTGCGTAGCGTGCGCGCGGAGTAGGACACGTCCTGGAGGAGCTGCTCAAGCCATTGGAACACGAACTGATCGCGCGACTTCGCCTGAACCATGCCGAGGTTGCCGAATTTCCGGTTCGCGGCATGGCGGGCCTCATCCGCCGGCAGGCCGCCGGCGAGCCCGTCCTCAGTGCGCATTTCCAGGTGGAACCGCATCTCCTCGGCCATCTCCCGTTCCGCGGCGCCACGGCGGAAGAGGAAACGGAGGCGACGGGCCAAGAGGCGCAGCGGCGTCATGGAAGGAAGGACCGATGGCGTGAAAGGCTACGGGGAATGCATGACCTGCGCGATGATCCCCGCCATCCGGTTCCAGCTCTCCGTCTCGGACTCGAGCTGCCTGCGGCCCGACCTGGTGAGCGCATAGAATTTCGCGCGCCGGTTGTTCCCCGTCATGCGCCATTCGGCCTCGATCCAGCCTTTGCCCTCCATCCGGTAGAGCGAGGGGTATAGCGATCCCTCGTCCACCTGCAGGGCGCTCCTGGAAAGCTGCTCCAGCTTCTGGGTGATGCCCCAGCCGTGGAGTTCACCGCGGGACAGTACCCGCAGGACCAGCATGTCGAGGGTTCCCTGGAGGAGGTCCGCCTTCTGCGCCATTGCCGCGCCAGCCTTAGAATGTCTAAGGCAGAAGTCGAGCCGTTTCCTTGGTGCGGCGGGGCGGCCACCCTGTGCTGCCGGCAACGCCTCGAGTTTTTGGATGACGCGGCATGGCAATTCTGCACCCTCCTTTGTGTGCGCCTTCGCGCTTACTGCACCCGGCTCGTCTTCGGTGTTCTTCCTGTTCTCGGGTGTGCCGGGGCCGATCAGCAGCCGGACAGGGATTCCCTCAACACGAAAGTGGCGGAGGCGCTCGCTCCCATCCGCGAACGAGCGAGCTTGCCGGCTTTGGCGGGCGCGATCGCAACAGCTGACGGGGTGCTTGCAAGCGGGGTGGTCGGCGTGCGGAAAAGCGGGTCGGGGGTCAACGCGACCCTCGAAGACGAATGGCATCTCGGCTCCGACACCAAGGCGATGACTGCGACCTTGATCGGCCTGTTGATCGACGACGGGAAACTCCGCTTCGAGAGCGCGATTGCGGACGAGTTCCCCGATCTTGCCCCAAAACTGCCGGAGGCGATTCGGAAAATCACCGTGGAGCAGCTCTTGGCCCACCGGGCGGCTTTGCCTTGGGAAGCGGATTGGGGTCCGCTCTCCGCGCATGGCTCCTTGATGGAGCAGCGCGTGGCCACCGTGCTGGCGGCTGGCAGCGCGGTCCTGGTGGCGACCCCGGGCGCAAGTTTCAACTATTCGAACTGGGACTATGTGATCCTGGGGGCGATTGCCGAACGCATTACAGGCAGGCCATGGGAAGAACTCATGCGGCAGCGCATATTCGCGCCGCTAAAGATGGAGCACGCCGGCTTCGGCGGCACGGGCACTCACGGCGCCATCGATCAGCCATGGCCGCACGTGAACGGCATACCCTTGTCGTCCAACGGCCCGGAAATCGACTTCCGGGCGGTGATGGCGCCGGCCGCCGGGGTTCACTGTCCGATCGGCGACTGGGCAAAGTTCACTATTAACGAGCTGAAGGGATTGCGCGGGGAGCCCGGTTTGCTTTCGCCAGAGACGTTCAAGCGCCTGCACACCCCGGCCTTCGGGGGCGACTACGCCGGGGGCTGGAATGTCGTGCAGAGGGATTGGGCGAAGGGAACCGCCTACACCCATGGCGGCACAAATAACATGAACTATTCCATCGCTTGGATTGCGCCAAGACGAGACGTGGTATTCCTCGTTTGCACGAATGAAGGGCAGGCCTTCACGCCCTGCGATGAAGCCGTGCATGCACTGCTCAACATCTATGACAGCATGACCCGTTGATGCCGCGAAGCGTTGCGCGCGGGGAATGCCGGCGGATCCCCCTGGAGGCTCCGAGACGCGCCGCACCTTTCACGCCGGGACGTGTCTGAGAACGGATCGTGCCCGAACTCGGCGAAGTCGACTTTTTCAGGAGAAAATGGGATGTGGCGCTGGGCGAGAGAGTTGACCGCGTCACGCTCAAGGCGGGCGCGCGGACCTTCAAGGGCACCGACCTTGCGGCCATCGAAGGGTCGCTGCCGGGTAGGGCCCTGAGGTCATCGGAGGCGGCGGGCAAGCAGATGCTGTTTCGGTTTGGGACAGACGGGTGGCTCGGACTACATCTCGGGATGTCGGGCAACCTCGGCGTCCGTCCGCCCGACTTCAAGCCTGGCGCCCATGACAAGCTCGTGCTCTACACCACGAAGCATGCCCTGGTCTACAATGATCCCAGGATGTTCGGGCGGGTGCGGTTTGCGGTCGGCCCGAAAGCCCCCTTGTGGTGGAGCTCGATTGCGCCATCGCTGGCCTCGAAGGAATTCAGCCAGAAGGCGGTTGCGGCATTCCTTCACCGGCGCTCCAGGACGGCGGTCAAGTCGGTCCTTCTCATGCAGGAGCGATTTCCCGGCATAGGGAACTGGATGGCGGATGAGATCCTCTGGAGGGCCGCCATCCATCCCCTGCGCCTGGCGGGATCCCTCGAATCCTCTGAAATCGAGGCGCTTTGGCGAGAATGCCGCTGGGTTGCCCGGCAGGCCCTGAAGATCATTGGCGTGGAACACCGGAAACTTCCCGCCACGTGGCTTTTCCCCCACCGCTGGCGAGAGGGGGGCCGCGACCCAAGGACGGGCACCCTCCTCAGGCGCGAGCAAGTCGGGGGGCGCACGACCTGCTGGTCTCCCGCCCGCCAAAAGCTCCGGACAGCGCGGCAAAGCTGATCACCACGTTGTCTCGGCATTTTGATTAGGCTAATCATGATGATAGGATCCGCACGCGCATAGCGCTTGGCCGCGTTGAGAAGCTCCTTTTATGCCTTCCCGTCCCAATGTGCGGCGGCGGCGAAGCCGCTATGGCGTGACGGCGAATTCACGCACGCTGCGAACCGGTTGGCCGTCGGTCCCGCGCAGCTCGGCCTCCAATGTGACGGGCCCCCTCTCTCGCGGCCAGGTCAGATGGAATTCGGTCAACCCGGTGCCAAAAGGCGCGACCTGGACATCCCGTTTACCCTCGAGCAGAAGGGTGTCCCCCGACCGGCGCAGGCGGAGTTGCACCGGCCCGCTCCAGGATTCGCCCAGATCGTTGACCAGCATCACCCTGATGTCAGCCCCTGTGCCGGCCCGCACCTGGTCCTTCCAGAAATCCAACATGAGTCCCACCGGCGCGAATGCATCTCGGACATAGCGGTAGAACTCCGGCTCCCAGGTGAGCGCACCGACGTCGATCCAGTGGTCGCTGGTCTGGCCGTCGGCGCGCGAGTAGCCGAGCGTCGTGAAATGCATGACTGCGGCCGCCTTGCGGTGGGCCCTCCAGAACTCTGTCTCCGCCGCAAGATACGTGGCGTAGAGGTGTCGGCGCTGCGCGGTCGTCGAGGCCCTTCCAAGGAGGTTTTCGTAGAGGTTTCGGGTCAGTGTTGTGGGCGTACCGTCACGGTTCAGCCAGAGCCAACCGTATTCGTTTATGATGACCGGATGCGTTGCGTCATTCTTGATTGCGCTGCCTTGCGGCACCGGATCTGCGGTGGCGAGGTCAGACAGCTTGAATTTTGGATCCTGAAAGTGGTACGGATGCGATTCGAAGGTGTCGGTCGGCCGGTCCGGCGCGCTGTAGCTGTTGTCCCAGGGCCGGTCCGACAAGTCCGTGGCGCGAACCCGCTCGATGGCAGGTCCCGTCTGGTCCGTTGTCGTCTCGTTACTTGCGTCCCATATCACGACCGAAGGATGGTTCCAGCGCTCGCGCATCCACTCCGCATACTCCAGCGCGAGTTCGTCGGCCTTCAATTCCTTCGGATAGTTGCTCCAACCTGGGCCGCCGAACCATATTGGGAACTCATCCTGGATAAGTATGCCCAGCTCATCGGCGGTGTCGTACCACTGCTCCGGCGGGAAACCGATGCAGTAGCGCAGGCAGTTCCAATGCATGTCCTTCACGCGCTGGTGCAGCAACCGGACCCATTTGCGGTCCCACGGCCGGTCCTTGCATTCGCCGTCCTCGAAGAACCTGTAGACTGTGAAATTGCTGCCGCGCATGAAATACGGCTTGCCATTCAGGGTTGCCTGCCGGGTCGCGGGGTCGAACCTGAACTCGCGCATGCCGAACCTCGTCCGAAGCAGGTCGGAACCGCTGTCGACCTCGAGTTGATAAAGGAAGGGGTCCTTCGGGGACCAAAGCCTGCAGTCGGAGATGGGAACATCCACGTCGAGGACCGTTTCCTTGGCGGAGGGGAAAGCGGCCTCTGCGCTCTTCAGGCTCCCGGACACCCGGCCTGACCTGGCCTCTCGAACAACGAACTGAACGGAGCGCCGGCAGGGAGCACCGGCGTTGACCAGGACCGCCTGCACGCGCACGGACCGCCGCGCAATGTCGGGCACGGCCTGGACTTGCACGATATGCGGCGTTCCCGAGAGGATCAGCTCCACCGAGTCGAAGATCCCTGGGATATACCGCTGCTTTTCAAAATCAAAGCCGGACGGCACCGCCGCAGTCACGGCGTCGCGGTCGGCGCCTACACGGATCAAGAGGATGTTTTCCGCCGGACTGAGCGCGGAGGTGGCGTCAAAGTAACCGGGTGTGAAGCAAGGCGCGTGGGAGCCGAGGTCAACTCCGTTGAGGATCACCTTCGTCCCATACATGGCCTTGGCGACCTTGAGCCGGGCCAGAGCGGGTAGGGGCTGACCGAGGGTGAAGGTGCGCCGGTACCAGAACGCCTCGCGCTTGGGGTCTTTTTGGGCGATCAGCTGCCTGTCATGCACCGGAGGGCCGGGAGGGTCTGCAAATTCCGGTTTCGCAAGCGAGACGAGGCCCGGGACCGGTACGCTGCGGTCAAATGCGTCCGGGACGCGGTCCATGGTCCCCTCGGCAATCTGCCAAGTGCCGTCCAGCGATATGACCCGCCTCTCCGTACCTTCGGCGCCGGCCGCCGCCGTCGTAGTGGCAAGCATCGCCAGCGGGATCCCCACCCACGAGAGCAGATGCATCATGGTTCTCACGCCTCGGATGGTCTCTAGTATTGGTCCGCGCATCGGATTATGTCCCCTGCTGCCTGCCATCACGAGATGTCACATTTTTCGTGGTAAAGCTGGTCATCACAAGTTGTCACCCTTGGGCTGTCATCACGAGATGTCATTTCAGGACATTGGAAAGCGATTTTACTAATTTGAGGGCTTGCCTTTGGAATGGATACCGTTCAATTGAACGCCATTCGATCGAACGCTCCATAGCTGCAACCTCGAAATTCACCACCATGGACCAGGCAAACAAGATCATCTACGTCGAATTCCACGCATCCGACCTCGGGAAGACCAAGGCATTCTTCGAAAACGTGTTCGGATGGGCGTTCACGGACTACGGCCCCGACTACACCTCCTTTGTCGACGGGCAGATCGCCGGGGGCTTCTTCCGCTCCGACAAGCGCGCGTCGTCGGCCGAGGGCGGCGTCCTGGTCGTCATTTTCCACCCGCAATTGGAGGACGCCCTCCGGCGGGTCGTCGAGCACGGCGGGAAAATCACGCGGGAGATCTTCTCATACCCCGGCGGCCGCCGGTTCCATTTTGCGGAGCCGAGCGGCAACGAGCTGTCCGTGTGCTCCGACCCGTGATCGCCATGATGACCGAGCGCCAGGAGCAGATCCTCGACTTCATCCGCCTGTTCCAGCGGGAGAAGGGCGTGCCGCCGTCGTCCCGGGAAATCCAGCGCAGGTTCCGCCTCGCCAGCCAGTCCACCGTCATCGGCCACCTGCGCGCCCTGGCGAACAAGGGGCAGATCGAGCAGCTGGCGGGCCGCACCTGGGGGCTCAAGGC